>NZ_JARUJP010000001.1:0-481145 GCF_033659955.1 Clostridium tanneri
CCTCCATCCATTTCCATACCCAGAAACAATGTCTTTTTCATTGCTATTAAACACATGGTTTAAAGTAATTGGCATTTTGCTGCCGCTCATACTTACATCATTATGGATAAAGACAAGATTACCATTAAAATCGTTAACATACCCAGTTCCTGCTCTTCCCACATCCTGAGAGTGATAAGTCCAGTAGTTTTCTAGTCCTGAATTATTAACATACTGTATTGCTATTACTGGTCTAGCTATGGCAAGATTATTGCCGTACTCATCATAATCACTTACATCTGAGGAAAAAAACTGATTATAGCTAGCATTTTCATCACTGTTTCTAAGCATTAATCCATAGTTTGCACCGTCCCTAAGCCATTCCTTTACCACTCTTGTTATGTCCCATGCAACCCATTTGCCTGCAGTATCGTTAACTAGCTGGTAATCTTCTATTCTTTTATCGTTTACTGCCGGTGCATTGCTCCAATTTATACTTGCTGGATCCCAAGGTGCCATCACCTTATAAACATTAACCTGTCGTTTATCATAGTTTAATATTGCCAAGTTTAAGTTTAGATAAGCTCCTACTACTAAGTCACCGGACGTTAACTTATCTGTTGGCAGTGTAAAGCTAATAAAGCTTCTTGTGACACCAAAATCATTAAATTTTCCTACTCTTAGAGCAACACTTTTTCCATAGTTTGAATTTGGGTAATTTGAAGATATATAGCTATCAAAAATACTTTTAGCTTCCTGTGGTGTTGAAATTGTTGGATCTATAGTAACTGGATATTTTCTGTTAGCATCCTTTAACCAATCGTTATTTGGAGTCCACGACAAATTATAGCCTTTTTTATCTTCAACAAGAGTTATTTTAATATCCTTACTTGTCTCTCCATTTCCATCATACATAAAGGGTGGGTCAAACTTAAATACCGCTTTTGATGTGTCTTTGTCATCATAAAATATTATTGTATAATCCTGCTGGAGCTTCGGTACTAAATTTTTTACATTTAAATTAAAAGTAAATACAGGATTATCTACTTTACTTTTAATAATAATGCTTTCTTTTAGATTATTTGAAATGATAGTGTATTGTAAATCTATATTGGGATACACATTTGGAAATTCTACTGTAGAGGAGATGTTTTTTAGAGTTTTTTTATTTAGATTTTCAGCTTCAATGATTTTGCCTTCATCTTGCTGTTGTCTATATTTGACTTTTTTATCGCTACTTTTATTTCTAGATTGATGCTCTCTTTTAGATCTGGATTTTTCCTTACCTTTTACTTTAGCATCAGAATTTGAAGCTTTATCAATTCCCCAAGAGATTTCATATTTATCTTTTTTAATAGTTACTAATTTCTTATTCTTAACCTTTTTAGCAATCTTGATTTTAATGTCATTTTCTTTATTTTCAAATACATCATTATTTTCTTCATCTTTACCATCTATTATTGAGTTATCTATGTCTTTCCACTGACCATCACTATAGTAATGAACATCCTCATTATAGATAGCTGCTTCAAAAGTTAAGTCTTCTTTCAAAAAGTGTTTAACATTCTTTTGTCTTTTTTCTTTAACTTCTCCTATAATCCTTTTCTTTTTCCTTTTAGGATTGATTACTTCAGGCTTTACAGTTGATTGTGATAGATTAGCACTATTCTGTCTAACCAGATTAGCCTTTTTGTGCTTTCCCATAAGATCCTCCTAAATTAGCACTATTATATTATCCTATGCTTCTTTTAGAGAAGTGGTTACCGATATTAGTTAAAACTTTCTCCATGAATAAAAACACTAATAATCCTCTAACAAGTAGGACTATTAATGCTTTTATCACAATAACTACAAAGTAACTCATATAACTATTTAAATATTCTTCTTTACAGTACTTTATAGGAAATGTTAAGTGTTATGTTTTTGTACCTTAGCGGTTTACTTTAAAAATTATCTTTACAAAAATTCTACTTGAAATATTCTACTCCAGCTTCAAATATTTTTTGGTCTTTGTTTCCTAGAATATTCTTAAGCACATTATCCCCTATTCTTTCCGAATGTGCCATCTTCCCAAGAACTCTTCCATCCGGACTTGTTATTCCTTCAATCCCATAAAGAGAACCATTAGGATTAAACTTAATATCATTAGTAGGGTTTCCATTGAAGTCCACATATTGAGTTGCTATCTGTCCATTTTTTATAAGATTATCTAAAACATCTTTAGTAGCAACAAATCTTCCTTCGCCGTGAGATACAGGTACAGTATGAATATCTCCAACCCTTACCTTATTAAACCAAGGTGAAATAGTAGATACTATTTTAGTATTTACCATAGTTGAAACGTGTCTTCCTATCTTATTATAGGTAAGAGTTGGGCAGTCTTCCTCTATATCTCTTATTTCCCCAAAAGGAACTAGGCCTAGTTTAATAAGTGCTTGGAAGCCATTGCATACGCCAAGCATTAATCCATCTCTATTTTTCAAAAGCTCCATAACCGCTTCCTTTACTTTCGGATTTCTAAACACAGTAGCTATAAACTTACCAGAGCCATCTGGTTCATCTCCAGCACTAAAGCCTCCTGGCAGCATTATTATTTGAGAGGAGTTTATAATTCTTACCATTTTATCTATAGATTTTTCAATATCCTTTCCCCTTAAGTTTTTAAATATCATCATCTCTACCTCTGCTCTAGCTTTTAGAAAGGCTCTTTCTGAATCATATTCACAATTTGTACCCGGAAAAACTGGTATAAATACTTTCGGTTTAGCTAACTTAATTGATGGAGAATTTGCCTTTTCTCTATAACTGCTATTTGCCGATTGTGCTTTTTCAAGGTCATAAAATTCCATATTTGTATCTATAAAAGTGCTTTTCTCTCCTGGAGACTTAACTTTTGTCCCAAAAACATTTTCTAAAGTATCTTGCCAAGCTTCAATGATATCATCTATATCTATTGTCAGTTCCATTATGTCTATAGAAGACTTTTCTTGAGTTTCTCCTAAAACTTTAAATTCTATATTCTTTAATCTTTCTTTCAAATCTAAATCACTAGCTATCTCTAGTATAAGGGAGCCATATTTAGGGGCAAATAATTCTCTCTCTTCTATATAATCTGCAAACTTCATTCCTATCTTATTTCCGAAGCTCATTTTACTTATAGCTTCGCAGATACCGCCTCTTCTAACAGTGGAAGCTGATAAAACCTCTCCTCTGCCAATCATTGAAGTTATCTTTGACAAATTCTTCTTTAAAACTTCAAAGTTTGGTAGCTGATGCTCATCTATAGGAACTGGAAGGATTAAAACTCTGCTACCTGCTTTTTTAAATTCTGGAGAAACTACTTTATCTACGTTAACTGGATTAACAGCAAAGGAAACTAATGTAGGTGGTACATCTAAATCTTTAAAAGTTCCACTCATACTGTCCTTTCCTCCAATTGCTGCAATACCTAACTCTCTCTGAGCATACAAAGCACCTAATAGTGCTGAGAAAGGTTTTCCCCATTTAACAGGGTCTTTTCCTAATTTCTCAAAATACTCTTGGAAGGTAAGTCGTACTGCCCCCGCATCTCCACCACAAGCGACAATCTTTGCTACAGACTCTACTACTGCATATACTGCTCCATGAAATGGACTCCATTTTGCTATGTCCGGATTATAACCATAAGTCATAATAGTTCCTGTTTTGGTTTCTCCATTTAGAACAGGAAGCTTAGCTACCATTCCTTCCGCTGGTGTTAACTGATATTTTCCACCAAAAGGCATTAATACAGTTCCAGCTCCAATTGTACTATCAAATCTTTCTACTAACCCTTTTTGACTGCATATATTTAATTGACTCAAAGTATTAAGCCACTTTTCCTTTAAATTTTTCGGTTCCCTACCTTCAGCATTAGAACCTAATCTGCCTTTTGAGATCCCGAAAAAGTTATTACTCTCTTCTGGTGCTTTAACCAACACATCAGCCTTTCCTCTTACGCCATTAGTATCTAGAAAGTCTCTGCTCAAATTTACAACATCGCTTCCTCTCCAATTCATTCTTAACCTTCTGTCATTGGTTATTACTGCTACAGTTGTAGCCTCAAGATTTTCTTCTTTAGCGTACTCTATAAACTTCTCTTCATCTTCCTTTGCTACCACCACTGCCATACGCTCCTGTGATTCTGATATGGCAAGCTCTGTACCATCTAGTCCTTCATACTTCTTAGGTATTAGATCTAAATTTATGTTTAAACTCTCTGCAAGCTCTCCTATTGCTACAGACACTCCACCAGCTCCAAAATCATTGCATCTTTTAATTAAACCACTGACCTTTTCTTTTCTAAAAAGTCTCTGTATTTTTCTTTCTATAACTGGATTTCCCTTTTGAACTTCCGCACCACAGCTCAGTATTGAATTTTCTGTATGCTTTTTAGATGAGCCTGTTGCTCCACCACAACCGTCTCTTCCAGTCCTTCCTCCTACCAGTAACACTGTATCTCCTGCTATAGGTCTTTTCCTTATAACGTTCTTCATAGGAGCAGCTGCAATAACTGCACCTACTTCCATTCTTTTAGCCACATATCCTTCATCATATATTTCTGCAACCTGTCCAGTAGCTAATCCTATTTGATTTCCATAAGAACTGTATCCATGAGCTGCCTCTGTAGTTATTTTCTTTTGTGGTAATTTGCCTTGAAGCGTATTTTCAACATTTGTCCTAGGATCACCGCTTCCTGTAACCCTCATAGCTTGATATACGTATGCTCTTCCTGAAAGAGGGTCCCTTATTGCACCTCCCAGGCAAGTAGCAGCACCTCCAAAGGGTTCAATTTCTGTTGGGTGATTATGAGTTTCATTTTTAAACATTACAAGCCACTTTTCTATGCTGCCATCAATTTCCGCATCTACAACAATACTACAAGCATTTATTTCTTCAGACTGATCTAAATCCTCAAGTAATCCTTTTCCCCTTAACTCTTTCATAGCTATGGTAGCCATATCCATAAGTGTCTTTGGTTTTTCTTTCTCTTTATATAAGCTTCTTCTGATACTTAGATATTCCTCATAGGCCTTTTTTATTGGAATGGCTAACTTTCCTTGTTCTATATCTATATTATCTAATTCTGTCATAAAGGTTGTATGCCTGCAGTGATCGGACCAATAGGTATCAATTACCTTAATTTCCGTAATAGTTGGGTTTCTTTTTTCTATGTCTTTAAAATACTTCTGACATAATTTAATATCTTCAAAGCTCATAGCTAACTGTCTATTTTCCATGAAATCTTCAAGTTGTTCATCACTAAATATTATAAAATCCTTTAAAACCTCTACTGAATCTGGTGTTTGTAATTGTAGTTCTAAGTCTTCTATTTTTTCTAAAAGAGCTTCTCTGGAATCTACTGTGTTTATACAATAGTCTTTTATCCTGATAAAGTCTTCTTCAGATATATTGCCTTTTATTATGTATAATTTTGATGTTAGAACTTGGGGTTTGTCCCCTTGGGTAAGAATTTGGATACACTGAGATGCAGAGTCTGCCCTTTGATCATATTGGCCTGGAAGGTATTCCACTGCAAAGACTCTCTCATTTTTTTCTATACTAATTTCTTCTTCATATATGTTATCTACTGTCTTTTCAGAAAAAATTATATGTTTTGCACTTTCATACTCCTCATCCTCTATACCTGATATATCGTATCTGTTAATTATCCTTATGGATTCTAGTTCTTTAATAGATAAACTTTCTTTAAGGTCCCTAAGAATGTTTTCAGCTTCTGCATTCATTCCTTCCTTTTTTTCTACTAGTAGTCTCCTTACAGCTTTTTTCATTAAAACTTCCCCCCATACTAGAATTTACGAACGTTTTTAAATAAACCCTTTGTTTTATTCGTATATATTATAACATAGAAGGATATTTTTAAAAATAGCAAATATATATATTTAAAAAAATATACACACAAACCATAAACTCCGAACATTAATTTCAGAACCAAAATAATATTAGCCCAAAATTTCCACATGACAGAAATTTTGAGCTAATATTATTTTCTTCTAAGTACTTATCATTAGAACTTCCCTTGTGTCCTTACCTAATTTAGAAATAGAGTTATAAAGAGGCCTATCTTTGGAAACGTTTCCCTTGGCCACATGACCTGTAATAATTTTCACCTCTACCATCTCTCCAATATCACAATCACTTAGACAACATCCTCTAGTAAAAATTTTAACGGTCAAACCTTTAGAAAGATGCACTAGGTCTTCAACTTCAATCCAGCTACCCCTTTTTATCATTTACTAATCCCCGCCTTTTTCTAATCTTTAGAAAATAACTTTTGTAAATTATATGTGATATATTTAAAAACTATTACAAAGGCAAATAATATTCAGGTACGCTTTTTTATTTAGTAACTTACATAGTCTTTTGAAGTAAAGATTTATTAAGCTGAATTTTATTTGTAAATTGGGAATTTACTGCAAAGTTCCTTCACCTCTTTTTTCACATCTGATAAGTTCCCATTTTTATTTTCTATTACATAATTTATAAAATGGGCTATTTTTTTCATTTCCTCTTCCCTAAATCCTCTAGTAGTCACAGCAGCAGTACCAACTCTTATTCCGCTAGTGACATTTGCTCCAAGTTTATCAAAAGGAACTGCATTTTTATTCACAGTAATTCCTACTGAATCTAGCAATTCTTCAGCATCCTTACCAGTTATATTTTTATTAGTTAAATCTAATAATATTAGGTGGTTATCTGTGCCACCTGTAACTAACCTAAATCCATAGTTTAATAATTCCTCTGCTAAAATCTTGCAATTCTTAACTACTTGGTTTATATATTCTTTGTAATCATCAGTTAAAGCCTCTCCAAAACATACAGCTTTAGCAGCAACTATATGCATTAGAGGTCCCCCCTGAGTTCCTGGAAAAATAGTTTTATCTAAATCTTTTCCATACTTTTCTTTGCAAAGAATTGCTCCTCCTCTTGGACCACGAAGAGTTTTGTGCGTTGTTGTAGTAACAAAATCTGCATAAGGTACAGGAGACATATGTTTTCCTGCAGCAACTAATCCTGCTATATGTGCCATATCAACCATCATATAAGCTCCTACCTCATCACATATGTCCTTTATTCTCTTAAAATCTATTTCTCTAGGATAAGCACTAGCGCCAGATACTATCATTTTAGGTTTATTCTCTAAAGCTAATCTTCTCATTTCATCGTAATCTATTCTCTCTGTCTCTTCACTAACTCCGTAAGAGATAAAATTGTACAGCTTTCCAGAAAAACTTACGCTACTTCCATGGGTTAAGTGACCACCGTGAGCTAAATTCATACCTAAAACTGTATCTCCTGGCTTTAGTACAGTCATATATACCGCCATGTTAGCACCAGAACCTGAATGAGGTTGAACATTTGCATACTCTGCATTAAATAGTTTTTTCATCCTATCCCTTGCTAGATCTTCTGCAATATCTACTATATGGCATCCACCATAATATCGTTTTGCAGGATACCCTTCTGCATACTTATTTGTTAAATAGGAGCCCATAGCCTCCATTACAGCCTTACTAGTAAAGTTTTCTGAAGCAATTAATTCTATACCTTCTTCCTGTCTTAACCTTTCCTTCTCAATTACTTCAAAAATATCCTTATCAATAATTTCTAAATTCTCAAAATTCACTATCTACACCCCTTTTTACTAAATGTATTTTCAGCTATTTGTTAAGCTTAAAAATATTTTATTCCATATTAAATTATAGAGTTTTTCCTGCAATTTATGCAGGTAATGCCTAAATATTTTCTTTATAAATAATAACAAATATTATAGTTTAAAAAGTTAAGTTTAAAAGTAATTAATTCATATTTTATTATGAATTTTTTATGTTATAATACTTGATGAGTAATTTGATGAAAGTAAGTTTTAGACTAAATATAAAGGAGAATATAGTATGGATATTAGTAGAGTTTTAAATATAGCTACTTATGCTGGTAAGATTATATTAGAAAACGGTGGAGAGATTTATAGAGTTGAAGAAACCATTATAAGAATATGTAATGCTTATAATATTAAAATTGTAGAGCCCTTTGCCACTCCTACAGCTATAATCGTATCTGCTTCTAGTGAGTATGGTCAAAATATATCTATCATTAAAAGAATAAAAAAACGAAGCCTAAATTTAGAGAAAATCTCTCAAGTTAACGATATATCTAGAAATATAAAAAATAAAGGCTTTACCTTAGAATATATTGAGAGTGAGCTTCATAAAGTCGAAAACTCCAAATCCTATAGTATAAAGGTAAATATACTGTTCTCAGGGATAACTGCCGCTTTCTTTGCCTTAGTTTTTGGAGGAAATTTAAGAGATTTTTTTGTATCCTTTATTATAGGTTGTTTAATTAAATCAACATCTACATTATTAGGTTTTTTACAAACCAACGACTTTTTTGTCAACACCTTATGTGGTGCACTGGCAGCCTTAGTTGCTTTATTAAGTGTTCATCTTGGTATTGGTGCTCATGCAGATAAGATTATTATTGGATCAATTATGCTTCTTGTTCCTGGACTTGCTATAACAAACGCTATCAGAGATACAATAGCCGGTGATTTGATTGCTGGCATTTCTAGAGGTGTTGAAGCCTTTTTGATAGCTATTGCCATTGCCGTAGGAACAGGAGCTACAATGAAGATTTGGTTTCTTTTATTGGAGGGTTAAAATATGATATTAAGTTCTATATACACATTCATTGCTACGCTATCTTTTAGCATTTTAGCTAATATAAGAGGTAAAAACTTGATTTTTGCATCTTTAGGCGGCGGTATTACCTGGTTTCTCTATTTATTTACTTCTTCTTATTTGCATATTCCCAATACTTTTTGTTTTTTTATTGCTTCCATTTTTGCCTCAGCCTATTCCGAAATTATGGCTAGGGTTCTTAAAGCTCCTGTAACTACCTTTATTATATCCTCAATTATCCCTTTAGTTCCAGGAGGTGGCATGTATTATACCATGTATGAAACAGTACAAGGTAATATAAATTCCTCCTTAACTTTAGGTATTCAAACTATTGCCATTGCAGGTACTGTAGCAGTAACAGTTTTCTTGGTATCTTCAATATCTAAAACTATGGTTTTATTTAGGGTTAAATTAAAATCAAAATTTAATAAATCAAGAAGTAACTAGTCAATAAAAACGACGTAAGTTAAGAAATGTTATACTAACTTGCGTCGTCTCTTGTCTTCATTTACTTTAAGAACATAGTAAGAGTTGATACTAATTCTTCTATTTTTTCCTCTGGTGTCTTCTCACCATCTCCACAAATTAAACAGGTCTTTGCATAGTTCTCTAGAACTAATGCTCCTACCTTATTAATGGCTGCTCTTACTGCTGCAACCTGAATTAGGACATCTTTACAACAAACATCCCCCTCAACCATCTTCTCAATACCTTTAATCTGTCCCTCTATTCTTCTTAGCCTAGTTTGAATATCTTTTTTTGATACTACTTTTACTTCTTCCATAAGTTATCACTCCTAATCTTGCTATTCTTCACCACTTAATATAAACCTCTCTATAACCTCTGCTATCGCTCCATTATTGTTATCTCTTTCAGTAATAAAATCTGCTGTTTCTTTCACATATTCTGTAGCATTTTGTACCGCAATCCCTAAGCCAGCACATTTAATCATGCTGATATCATTTTCATCGTTACCAATTGCTATGCATTCTTCTATAGAAACTCCATAATGGTCTGCTAAAAGCTTAAGAGCAGTACCTTTGGTTACTCCTTTACTATTTATTTCTATATTATCTATACCTGACTTTGTAGTTTCTATTCCTTCAATGTTATCTAATCTCTCTCTTAACTTAGACAGATACTCCAAATCATTATCCATAACTACAATTTTATTAATCTCTAATTCCTTTTCATTAACATATTCTTTTGCATCACCTATTATCCTAATCTCAATTCTATGCTCTCTATCTACAGTCCTATTAAACTTATAGAATTTTTCTATTGCATGACCAAACTGTTCACTGTATATAATATCCTCACTATAAAAGTGATAGTAGGTATCCTTACTTTCTCTTAAAACATCTATAATCTTTAAAAGCTCTTCTTTATTCAGTTTATTTGAATAAATAGCAGCCTTATGTTCATCTAGTATAATAGCTCCATTACAGCAAATCATCGGCTGATTCTTTGCTACTGTAGCTTCATAAAACTTTAGTCCACCAGGTATTCTTCCTGATGCTATTACAAACTTTACTCCCTTTTCAACAGCTTTACTAATCATATCTAAGTTATATTCAGATATATGTTTATTGTCATTTAAAAGTGTCCCATCCATATCTACTGCTATAATTTTATATTTCAAACCTATACCTCCTGAGCATCAAATAGTTTATATACTAAGTTACCTTCATTTTAGTAATAAAATTCAGCCTAACTTCATAATGTTATTTATGAATAATTTATATTAGGGTGATATGTATTGAAAAAAATATTGCTTTTTCTAGGTACTTTAACTATTATAACTACCCTATTTATTGGGTGTAATTATAATTTAAACAGTATTAGTTTTAACAAAACTAAACCAAATAATTTCTACTACACAAATATTTTAGCTAAAAATCTAACTTTAGAATCAACCTGCAAAGCAATAATCTTAAACACAAACTTTTATAGAGAAAAAGAACTTGAAAAGGAAAGCATAGACAGTATTAGAAATTTACTAAAATCCTTTAATAAGAATAATTTTATACCTAAGCCAAAGGATCTTCCAGATAAACCTTCTTACAAAATCTATCTTACCTTTAGTAAAGAGAAACTTATAATTAATGTATACAACGAAAAATACATATCAATCTATCCTTGGGATGGTAGTTATCCAATGGACTACATTGATATGAGCAGCACACCAGTTTCTTTAAACCTATTCAGTCTGTGCAAATATATTTTCAACTAAAACAAATGTATATCTACTTAACAAATATTTTTTTATTTTAATATTAAATTGTGTCATAGGTTAAATAGTAACATATATTAATATTATTAGAATTATTTTTAAAGGGTGATATATTAATGTTTAATTGTCCACACTTACCAAGACTCAAGAAGCAATACAGAAATCCAGACCCGGATACCTATGTAAGAGTACTTCATGCAAGTCCAAATGCTCCAGCAGTGGACGTATATGTAAATAATTCTCCAGTATTCCGAAACCTAAGCTACAGAGGATTTTCTCAGTATATACCATTACCTGGCGGTGGATTATATAACATAAAAGTCTTTCCTGCAGGAACTACAGTAAACCCTGTTATTAATACTAATATATTTATACCTAACGGAAGAATTTATACTATTGCTGTTATAGGAGAACTTTCCGATATCAGTTTACTGCCAATAGAGGATCCACGTATACCAATAACCCCTGGAAAAGCTTCTATAAGATTCGTTCATTTATCACCAGATGCCCCAAATGTAGATATAACTCTTCCAAATGGTACAAAACTATTTAGCGACGTAGCTTATAAAGAAATTGAGCGATATATAAATGTTAATGCAGGCACATATACTCTACAAATGAGAATAGCTGGCACTAATAACATAGTATTGACGGTACCTAATATTAGGCTAGCTCCAAATAGATTTTACACTATATATGCCGTTGGTTTTGCATCTAAATCACCTGGTTTACAATTTTTAATTCCTCTTGACGGAAACAGTTACCTGCATTAACCTGCAGTATTAAAGGGAACTATCCACTACTTTGCTCGGTAGTTCCCTTTAATACAACACTACAATTTTAAAATTAATATCCTAATTCTTTTCCTACTATTATAACTTTTACTCTTCCCTTTTGAGCTTGTTTTCTCATTAATACGTAATCATTGCAGATTCTTTCATCACTACTGCACTCTACGCAATAACCAACTTTTGTACAAGGTGTATTCCTATTTAGACGCTTAGTATTAGCTGGTGCGGCACAGCCTTTTGTTCTTTTAATAGCTTCATCCACATCTTTAACTATTTTATTCACACCTACAATTACTATTACCTTATCAGGACCATAGAGCATAGCTGCAACTCTATTCCCATTTCCATCTACATTATATAATTCACCTTTTTCTGTTACAGCATTGCTGCTTACAAAATAGGCATCTGCTAAAAAACTTTTTCTGAAAATATCTTTAGTGTCTGCAGCAGTTAACCCTTCCTTATACCTATCTAGGAAATTAAATTTTCCTTTTCTTAAAAACTCAATAACTCCTGTTTCAAAAAGAGTCATTGAACCTCCTACGGATACTGTATCTCCATCTGTAACAAATTCAGATATTTTCTCTACTAGTGCTTTTTCATCTTGAACAAAGTAGGCGTCCATGTTGTTTTTCTCTAAATTTTCTATAGTTCTTTTGACTTTTTGCTCCATTACCCATTCAGTATTTTTGTCCATACTAATTCCCCCTTAGTTTTTTATACCTATATATAGTATAAAAAATTAAGGAGATATTTTCAATCACTGAAAAAATAAAGGTGTTTTTAGAAGAGAAGCTTCTAAAAACACCTTTATTCAATGAATTGTCTCTTAATTTAGTTAACTAATCTATAGAATAAGCATGGAATTAGTACTCATATCCTAATTCCCCTTATATTTTCTGAACGTTTGAGGCTTGAAGGCCTTTATCTCCCTGAACTACATCATACTTAACGGATTCTCCTTCATTTAAGTTCTTTCTTTTCCCCTCTTCTTTTATAGCAGAGTAATGAACAAATACATCATTACCATCCTCTCCAGATATAAATCCATATCCTTTTTCGTCATTAAACCATTTTACTACACCTGTTAACATTAAAACAAACCTCCAAATATGTTATTTATGTCATTGTCTAAAAATCAATCTTGAAATAGCAGTTATTTAATAAACTTTTAAATAATGACAGTAGTATTATTTACAAAACCTTTTAAATAATACATATTAATTATATCAAAAAGGAAATGGCTATTATAATATATACTGCTATAAGCTGAATTCCTTCAAGCCAATTAGACTCTCCGTCGCTAGCTACCCTATTTGCTATTAGCACAGAGACTATTAGGGCCACTAGCTCAAACTCATTAAATACTATACTCATAGGCTTAAATAAAAGACTTAAAAATACTAATATTGGTGCAACAAATAGAATTATTTGCAGACTTGATCCAATAGCTATTTCGATAGCTACATCCATCTTATTCTTCATCGCCATAATAATTGCGGTACTATGCTCTGCAGCATTGCCTATAATAGGTATAAGTATTATCCCTACAAAAAATTCACTTAACCCTATAGCCTCAGTCATAGGTTCTACAGAACTAACTAAAATTTCACTTTCAAAGGCAATTGCAACAGTTGCTAATATAAGAACTATAACCGATTTTTTTAAACTCCATTTAGCCTCCCCATCTTCTGTGTGCTCTGAGCCGTATAAATCCTTATGTGTATAAAAAGAAAAGAAAAGACCTAATATATAAATTATAAACATAGCAATGGCTATACCAACACTTAACCATTCATACTTCTGGGTAAGGAGATCATTTTTTATTGTGTGAGTAAATATAGCTGGTATACTAAGACCAATAATTGCAAAAAGCAGCATACTAGAGGATGTCTCTACTACATTTTTATTAAACTTTTGAATTTTGTACTTACAGCCTCCTAAAAACATACTAGCTCCTAAAACAAGCAGTATGTTTCCTATTACAGAGCCAGCAATGGAAGCCTTAACCACATCAAAAAGTCCAGCTTTTAATGCAAAAAAGGCTATTATTAGCTCTGTTGCATTTCCAAAGGTAGCATTTAAAAACCCTCCTATCCTAGGACCGGAGTAGAAAGAAATCTCCTCTGTAGCCTCGCCCATAACTCCAGCAAGAGGTACTATTGCCAGGGATGAAATAACAAAAAGCATTATAGGGCTGAGATGAATTAATTCAGCAATTATACTAATTGGAATAAAAATTAAAAAGTACCTTAAAAATTTCATTTTGTAACTCCTTTCAATTACAGTAAGCCTTATTGTTATATTTTATCACTACTTCCATTAAAAAATAAATAATTTATCACAAATTCGGTAAACTTCTTTAATATAAACCTTTTCTAAAGTAATTATTAAATGGTATAATTAATAATGTCGATTTTTATCTTAATATAATAAAAACCTTTTATTATTTATTTAGAGGGAGTAAAAATATGAAAAAAGGAGATAAAATAGCAGCAGTATTAATCGCAGCTTTAATCATGATAAGTATTGTCGGAGTCTTTAGTTATAAGCAATATGTGAAAAGTTCTCATCCTGTAGCAGTAATAAAACAAGATGGTAAAGTTATTAAAACTATAGATTTAAGTTCTTCAAAAGGAAAGCAACAATTCAAAATTCCTTATGACGAAAACAATTACAATATTGTGGAAGTGGAATCAGGAAAAATCCGATTTATTGATGCAGATTGTCCTGATAAAGTTTGCGTTAAAACCGGATGGATTTCAAAACCTGGTGAAAGTGCAGTTTGTCTTCCGCATAAAACTATTATTAATATCGAAGGAAATAATGAAAATTATGACCAAATATCTAGTTAAAAATTCACCTTAGTTTTTAACTCTTTGTGAGGTGCCTTTTATGAATAAAACAAAGAAAATGGTTTTTTTAAGCTTTCTAGTTAGTATTGCCTTAGTTATCTATGTGATAGAAGCACAAATTCCTGTTTTGTTTCCTGGAATTAAATTAGGCCTTGCAAATATAATTTCTCTTGCAGCACTAATATTAATTGGTTGGAAAGAAGCTCTCCTAATTATGTTTCTGAGGACTATATTAGGCTCAATCTTTGGTGGAAGTATGTCAGCCTTTATGTTTAGTATAGCTGGAGGACTTTTAAGTAATATAATTATGATTGTTCTCTATAAATCCTTTAAAGAATCTATGAGCTTGTGGACAATAAGTATCTGTGGTGCAATATTTCATAACATAGGACAACTACTTGTAGCTTCCTTTGTAGTTCAAGACTTTAGAATTTACGTATATCTTCCTATACTACTAGTATCTGCAGTAATTACAGGATATTTTATAGGTCTTTGTACTAAATTTTTAAACGCTCATCTAAATAAACTTTCAATGTTTAAAGATGTTATTTCTAAGTAATACTACTTTAAAATAGGAATTAGTTTTAGACTTGATTCAGCAAATTTTTTTTGATCGGAGGTAGTCTATGCCATCTTATATAACAGATGCCATGCTTGTAGTTGGTATCATATTAATAGTTTATACATTTCTTCCAAAAAGAAAAAGAAAGTAGATTTCAACATAGCAAATTTATGCGACACAAAAACTTACGTGTACTGAACACTGGTGCTCAATACACGTAAGTTTTTGTGTCGCATCTATTTATTAAGCAGCTACCTTATCAGACTGCTCTTTATTTTCCCCAGAGTCAATGTCAAGCTTTAATATCTTTGCAAAATATTTAGCTGTACTTGCCTGGAAAGTTAACGTAATAATTATAGCCATAGAAGTTACTGCGGATATTATATCTGCATTTTGTATCTTCATGGATATAAGCATACCAGCTAAGGCAGCAGGTATAACACCTGTTTCTCTTGTCCACATAAGATACGCTATTTCTCTTATATTCCACTTTGCCTTTCTATCAAATATTACTGAAAACAACACTGATACTGGTCTTGCTATAAACACAAATCCAAGAACTATAATTAAAGCCTTTCCCCAGTATTTCGATAGTATCGCAAAGTTCATTTGAACACCTAAAAGAACAAATATCATTATTCTAAGCATAGAAATTGTTACTTCTTTAAACTTAGAATGAAGTTCATATGATTCTTCATCTACAGAAGCTAATCCAAACATCTTTTTGTTACCACAAACCATTCCAACTATAAATACTGCCATGAACCCGCTAAAACCAAAATGTACTGCAGTAACATAGGATGCAAGCACTAAAGCTACCGCTACTTCTCCAGCATAGCCTCTTAATACTCCCACTTTAGCTTCGGATACAAGTGCTGTACCTAAAAAGCCGAATATAGCTCCTACTACAGTTCCTCCACCTGCTTCTTTTAGTAATTCAATAATGCTATGACCTAAAGAAAAAGATCCTCCTGAAATAATACCTATAATTGCAAAAGTCATTATTGCACCTACTGCATCATTAAAAGCTGACTCTGAGATTATAGTTTGCTTAAGCTTTGGACTTATATTCATATTCTTAAATAATGGAACAAGTACTGACGGATCTGTAGATGCTATTACTGATCCTAAAAGCAACGCATAGATAAAATCAATGTGAAGCACTTTATAAGCAAAAAATCCTGTTATAAAGGCAGATATTATTACACCTGCTGTAGCAAGCACTGCTACAGAACCTTTTACTTCGTTTAATACCTTTAACTGTATTTCCCTACCACCATCGTATAAAATATAAGCTGCTCCAAAGGTAAGTATAAGCTGATTTTCTATTGGATAGCTACTAAAATCTACAAGATTCAGAACTGATGGACCTACGATTATACCAGCTATTATGAATAATACTACATCTGGCATTTTAATCTTTTTACCTATTTTGGCGAATACCACTCCTGAAATTATAATAATAAATAAAAGTTTCATCAAATTTTCCGCTAATAATACTGTATTGCCTTCCATTCTAATACATCTCCTAAAATATTGATTTTTAACTATATTGATTAGTAGTAGTAACACAGCAATAATGCAAGACTACTTTATTGCAGTCTTGCATTATTACCTAGATTTCTATACAAATTAAACTTTAATAGAATAAATTACTGAGCTTTTTCGTATTTTACTTCCTTGCCATAAGCTATTAGAGCCTTTGTAGGACATTTCAACACACAAGCAAAGCACTGATCACATTTTGATTTGTCAACTACCGGTAAATTGTTCTCAAAAGTAATAGCACCATGTGGACAAGCTTTTTCGCATAGTCTACAAGTTATACAGCCAGTCTGACAGACATCTTTAACTTCTTTTAACTTATTTTTCGAATTACATGCTACACGAACAACTGCTGATAGAGGTTTCAATTCAATCAATGCTTTTGGACACGCCTTAACGCAGGCTCCACAAGCAACACAATTGTCTTTATTTACTACTGCTATTCCATCTACTATATCAATAGCATCAAACTGACAAGCCTTGATACAGCTTCCGTACCCCATGCATCCAAACTCACAGGACTTAGCTCCTGTACCTGGTACCACCATAGCATCTCTACAATCTATAGTACCATAGTAGTTCCCTTTTTGTTTTGCCTGACTGTTACAGCCTCCGCACTTGATAAAGGCTTTTAGTGGTTCTGAATCACTACTAACTTCAACACCCATTATTTGAGCTATTTGTTCAGTAACTTTAGCGCCTCCAACTGTACAAGCATTTGCAGGTGCACCTTCTTCAACAACCGCTGAAGCGTAAGCGTCACAACCTGCATATCCGCAGCCTCCACAGTTTGCACTTGGAAGACACTCTCTTATTAATGGAACTCTTTCATCAACTTCTACCGCAAATTTCTTGGATGCATATCCTAAAACCACACCGAATGTAACTCCAAGTCCTCCTATACTAGCTAAAGGAAGAACTAATTGACTTATTTCCATTTATTGTACCTCCTACTTTATTAATCCTGAGAAGCCTAAGAATGCTATTGACATTATTCCCGCAGTAATTAATGTTATTGGCAATCCCTCCATTGATTTTGGCATACTCTCGTTTGCATCTAATCTCTCTCTTATGCCTGCAAGTAAAACTATAGCAAGCATATATCCAAGGCCTGCACTTATTCCGAAAACTAAAGATTCAATTAAAGTATATTTTTCCTGCATGTTTAGTATAACTGCACCTAAAACTGCACAGTTCGTCGTTATTAGTGGAAGGAAAATCCCTAATGATTTATAAAGTGCTGGACTTTTCTTTTTTATAACCATTTCAACAAATTGTACTAAAGATGCAATAACTAATATAAAGGCTATATTATATAAATAAGTAATGTGCAAAGGTACAAGTATAGCATTATATACCACATATGATATTAAAGAGGATAGCGCCATAACGAACGTAACCGCAAATCCCATACCTGTTGCAGTCTCAACTTTTTTAGAAACTCCTAAAAATGAACATATTCCTAAGAATCTAGATAGTAGAAAGTTGTTAACTAGGAGTCCCGAAAGTACTAACATGAATAATTTCATCGCTTTTCCACCCTTCTTTCTGAGTTGTAATCAAAATAATTTAATATTCTAAGCAGTTACTCCTTTATTTGCTTTTTTCTTAAGCTTACGATTATTTAAAAGAGCCATTAATATTCCTAGTGTGAAGAAGGCACCTGGAGCTAGTATCATTATAAGCGCTGGCTGGAATGATGCTGGCATCACATGAGCACCAAATAATTTTCCTGTACCAAATAATTCTCTAATCATACCTATTATAACTAGTGAAGCTGTAAAGCCTAATCCTTGTCCAAGACCATCAAATAATGATGGAACTGGGCTGTTTTTACTTGCATAGGCTTCTGCTCTTCCTAATATAACACAGTTAACAACTATTAGAGGAATAAAAATTCCAAGTGATTTGTATAGTGCTGGAACAAATCCCTGCATTAAGAAATCAATTAAAGTAACGAATCCTGCAATAACAACTATAAAAGCTGGTAGTCTAACTTCATCTGGAATAAACTTTCTAAGTAGTGATATAGCTAAGTTTGAACCCATTAAAACAACAGTACTTGCAAGTCCCATACCTATACCATTTATAGCACTTGTTGTTACTGCTAGAGTAGGACACATAGCAAGAACCTGAACGAATATTACATTCTCGGTTATTATTCCATTTTTCAATCTTTCCCATAAAACGCCCATTATTTTTGTCCTCCCTTCAACTCGCTCTTATAATACTCAACAGCTTCATTAACTCCCTTTGTTACAGCCTTTGAAGTGATTGTTGAACCAGTAATTGCTTGAATTTCATTTTCACTAGTTACCGGTCTCTTTACAACTTCGAGAGCTTTGTCTGTAGCTTTGTCCTTATACTGGTCTGAAAATGCTGGTTCAGTAGCATTAGCTCCAAGACCTGGAGTTTCTGAGTGAGATAAAATCTTTATTCCCTGAACCTTTCCATCTGTAGATACACCAACCATCATCGTAATGGCTCCAGCATATCCCTTTGGAGTTACTTTTATAGCATATCCTTCTGTTTTTTCAGAACTTTTTCCTTCATTTACTTCTATAACATCACCTTTTGGTGAAATTTCTAATTTATTAAACTGCTCTGCCTTTGGCAAAATTAACTTCATAGCTTCAGAGTTAGCTTTTTTTTGCTGTTCAGCGATTGGTTTTTCTGTTACCGCGTGAGCTGCACCAAGTATAGCTCCTGCCATTCCAGCTACTATAAATAATCTTAATGCTAATTTAAATATTTTCATTATTTCACCCCCTGAGTACCAAACACACGTGGAGCTGTATATTTATCAATTAGTGGTACTGCTAAGTTCATTATTAATATTGAGTAAGATACTCCCTCTGGATATCCTCCAAATATACGAATTACAGTTGATAAAAGTCCACATCCAAATCCAAATATAATTTGTCCCTTTGTAGTCATAGGTGAGGTAGTATAATCTGTAGCCATAAAGAAGGCTCCAAGCATTAGTCCACCAGTAAATATTTCATATAATCCATTACCTGTCATAAATCCTTGTCTTCCTATTACTGTAGTTAAAACTAAAACTGTACCTATATAAGTTACTGGTATATGCCATGTAATTATGCGTTTATAGAGCAAATATGCCGCTCCTATAATTAGTGCAATTGCTGACGTTTCTCCTATAGAACCACCTATATGTCCTAAAAATACTGATGAAAGGCTTGGTAGTGCTCCTGGTTCATTTTTAAGTATTCCAAGTGGAGTAGCTCCAGTTATTCCATCTATAGTCCATGTAGTCATCGCTACAGGCCAAGATGCAAGTAGAAAAGCTCTTGCAGCAAGTGCTGGGTTTACGATATTTTGCCCAAGTCCACCAAATAGCTGTTTAACTACTATAACTGCAAACACTCCACCTATAGCAACCATCCATAATGGAAGTGATGGCGGTACGTTAAAAGCCAATAATAAACCAGTTACTACTGCACTGTAATCTCCTACAGTTACCTTTCTGCCTGTATACTTTTGCCACACAAATTCTGATGCCACACAGGATAAAATTGAAACCAATATTACTAAAAATGCTTGAAGTTTAAAGAAGTATATTCCTGCTAGCGTAGCCGGAACTAATGCTATTGTTACATCTCTCATAATAGATTGTATCGTTGAATTCGAACGAATATGAGGCGATGATGATAGTGTAAATATGCTATTCTTTTTTACAGAAGTATCCGCTTCTTTATTTTTAATTTCCGCAGCTTCTACCTTTGTTACTTGAGTCATTAAAGTCACACTCCTTATTTATTTTCTCTTACTGGCTAAGACTGTTCTTTTTGTATTACGTATAGTCTGAATTAAATGACGTTTTGCTGGACAAGAGAATGTACAACATCCACATTCTATACAGTCTAATCCATGATCTGCTTCAAAAGCATCTAAATTATTTCTTCTAGAGGATGAGTCAAGGAAAGATGGAATTAGATTCATCGGGCACGCTTGTACACATTTTCCACATCTTATACATGGTGATTCCTCTGGAAGTACTGCTTGCTTATCTGTAAGACATAATATTCCTGATGTCCCCTTAACTACTGGTAAATCAAGCATTGAAACGGTCATTCCCATCATTGGTCCACCAGCTATAACCTTAGTAGGTTCTTCTTTAAAACCACCACAGGCTTCTATAAGTTCCATCCAGTTAGTTCCAAGTTTAACTCTTAGATTTTTAGGTTCCTTTACAGCTTCTCCAGTTACTGTAACAACTCTTGTCATAAGAGGTCTTCCAAGAACTACAGCATTATAAATTTCTCTAACTGTATCTACGTTTTGTACAATACATCCAGCATCTGCCGGTAACTTTCCTGAAGGCACCTCCCTGCTAGTAACAGCATAAATTAACTGTTTTTCAGCACCTTGAGGGTATTTAGTCTTTAATACCTTTACTTCTATATTAGATGCATCCTTTGCACCCTTTACAGCTTTTTCCATAACTTCTACTGCATCCATCTTATTATTTTCAATGGCAATATAACCTTTTGCTTCAGGGAAAAGCTTTAGGATTATCTTTAATCCTTCAACTATATACTCACTTTCCTCCAGCATCATTCTATGGTCACAAGTTAGATAAGGCTCACATTCTGCTCCATTTACAATTATACTGTCAATTTTCTTATCTGGCGGAGGTGATAACTTAACATGAGTAGGAAAACCTGCTCCACCCATACCAACTATTCCTGCTTCTTGTATCAATTTTATTATTTCTTCCTTAGAAAGGTCCTTGTAACTCCCTGGCTTAGCAAATTCAACTTCTTCATAGTTACCATCATTTTCAACTATAATTGCATTTACTTTTGTTCCACCAGATGTAAATACAGGAGAAACATTTTTAACAGTTCCTGAGATACTGCTGAAAATTGGTGATGAAACAAAGCCCTTAGCCTCTCCTATTTTTTGGCCAACTAGAACTCTATCGCCTTTTTTTACCAAAGGATCGCAAGGGGCACCTATATGCTGAGACATTGGAAATACTAAGTCTCCCTTTGGTAATAGCTCTTCAATCTGTTTGTTTTCTGTAAAATGCTTACCATGAGGTGGATGTACACCCTTTTTAAAAGTCAGTAAATTCATTTTAATCCTCCTATCTTTATTGTTGACACTTTTTTAACAATTGCAAGATTTTTCAACAATTTTTTTAAAATTTATGCAGTATTTTCTTATTATTTTTATTTTTTTATGAAACTTTTGTCTCAATTTAATCTTTTTTTACTGCATTTGGTGTTGTCTATCAAGTAAAATATAAAAATATAGACTTGCTTTGCATACGCTGTAACTAACTGTAGTACTAATTGAATACATATTGAGAATTGATAAAAGGTTGAGCATTAAAGAAACTTAGAGCTTATACTATGACTATAGCATATATGTTTTTAAGCTGTACTATCTAGGATACTTGCTGCTGTATCAATCATATTAGCATAAATTTCATTAATGCATTATAAAAAGCTTTTTGTCGATATACTGTTCTCACTTGTAATTATACTTGTTAAAAATTTAATTACAATAGCTTTTCGCAAACGTTTTCTATGCAATAATCCAAAATCATTCAAATTTTATTACCAATGAAGTAAAATATATGAACAAAAGCCAACTTTCTTTAATTGTACTTAAATTTATTAAACTTCATTAGTACTAATACAAAACAAACATAATAAAAAACCTTCAGAAGGTTAACAGATTAAAATCTGTTGAACTCCTGAAGGTTTTTTAAATTTAATTGGAATTATTAGAAGCAATCTCTTGTTGACTCTCTACTATGGTTTTAACTCCTTCTGCTGCTTTAATAGCTCCCGTTGGACACTTAAGTACACAGGTAGGGTTATCACATTTTTCAATACATATATGAGAGTCTACCACTGCCAGGTTATTTTCCACCTTTACAGCATCATGAGGACAATTTTTTGCACAAATTCCACAGCCAATGCAAGAAATATCACAGAGTTTTCTCGCTACAGCTCCTTTGTCTTTTGAATTACAGTTAATACTCACTGGCGATCCTATAGGCACCATATGCATAACTTTTTTAGGACAAACTGTTTCGCATTTTCCACATCCAGTACATTTTTTTTCGTTAACTATAGGCAATCCTTCTTCACTCATTGTCATTGCACCAAAAGGACAGTTTTTAACACAAGTTCCAAAACCTAAGCAACCATACTGACAGCCTTTAGGACCCCCTTGAAGTAAGCCTGCTGCAACACAATCTTCTATTCCTTGATACTTATAATTTCTAATTGCTTTGCTATGACTGCCAGCACATCTTACTTGAGCAACCCTTGGCTCAACCTCCGGAGCAACTTTTCCTGTAAGTTCAGCAACCATATTGGCTACTGGCTTTTTACCAGGTATACAAAGATTAGGAGGTACATCAGCGTCTAAGACTACTGCCTCAGCATAGCCTGCACAACCAGCATAACCACAGGCACCACACTGCCCCTTTGGCAGTATGTCTTCTACCATGTGAATAAGTGGGTTTACTTCCACAGCAAACTTTTTGTTAACATAGGCTAGAACAAAACCAAATATTAGACCTACAATAGTCATTACAATTAAAACTAAAATTGGAGTACTCATTTCCTCAGCTCCTTTCTAAATTGCGATCATGCCGGAAAAACCAAGGAAGGCTAATGCCAGCATTCCAGCTAAGATAAACGCAATTCCTAATCCCTCTAGAGGTTTAGGCACATCTGCCAGTCTTAACTTTTCTCTTAAACTTGCCATAAGAATTATTGCTAGTGCAAATCCTAGTCCTGAGCCTATAGCATGAACTACGCTCTTTAAAAAGGAATAGTTAGACTCTGCATTTAATAGTGGTACTCCAAGAACAACACAGTTTGTAGCTATTAATAGCAAATAGATTCCCCACATATTATATAAGGCTGGCGCTTGCTTTTTTATAATCGTTTCCAAAAGCTGAACAAAGCTTGCAATTAATAGAACAAATACCACAGTGGTTAAAAAAGTTAGATTATATGGCAGCAGTACAAAATGGTATACAACCCAAGCAAGCATTGAGCTCAAGGTCATTACTGAGGTAACTGCCATACCCATACCAATAGAAGCATTTAAGTTTTTAGAAACTCCAAAGAAAATACATAGTCCTAAAAATCTCGTTAAAACAAAGTTATTTACAACTACAGCACTTATAAAAATAGTCAAATATTCACCCATTAAGCTTCACCCCTCTCAGCTTGAAGTCTTGCAGAACGTTCTAGCATCATCTTATAGCCAGCTACCAAATATCCAATTAGTATGAAACCTCCAGGAGGAAGTATCATAATTAGAGCTGGATTATACCATGAACCTAATATGTGAATTCCGAATATAGTACCTGCTCCAAAAAGCTCTCGAATTATCCCTACTGAAACCATAGCTAATGCAAAGCCACATCCCATTCCTAAACCATCGAAGAAGGAAGGTATTACAGAATTCTTTGAAGCGAAAACTTCTGCACGAGCTAGAATAATAGCAAAAACAACTATAAGTGATAAATAAATACCTAATGCTTTATAAAGATGTGGGAAGTAAGCCTGTAGTACTAATTGAACTACAGTAACTATAGTTGCTATTGATGTAATGTAAACCGGCACTCTAACTTTAGGATTTACTAACTTTCTAGTAAAGGATACCACAGTATTGTTTGCAGTTATAACAAATAACACTGATAGTCCCATGGTTAGAGCATTTGTTGCCGTTGAAGTTACCGCTAATGCCGGACATAAACTAAGTGCAAGAACGAAAATAGGATTTTCTGCAATTATGCCTTTTTTAAATATATTCCATAATTCTTTCATACTACTTACCTCCTGCAAATTCTACAACTTGCTCTACAGCTTCTTTGACAGCCTTAGTTACTGCTCTTGATGAAATAGTAGCTCCTGTCATAGCTTGTATATTATCAGTATTAGATTTATCCTTTGTAACTTCTAATGCTTTAGCTTCTTTATCTTTAAACTGATTCTTAAAAGGATCTTTACTTGCATTGTCACCTAAACCCGGTGTCTCGTTATGAGATATAATCTCATAACCTATAACTTTTCCTTGTGGTGTAACAGCCACAAGCATTTTTATTGCTCCACCATAACCTTTACTTTCTGATGGAACTACGTAGGCAATGGTTTTTCCACCCTGCTGTGCTTCAAACCACTCCTTTTTACCATCTATAGCCTTAAAATTTTCTGCATCCTTAACTAAGGATTTCATTGATTGATTTTTCATCACAACCGCTTTTTCTTTGGCAATAGGATTAGTTACAAAGTAAACTGCTGCAATTATTGCCCCAGATATAAAACAGGCCGCAGCTAAATTCATTGTAATTTGGAAAATACTATACTTCTTTTCTATATGTTCAGCTGACATTTCAATTACCTCCTTATCCCAAATTTAACTGGAGGACATAGACGATCAATTAAAGGTGTAACACTGTTCATTAATAGTATTGAGTAACATACTCCTTCAGGATAACCACCCTTTAGTCTAATTAACACAGTAAGAGCTCCAGCACCTACAGCAAAAATAATTTGTCCCTTTTTTGTAATTGGAATAGTAACCATATCTGTAGCCATAAAGAAAGCTCCTATTATCAATCCTCCAGCCATTACATGGAATATAGGATCTCCTGTAAATAGCCCTGCTGGTCCGAATATCCATGTCAAAATAGCCACTGTACCAATCATAAAAACTGGCACTTGCCAATTGATGTATTTCTTATATATTAGATAAAGTCCACCAATAATTAATAATATTGTAGAAGTTTCCCCAATACTTCCATTACGAGTTCCAATGAATAATGCCTTGTATAATTCTGAAGTTCCCCCAAAGGTCTCTAATAATTTTCCATACCCCTGCTGTTTCAATATATTTAATGGCGTAGCAGAAGTTACTACATCGACACTAGTAGTAATTTTACTCCAGGTAGTCATAGCAATAGGCCATGAAACCATTAAAGCTGCTCTTCCTATATGAGCTGGGTTAAAAATGTTATATCCCAGTCCTCCCATTGAATGTTTACAAATAACAATGGCTATAAAAGAACCAATGGCCATCATATAAGGTGGTAAGGTAGGTGGTACACACATTGCCAATAACAAGCCAGTTAAAAAAGCACTTCCATCATTAATAGTTATTTCCTTACCCCTAACCTTTTGTACAAAATATTCACAGGCTACAGCAGCTAAAATACCTACTACCATTATAGTTAGAGCTGGTATTCCAAAATTATACACACCAAAAATAGCTGCAGGCGCTAGTGACGCACTGACACTCCACATTATTTTAGAAATAGATTCTTCTGCACGAATATGCGGTGATGTGGACACGGTTAATAGATTATCGTTAACTTTAATTTCAGCCATTTTAAATCACCTCCTACTTTTTAGCAGCCTGTGCTGCTGCGTTTTGAGCCTTACAGTACTTAATGTATTGAACAATGTTTCGCTTAGCTGGACATCCGTAAACACAACTTCCACATTCTACGCAATCTAATAAGTTGAAATCTTCTTTAGCTTCTTGGTAAAGATTACGTTCTCCTAATATACTAAGCATACTTGGATTCAACCCCATAGGACAGGCATCTACGCATCGTCCACATCTTATACATGGTTTTTCCTTTCCAGAGTTAACATCTTCTTTGCTCAAAGCTAAAATTCCTGATACTCCTTTAATTACAGGAAGGTCTAAATTTGATTGTGCAAATCCCATCATTGGCCCACCCATAATAATTTTTTCTGGCGATTTTACAAGCCCTCCACAAAATTCTATAGCTTGGGCAAAAGTAGTACCAATTCTTAGTACAAGATTCTTTGGTTCCTTTAAAGCTCCTCCACTAACTGTTGTAACTCTTTGAATTAGTGGGATTCCTTTTGTTACTGCATCACTTATAGCTATTACTGTACCAACATTTTGAACTACTACTCCTACCTCCATAGGCAGTCCTCCAGATGGAACTTCCCTACCAGTCAATATCTTTATAAGCATTTTTTCAGCACCTTGAGGATATTTAGTAGGAAGAGCAACTACCTTAACACTAGTCCCTTGAAAAGCTTTTTCCATAGTACTAATTGCATCGGGCTTGTTATCTTCAATTCCAACAAAGCCCCTGTCAACTCCAAGAATTTTCATTACTATCAAAACTCCAGTTACTATCCGATCTGTATATTCAAGCATTGCCCTGTGGTCAGAGGTTAAATATGGCTCACATTCTGCTGCATTTAATATGAAGGTATCGATTTTTTTATCTTTTGGCGGAGCAAGTTTTACATGAGTAGGAAAGGTAGCTCCTCCCATACCAACTATACCTGCTTCCCTAATAATACTGCGTAATTCATCTTCATTTAAGCCTTTCCACTCCCGTTCTATTGGTATTCCCTCTACCCATTGATCCATTCCATCGTTTTCAATGACAATAGAAAGACACTTCCCAAACACTGGATGCGGATACTCTGATACATCAGTAACTTTACCGGAAATAGATGCATGTACATTACTTGACACAAAGGCATCATTTTTGGCAATAACCTGTCCCTTTTTAACTTCATCTCCTTTATTAACTATTGGTGTACAGGGTGCTCCAATATGTTGTCTTACCGGAATGATAACTTTGCTTGGCAGAGGAGCTATTTCAATGCTTTTCCCAGCTGTGTAATTTTTACGACCATTTGGGTGCACTCCACCACGAAAACTTCTTACCATTTACAAATCCCCCTCTTGAAATGTTTTATGAAAATAATTTTAAACTTTGTTTTGTTATAGAATTCTAGTAATGACTGGCTTCATTTTCTCATTATTATGAGCTAATTTATCAAAAACCTTTATATATATAAATGCTAAAATAAAGGCTATTATACCTCCTCCGATTTGAAACAACCTTAAGGATCCTCCTGTTTCTTCTGATATCCATCCTCCAAGCAAAACACCTAAAAAAATTGCAATTAGTGGCAGTATATAAACAACAAATGCTGCCTTAAGCATATTCTCCTCTTTTATTTCAAATAAGACCCGTTGTCCAGGTTTAGCTCCAAGAGAATTTTCTACATCTAATACTGCAGCATTATCACCTGGACAAGCACCACAGTTTTTACAATCACCATGTCTACTAGACTTTACCTTTGCTATTTTACCACTAACCTCAATGACTATTCCTTCAGATTCCTTTTTCATGTTTTCTCACATCCTTGATATCTTAATTATTATGTATAAAATATTTATATTCCGTAACTTGCAGTTCAAGTTTGGAAAGTCATTACCTTTAAGTTTGTGTTTTCTAGAAATTGTTCTCTTTGCTCTGTGTTATTAATACGAAATGATCTGTATTAATTTTTTACTATAAGAAATTATTTGCTGTTATAGTATTTTAATTTTTATATTCATTATTTTTTATAAATCTATAGTTCTTAATTTTTGCAAATGTAAAATACCATTCCTTCATTTTATTTGCATAAAGCCTAATTAATGAATATCCTATAAATATTTTCCTTATTAACTGTAATTATACATGTTAAAAATTTAATTACAATACATTCCAAAAAACCATTACTATAAAAATATATATTATAACTTTTTTATTTTATTCAAAAACTTAACAGTTGGTAAAAATGACAGTTTAATACTTTTATTGATTATCTGCCCACTTACCCATGAAAACTTATTTTTTTGAAATTCAAACTATCCATTTTATTCATTTTCAAAAACATCTTTTCTTACTAAATGCTCATTTGTCCATATATTCTGCAAATAACAAAGGAACAAATATGAATTTTAATGAAAATAACATTTCATATTTGTTCCTTTATAATTATTTGTCAAGTTCTAACTTGTTAATAATAAGTCAATTTCTACTTATTTTTGTTAATTATTTGTTAAGTACTATAAAGTTTTTTCTACAATCTGCATTAAGATAAAAATTATGTATATATTTTAACAATAAGTAATGAAATGAATTTTCTCAATTTAAAAATTTCATTTTATTGTTAGTATGTACATAGAAATTTAGTTATAAATATATTCTATATAGTTATTTGTAAATTTGTTATATAAGAATTATGCAAATTCTTGCAATTACAATAGCTATTTTTTTTACTTATTATACTAATCACTGTGCTGTTGTTATAGTATATTTTCTACCTTTTGAACTTTTTTACTAATATGATTTATAATATGTGTTAATTTAAATCAACTTGTTAGTTATTTTTTTGTTTATAGTATATTACATTACCCATTTAGCATATTATTAAAATTTTATGCATATTTATATATAGCACTATTTTATACTTTTAGAGCATAATTTCTGTTTTCTCAAATCCAAAACTATTTTCCTATTAAGAAAGGGGTTGTTGGTCTTGAGTTTTTATCTCACTATTATCTTCTCATCAATTGCTACTGCTTTATTAGTAATTCTGTTTCTCATCAAATTCATATTCTCTCAGGAAAAGGGTTCTAGCCAAATGCAAAACATTTCAAATGCCATCAAGGAAGGTGCTATGGCTTTTATGAAAAGGCAGTATAAAACTATAGTATGCCTTGCCCTAATAACTGCAATATTGATCATAGCTGCCAACTATTTTGGCAATCTTTCAAAGGGATCCGATATAGCTGTTAAATATGCATGGCATATAGGAATTGCCTTTATAACCGGTGCTCTATGCTCTGGAATATCTGGCTATATAGGAATGTATATGGCTGTTAACTCCAACATAAGAGCAGCTGCCGGTGCAAAAAAAGGGCTTAATTCAGCCTTGACTATTGCTCTTAGAGGCGGCGCTGTTACTGGTCTTGCCGTTACCTCTCTATCTCTTCTAGGCGTAACCTTGTTGTTCTTGTTTTTTGGTGGAATATCTAACAACGATGCTGTGGTAAAAGAAGCTCCTTCTTTACTGGTAGGTTTCGGCTTTGGTGCATCCTTTGTAGCCCTTTTTGCTCAACTAGGTGGTGGAATTTACACAAAAGCAGCTGATGTAGGCGCTGACTTAGTTGGAAAGGTGGAAGCTGGAATACCTGAAGATGATCCTAGAAATCCTGCAGTTATAGCCGATCTCGTTGGTGATAATGTAGGCGATTGTGCCGGAAGAGGTGCTGATCTTTTTGAGTCCACTGCTGCAGAAAATATTGCAGCAATGATTTTAGGAGTAGCATTATATCCAATATTCGGTTGGAAAGGAATCCTATTCCCATTAGTTACAGGTGCTCTCGGTATACTTTCTTCGATAGTAGGTATATTTTTTGTGAAAGCTGATGATAAAACAGATAATCCTATGTCTGCATTATATCGAGGTTATTTTGTTACAACTGTATTAAATTTAATATTTTTATTTTTTGTAACTAAATCAATGTTTTCAGGACAATTACCAAAAGGGGAAAATATAAATTATATTAGTTTATATCTATGTGCAGTTGTGGGCATAGCATTAAGTTATGTCTTCGTGGTAGTAACAGACTATTATACCTCCTATAAATATAGGCCGGTAAAGTCTATTGCTGAATCATCTAAAACTGGTGCTGCAACTAATATAATTACTGGTATATCTGTTGGAATGGAATCAACAGCCCTTCCTGTATTATTTGTCTCAGCAGCTATATTTACATCTTTCAAATTAGGTCAAATTGCTCTTCCAGGAGTATCTAACGGAGGTCTTTATGGTATTGCTATAGCTACAATAGGAATGCTTTCTACTTGTGCTTATATATTAGCTATGGATACCTTTGGTCCTATTACTGACAATGCTGGCGGTATAGTAGAAATGTCTGGAGCTCCAGAAGAAATAAGGTTAATAACAGATAAATTAGACGCATGTGGCAATACCACTAAGGCTTTAACTAAGGGATATGCCATTGGTTCTGCAGCACTAGCTACTTTTCTTTTATTCTTCGCCTACCTAGAACAAGTGAAAAAATTATTGGGAAGGCCTTTAGACTCATGGTTTGCTGTTGATATCGGAAAAATAGAAGTATTTATAGGTGCTTTTCTTGGTGCAATGGTAGTATATCTTTTCGCCTCCACTGCTATACGTTCAGTAGGAAAAGCTGCTCAGTATGTTATATTAGAAGTTAGAAGACAACTAAAGGAAATACCTGGTATATTAGAAGGTACTTCTAAACCTGATTATGCAAATTGCGTTGATATTGTTACAAAAGGGGCCCTAAAGGAAATGATTCTTCCTGGAATTATACCTATTGCAGCTCCAATTATAGTAGGCGTATTATTAGGAAAGGAAGCTGCTGCAGGCTTCTTAATGATATGTACCATAGCTGGTGTAGTAGTAGCTCTTTTCTTAAACAACGGCGGTGGTGCTTGGGATAATGCGAAAAAGTATATTGAACTTGGAAATCTAGGCGGCAAGAAATCAGATACACATAAAGGTGCCGTTGTAGGTGATACTGTAGGTGATCCATTTAAAGACACCGCAGGTCCATCACTGCACGTTTTAATTAAGCTTATTAGCACACTTACTCTAGTATTGGTAGCACTATTTAGATAATAAATCACATATAATTGATAGTTGACAGCTTCTACTGACTGCCAACTATCAGTTACTATTATATAAGGAAGCAGAAATAATACAAATGCATATAAGCTTTTATCTCATAAAAAATAACTTAGGAAACCTTCTAACTTTATAATTATTTCCTGCCTCTAGTGAATTACTATATATCTTCTGCCCATCAGCATATATAGATATTGTTCCTACTTTATCTCCTTTATAAATAGATGAAGTTACTTTCTCAGGTTTTATCACCTTAACATTATACTCTACTTCATTTTTAGTAGGTATTGTTATATCATCCGGACACTGAAGTTTTATTGTGCCCTTATCTAGAGCTACTTCCCCAACAGTATCACCTTTTGAAAACATTTTTTTAAATTGATAATTTTTATTTACATATTCATATATTCTCTTTGTTTCCTTCCATCTTGGAGTACAATTTAACACAACAACAATAACATCATTATTTTGAACTTTAGCAGAAGTAACTAAGCACTTTCCAGCCTTTCCTGTAAAACCAGTCTTTACCCCAGTAGCTTCTGGCATTTCCCATAATATTTTATTTATATTGTGGAAACTTCTTGTAAAACCATAAGCTTTACCATCTACATCTCTTGAACTTACAATTTCATTAAATAACTTATTTTCCTGAGCTTTAGCAGTAACTATTGCTAAATCATAAGCAGTTGTATAATGCTCATCTTTATCAAGTCCATGAGGTGTTTGGAAATGGGTATTTATAACTCCTATTTCTCCGGCATATTCATTCATAAGTTTTGCAAATTCTTCTACGCTTCCGCTTATCCCTTCAGCTATAGCAATAGCTGCATCGTTTCCTGATCTTAACATAAGGCCAAATAACAATTCCTTTAAAGATATTTTTTCTCCTTTTTTATATCCCACAATGGAGCCTCGTATGCCAGCAGCCTTCTCAGAAATCTCTATTTTTTTATCTAAATCTCCATATTTTAGGGCTACTAAAGCAGTCATTATTTTAGTTGTACTAGCCATGGGAACCAACTCATAAGAATTTTTTTCATAAAGCACAATTTTAGTTTTACTATCAAGAGCTATAGCACATCTCGCATCTACTACTAAGCCTTTACTTGTATTTTCATTACTAGGCTTATTATATATGTTTAAAGCATTTACCCTATGTGGTATACAGCATACTACTGACAATATAAATAATATAGTTGTACATAACCATTTGCTGCTTTTTTTCATCTGTACTGCCTCCTTCAAAGAATATTATAAAGTCAGTTAAATATAAGAACTGATTTTTAACTTTACTCTTGGCAAATTCTTTCATTAATTTTTAATCACTGTAATTATTTTGGCTAACTTTCTATAATCCTATAATATATTTTTTCTATAAATGATTAAATTACTCTTTAAACTTATTCCATTAAGTTATATAAATTCCTTATATGGTTATAATTATTAATGTATATAAATTGGGAGGATGTATCATGATCTTTATTTTAGTTTTGTGCTTTTTTATTATAATGCTTTTTATTCCAATTCCCATAAAAACTACTATTAACTATACTGATAACCATATAAGATTTTATCTATATAAGATAAATGTAACTGATAAAATGAACTTTATTAAAAGAAAAGCAGAAAAGGATATTGAAAAAAAACCAGACCGGATTCCTAGATTTAAAAGTATTTTCAAAACTACTCTACGTATTATAAAAGATATTAAATATAAACCTTCATTAAAAATAAAGACAGCAATTATTCTAGGACTTGACGATGCTGCCTATACAGCTTTACTCTGTGGGTTAGTTAAATCTTTTTACCCCATTATAACTCAGTATATAAGCTTATTATTTAATGTAAAGAAAAATACTTTGAAGACTATACCGGAATTTAACAAAACTATATTAACCTTACAGATTAATAGTATAATTTTTATCAGTTTAGCTAAAGTTATCTATATAACCTTTATAGTACTTAAAAATCTTCGTAAAAATAAAAAATTAAATTTTTGCAATATATAATTATAAGGAGGAATTTTCTCATGGATAACCATCCTATAGACAATTTATTAAAAAATACTATGGAAAATCTTAAAGATATGATAGATGTTAACACCATAGTTGGCGATGCAGTAGAATCGAAAGATGGATCTTTAATTATTCCTATATCAAAGGTTTCCTTTGGATTTGTTTCTGGTGGAAGTGAATTTAGTACCTGTGATGTAGATAATCCCGATTCAAAATTTCCCTTTGGTGGAGGATCCGGTGCTGGAATAACTGTGAGACCAGTAGCCTTTTTGGTTACAAAAGGCGATTCTGTTCGACTTTTATCTTTAGATCATCAAAATACTTATGATAAAATAGTAGATTCTATCCCTCAAATGATGGATTATGTTAAAGGAATGGTGACAGCTAAGGATAAAAAAGAAAATAAAGATACTGCAGATAATCAAGGTAATAAAGAAAATTCTACTGATTGCGGCTGTAATGAAGAAGGAGATCAAAACATATCAACAGATGCACAATAAAATATCTTATTCTACTTATAGCCATGGGCTTAATACATTCCATTTAAAGAAATTGTTAACTATAAAAGGATGTGTATTATATTGTAAATTATTACACTATAATACACATCCTTTTCAGCTAATAGTTCTTTAAACTTAATCGCTAAACTCCTCTTCCTCATCTAAATTAAATTCTCCTATAAGCTCCTCAATTCCTGGCATTTGACCTATACTTTGCAAGCCAAAATATTTTAAAAATTCATCTGTAGTTCCATATAATATAGGTCTTCCTGGCACTTCCAACCTACCGCTTTCTTTGACTAATCCTTTCTCTACAAGAGTTGCAATTGCTCTCTCGCTTTTTACTCCCCTAATTTCATCTATTTCTACTCTAGTAATAGGCTGTTTATAAGCTATAATTGCTAATGTTTCTAAAGCCGCTTGAGATAGAGATTGTCTTGAATTAGTTCCTAGAAGCTTCTCTATGTAGCTGCTATTCTTAGGATTAGTAACAAGACTATAACTGTCATTTGTATTTATCAACTTAATTCCTCTTCCTTCCGAGTTATAGGAATTTATCATTTCATCTAGCAAATCTTTTGCGAAACTCACACTGCACTCTATAATTGAAGCAATATGATTAATATGAACTGGTTCTCCTGATACAAATAATAGGGATTCTATTATTGAAAAATAAATATTCTTAGAAGAGGTTTCCTCTATTTCAATTTGGTTAATATCTCTATCCTTCAACTTCGCTCATCCTTTCAATATAAATTTCTTTAAAATTTCGTTCTTGAACCACTGTTACAGCCTTTATTTTTATAAGTTCTAACAAGGCAAGAAAGGTCACAACTACTTCTATCTTTGAAGAACACTTATATATAATACTAGAAAATGGAACCTTCTTTTCAAATTGAATACTCTCCCTCAAGTAATTCATCTTATCTTCAATTTTAAATTTTTCAATGGGGATTTCTCTATTAATTATATTACTGGTATTCATCTTGCTTTTGTATTTAGATATAAGACTATTATATAGTTCGTATAAATGCAGCATTGTAACTGCTTTAAGAAACTCACTAGGTTCTACACTTTTTTTCTTGTCTTCTATTATTTCAGGCTTCTTACTAAACATTCGTCCAGTTCCCTGTTCTCTTTCCTTTAAAAACATTGCTGCCGACTTGAACCTTCTATATTGTATAAGCTTGTCTATTAATTCCTTTCTAGGATCTTGTTCCTCTACATCCGCGGCACTTTCATCATTGTTAGTTTTAGGCAGCAATAGCTTGGACTTTATTTCAATCAAAGTTGCTGCAATGACTATAAATTCTGAAGTTATCTCAAGATCTAGTTCTTCCATAGCATGTATATACTCTAAATATTGATTTGTAATTTCATATATTCGTATATCATATATGTCCATCTTATTTTTCTTTATAAGATGAAGAAGTAAATCGAAAGGTCCTTCAAAGTTTTCTATTTTTATATTTAAAGACATTTATGGTACTCTCCTAAAAATTTCGTTTTTAAAATCTAATTCATCTAATAATTATCCATGGTATTAATAATAAAGTCAACTATTAAGTATGATGGTATACAAAAGAAAAGCTTAGAAATTAGACTTGGTGGCCTGTGTATGTAGGCAGATATGTAGTGCTCTGTTAGCCCTCACATCGACAACAGCCTCTAATGCTGGCTCGATTTTTAAAAAGATCAAATTTTTCAATGCATCTCTTCGAGAGCTGAAAAATTTGAATCCTTTTTAAACTCGCCAACATAAGAGGCTGTAGTCTTGTTCGAAGCTAACTGTCACACTACATATCTACCAACACACAGGCTACAAAGTTTTAATTCTTATTCTAAGTTTTCTTATTTTGTTGTAATAATATAAAAATAAGCTTATAATATAGGGCGACAAGCCCTTACGGTATAACACTTACAAAGAGTTCTGATGATATTTTTAACTAATATAAACAGTCAAATTATAATGTCCGTAAGGACTCTTTAGAATTTGATAAAGTATTTAGTTTAGAAAATTTCATAATTACATAAATATCATTCACTCATGCTCCGCATTCTTATCTAGAATTTTTAATAATTAATGTATAACATACCTTATATACATTTCGCTCTGCTAATTACGCTGCCGCATATTTTTATTGGCTGTATTATTCACATAACAAAAATTTTGAAAGTACTAAAAACAGGTGTGTAGGTAGAGGTGTACTGCGTAGAAAGCTTCGAATGAGGCTTAGAAGGTCTTATGCTGGTGATTTTGAAAATGTTAACGGAAACTCAGCTTTCGAAGAAAGCATTGAGTTGTAGTTCATTTTCAAAGATGAGCCAGCATTAGACCTTCTTGCCGAAATGAGGGCTTTCAAGCAGTATACCTCAACTTAACACACCGATGTTTAGTGCTTCAAACTTTTGTTACGCAATAAGATGCTTATACTCCTCTATCAAGGATTTTTACAAAATTGCCTTTAAGATTGCCAAAGATACCTGGTTTTTTAACATCTCTATCGCTGTATAGCTTAACTTTACCAACTAGTTCTCCGTTTACATATACTTCACAGTATCCAACGGTTTCGTTAGCTTTGTATTCCTTTTTATTTTTATCTATAATTGACTTCTTACTTATCTTGACATCCTGACCTTTTTCCATTACTACATTTAAATCTTCCTGTGCCTTAGCTATAAAGAATCTATCTCCTTGTTTATTTAAAGCTATTTTTTCTACTTCCGCTCCCTTGGTAAATACCTTCTTAGCTTCAAACTTTGAGAACCCATAATTCATTAACATACTTGCATCTTTATTTCTTACTTTATAACTAGGTGAACCCATTATTACTGCAAGCATTCTGACTCCATCTCTTGTTGCAGTTGCAGATATACAGTATTTTGCTTCATCAGTAAATCCTGTCTTTAAACCATCACAGCCCTTAAAAAATCTTACTAATTTATTATGATTTACTAATCCAATGGGACTTTTTCTTCCTTCAGATATAGTTTCCATATATGTTCCCGTATATTTTAATATCGCAGGATGTTTTAACAATTCCCTTGACATTAATGCTATGTCATAAGCTGTGGTTAAATGACCTGGTTCACTTAATCCAGTGCAGTTCTTAAAGGTTGTGTCTTTCATTCCAAGTTTTGCTGCTCTTTCATTCATTAATTTTACAAAAGCTTCTTGACTTCCAGATAAATACTCAGCCATAGCCACTGCTGCATCATTTCCTGAAGCTATTCCTATACCTTTAATTAATTCTTCTACAGTCCTTACTTCTCCTGTGTCTAGAAGCATAGAGCTACCACCCATTTTTTTTGCATTTTCACTAACAGTAACCTTGTCACTCATTTTTATTTTACCAGAATCAACTGCTTCCATAGTTAATAACATAGTCATAATTTTGGTTACAGATGCTGGGGGTAGTTTTTCATGTGAGCCCTTATCAACTATTATTTTTCCACTAACAGGCTCCATAAGTAATGCAGACCTGGCATCAACAGTTAAATTATCTTCCTGAACCTTAGTTTCCTGAGTGGGTGCTCCTTTAACTGGTCTTACAAAAACCCCCATAACAAAAATTAAAGTTAATAACAAGCTTATTAGAGCTTTGCTTTCCTTTTTCATTTATTCTTCCTCCTTCCTTCGATTGTATTTTCTCCCGAATTCAATAATATTATGAAAAAATATTTAAAAGGGCAAAAGCCCTTTTAAACATTTACACTAATTTTGAAAGATAGTCTTTTATAGGGATGCCTGCTATACTATAGCTTTTCCCAGTATTTTCTCAATTAGCTTACTAATTTGGTTATTTATAAAGTTCTACTTAATTATTTCCTTTGCAAAACTCTCACCGTATAACTCATTTTTAATTTCTAATAAATCTAATACAGTTTTTCCAATGTCAGAAAAAGACTTTCTTATACCTATATTTGCACCACTTTTTACCTGCATTCCATAGATAAGCACTGGAACATATTCTCTTGAGTGATCTGTACTTTCTGTAGTAGGATCGCAGCCATGATCTGCAGTTAAAATTAAAATATCTTCCTCCCTCATACTAGAAATAATTTCAGGAACTCTGTTATCAAAATCTATTAATGCTTTAGCATACCCCTTAAAATCATTTCTATGTCCATAAAGCATATCAAAATCAACTAAATTAGTAAATATGATGCCTTTAGCAGTTCCCTTCATATACTCTATGGTTTTGTCTACACCATCCATGTTACCCTTTATATGAACAGCATCTGTTATTCCCCTTTTATTATATATATCTTCTATCTTTCCTACCGCCATTACATCAAGACCCTTTTCTTTTATATAATCTAGCATAGTTTTATCAAAAGGGTCTAGAGCAAAGTCTCTTCTATTTGCTGTTCTTGTAAAATCACCATCTTTACCAACAAATGGCCTTGCAATTATTCTTCCTACTGCCTTTTCTCCTACGAACATTTCTCTAGCTATTTTACACATTTTGTATAATTCATCTAGGGAAATGACTTCTTCATGAGCAGCTATTTGAAATACGCTATCCGCAGAAGTATAAACTATAGGAAAGCCTGTTCTTACGTGTTCTTCCCCTAACTCTTTTATAATTTCTGTTCCCGATGCTACTTTGTTTCCAATAATTTTTCTTCCAATCTTTTCTTCAAATTCTTGTATAATTTCCTTAGGAAATCCATTTGGATAGGTGTTAAGAGGTTCTTTAAGAACTACTCCTGCAATTTCCCAGTGACCTGTTACTGTGTCCTTACCTCGAGAGAGCTCAGCGCATTTACCAAAAGAACCGGTAGGACTATCAACTTTATTTACACCTTTTATGCCTGTTATATGTCCTAGCCCTATTTTCTCCATATTAGGAAGGCTGATACCACCAACAGCTTTGGAGATATTACCCAATGTGTCGCTTCCTATATCTCCATAATCTCCTGCATCAACCATTTCTCCTATACCCACACTATCAAGAACAATTAATATTACTCTTCTAGTCATATCTATCTTCCTTTCCTATATTATTAAGATATTTTTATTGTTAGTATTAGCCTATACTTCAATCTTTATTTCATAATTGCCATAGTACTAAAATAAGGCTCAGCTAGGCTGAACCCTTTGTTAACATTACATATTTGAAAAAATCTATTCAACTGTTTCTATTTAATTAAGCCCTAGGATGGGTATTTTTATATACCTCTGCTATCTTGTTTTTTCTAGAAATAGTCGAGTATATTTGTGTTGCTGATAAATCCTTATGACCTAAAAGCTCCTGAACAGATTTTATATCTGCTCCGTTTTGAAGAAGATGAACAGCGAAGGAATGTCTAAGGGTAAATGAATTTATAGTCTTATCTATTCCCGCTTCTTCAGCATAATATTTAATTATTTTCCAAAAACCCTGTCTTGTCATTTGCACACCTTTTAAATTTAAAAACAGTAAGTCTAAATTATAAATATTTAACTCAGTCCTTATTCTTAAATATTCTTGAAGGCAATTTACTGCAAAAGAACCTATAGGTATTATTCTCTCTTGTCTTTTACCATCCTTACATTTAATATAACATAATTTTAAGTTTATATCATAAGTAGTTAAATTTAAAAGCTCTGATACCTTCATTCCTGTAGCATACATTACTTCAAGCATAGCCTTATCCCTTATTCCTTTATTTACGCTAAGGTCTGGAAATGAAAGTAACTTGTCTACTTCTTCTATACTTAATATCTTAGGTATATTATGCTTAATTTTAGGTATTTCATAATCCATTACTGGATTTTCACTTATGATTCCCTTTTTCATTAGATACTTATAAAAATTTCTTAAGGAAACAATATTTCTTACTATAGAAGAAACTGCCTTTCTTTCTTTTTGTAAATACTGTATATATGCCATTATAGTTACCGTTTCAATTTCCCTTATGTCTTCTTCTCTATTCTTTACAAAATCAATAAATCTACTTACATCTCTTACATAGGCATCTAAAGTATTTTTGCTAAACTGTTTTTTCTCTAAATCTTCTATGTATTTTAACAAAAGATTATTCATAGTATTCTCCTACTCTTTGAAGCTTTTATTTTAATATCTTAAAAAATCTTTAAAAACAGTAACATAGTTGTTGATCAAATCTATATTTTTATTAACAATATTATGAACAAGTATGCTGTTATCATAAATGTTAGGTTTACATATATAATAATATAAAATAAAATCTAAAAACTTAGGTAAAAAGAAACCAAAAAAGATTAAAATTAAAAAGCATTTCAGAAATATTATTATAAAATCTGTAATGTTGCTTTTTATAGTCATAGTATAACACTTCCTATACTTGCTATAATAAATTTAATCATGTTAGGGGTAATATATGTCTCCATAAAGAAACCTAAAAACATAACAATACTTACTAGTACAAAGGAAAGAGAATAAGATGTAACTTTAACCCAAATACTAGAAGTCCACTGTCTATTATTCCTATCTTTAAATATCATCAACGAAAACTCCATTGCAAGTACAGAAGTGAATATTATACAGGGCACATATATAATATTTTGAGGTAACACCCCTAATAAGGAAAACCACATACCTTTTATACCCATGCCACTTATTACAAAACTCATCGTAAAGCCTATAGTAAACCCTTTTATAATATCAATAATTAGTATAACAGGTATCCCAATCATTGTTAGTCCCAGAAACCATACAGCTGCCAAAATAGGTATATTACTTTTTACTGTTTCTATAAATACACTCTGATAATTTACTCCCTGTGAATTAATAGTAGTACTAAAGTTGTTTAGGTAGCTCAAAAGATCATTTTTTTCAAAGCCTCCCATATACCTGACACTATATATACCCAGTACTATTCCTGTACATACACATAGGAGACTTACAACGTAAAGCCAAAAATTATTTTGCACATGTTTATTTACAACACCTAATATTTTGTTTTCTGACATTTTTTATCCCCCTTTTGTTTAATCATCTTTTTTATATTTATGACTAACAAGGGAGTTATATGACAAGCTATAAAAACATAAGTGCACTTATTGTTTTAGCATCTGTTATTTCACCGCTCTTTATCATTTCTTTTATCTTATCTATCTTTAATTCCTTTACACTAATAAACTCATCCTCATCTCCTAGGCCATCTTTACCTTTATAGAGATTTTCAGCTTTATATATGTAGATATACTCATCGCAAAAACCTGGACTTGTAACTACTTTCCCTAAGTATTTGAAGTCTTTAGCCTTATATCCTGTTTCTTCTTCAAGTTCTCTTATACCGCAAATTTCAATATCTTCACCCTTTTCGATTTTTCCTGCAGGAAGTTCTAAAAGAGTTCCCTCTATTGGTTTTCTAAATTGTTCTACTAGGAGTACTGTATCTTTATCCTTAAAAGCAATTATTGCTACACCACCACTGTGATTTACAATTTCCCTCTTTGATATTTTTCCATTTGGAAGCTCTACTGTATGGACATTTACATCTATTATTTTACCTTTATATATATTTTTACTTTCTATAGTGTTTTCAAAAAAATCCACTTTTACACCTCCCACATGATATAGTCCTATAACTAAATCTTAATTTATATTAATTCTATACTTTCAAAGTATAATTGTCAATTAAAGGAACATTAATATAACTCTGTTTTAAACTAAACCCAACTATAATACCCTTAGGCTTTTTACCTAAGGGTATGCTAAAAATTCATCCTATAACACCTAATTTCTCATGAATATAACAATTGATATTTCTATCAATGCTTTAGATCTCTTTGATCATTTATTTTTTCTATCAACTTTTTATAATATCTTATAATTTCCCTTAATTCCTCTTCTTTATCAGCATCGTCTACAATTTTATCTCTAAGTTCATTAATTCTGCTTACAATTAAATTTTCTATATTTTTAATTTCCTCCATATCTAATTCTACTTTCATTTTATCACCTTCCTTGTTAAATACTATGTGAATATAAATAATTTTAGAATTTTATATTTTAAAAATTTAAACTCATAATAATACTACTATTATTAATCTAATACCTTTTACTAATACAACTATATGATAGTATGTAACAAAAAATCTTCTTATTATGTTTTTACCTTTTCACATCAATAAGAAGATTTTTTTATGTTAACTAACTTTATTTTTTAATCTTAATTTATCTGCAACCATAGCAATAAACTCTGAGTTTGTTGGCTTGCCTTTGTCGTTATGTATTGTATATCCAAATATCTTATTTATTGTTTCCACTTGACCTCTTGACCATGCTACTTCAATTGCATGTCTTATAGCTCTTTCTACCCTACTTGCTGTAGTGTTGTACTTTTTAGCTATATTAGGATATAACTCCTTTGTAACTGCTGATAAAAGTTCCATATTATTCACTACCATAGTTATTGCTTCTCTTAGGTACATATATCCTTTAATATGGGCTGGCACTCCTATTTCATGTATAATATTGGTTATTTCCTGTTCTAAGTTAGTAGGTTCATTCTTAGCAAATTTTATTTCTGTAGTATCTATTATTGAAATACTCTTTTTTGCTTCTCCTCCACTACTTATAGTATTATTAAACATCTCTCTAATTCTTTTAGTAAATACATCCATGTCAAAAGGTTTAACTACATAATAATCTGCCCCAAGTGTAATAGCTCTTTGTGTAATTTTGTCTTGTCCAACAGCTGAAAGCACTATTATTCTCGGAATAGGATTTATATCCATACTATTCAATCTTTCTAAAACACCAAGTCCGTCTAGGTGAGGCATAATAATATCTAATACCACTAAATCCGGCTTCTTTTCTTCGATAAGTTTTAGAGCTTCTACTCCATCTTTAGCTATTCCTGTAACAACAATATCTCGCTGATTTAAAAGATAATCATTGAGAATATTACAAAACTCTTTGTTATCATCTGCAATAATTACACTTATTTTTGATTCTTCCATATTTATTACTCCCCTTTATTTTATTAATTCCCATATCTTTACAATAATACATTCGACAAAAGAATTTCAAATCCTTTTTTCAAACAAAAATTTTTAATAAAATCTCAAATAGAAGACAGCATATCTTTATGCTATCTTCTATTATACAATGATTTACCTGTATTTTACCATAGTTTTTACTTATATTTTAACTTTTTATAATTTTTTGTTTTTTTATTCTTATTTTTTTGCTATTTTATTTTGCTAAAATATTAGCATCCTTAAGCATCCACTCTATATAAATACCATATCCCACATCCGGTTTGTTAATTAAAACGTGGGTTACAGCTCCTACTATTTTGTTATCCTGTATTATAGGACTTCCACTCATTCCTTGAACAATTCCACCTGTTTTTTCAATAAGCTTTGGATCTGTAACTCTTATCACCATACTCTTTGGACCTGGCGTATCTTGGGACAGTAACTTCTCTATTTGTATATCGTAATATTTTGGCTCTTCACCATCTACAGTTGTTAATATCTTAGCAGGCCCTTCCTTTATTTCATCTCTAAGTGCTACTTTCATGGGCTTATAATGTTTATTTGATAATTTACTATTACTTTTACCAAAAACACCACACTCTGTATTTTTATATATTTTGCCTAAAACTGAGTCTTCATCAATAAATATTCCTTTTAACTCCCCTGGATTTCCTCTTAATCCTTTTTTAACTGATATTATTGAAGACGGTACTATTTCTCCAGAATCAATATTAAGAATAGTTCCTGTATCTACATCAGTAATAGGATGGCCTAGAGCAGCAAACATTCCACTTTTTTCATCATAAAAAGTTAAGGTTCCAACTCCAGCGGTGGAATCTCTTACCCATAATCCTACTTTGTAGTTTTTATCTTCCTCATTCTTAACAGGCTTAACAATTTTTTCTGACTGCTGTCCTTTTCTTTCAACTGTAATTTTCAATTCTTTTCCTTCTGAATTATTAATCTCACTTTGGGTTTGTTCTGCATTTTTGATATTTACCCCATTTATTTTTACTATATTATCACCTATTTGTATTCCAGCTAATGCTGCCGGACTTGTTATTTTTCCTTTATCAGTTTTAATATCTGATAGGGCTACTACCAAAACTCCTTTTGTAGTTAATTTTACTCCTACTGGCTGCCCTCCTGGATATAAAACAATATCATTGCTAACAGCTTTAATTGATACAGATTTTACTGGAAAGACGCCAAGTACGTTAACACTTGCTTTTGTATCTTTTTCTATTATGTTTCTAAATCCCTTATTATTTTTTTCACATACCTTTACTAATGTATCAGACTTTAAATTTTGACCTTCTCGAATAAAAATAGTGGTAGGTATATTTTGAATTTTATAATAGGCAACTAATGTTATTAACAGGATAGGGATAGTTATCCAGCATAGAATGTTTCTGATTTTTTTGCCCATACTTTTACCTCCTGTTCTTATAGCATTTTTATGTTTTTAAGTTGCCCCTTTAGATATTTTATTATGCTATCATAAAGTTTCATTTAAAGTTAATACTTTGTTTTTAGCACCAAAATTTTGTTAAACTTTAATTATTAACATAAATATAGTTTTCTTTTAAATTATAAAAATTATTTATTATAAAACAAAAAAAGACTGCAAATAATTACAGTCTTTAGGAAATATCCTGTTTTAATTGAATTTTTTTTGTATCAGCCATTTTTATAAGTTCTTTAGCATGTTCAAGGGTAAGCTTTGTAACTTGAGAACCTCCAATCATTCTAGCTATCTCATATTCCTTTTCCTCTTCATTCATTTTTCTTACTCTAGTGTAAGTTTTTTCATCCTTTATCTCTTTTGAAACCCAATAATGCATATCAGATATACATGCAATTTGTGGGAGATGTGTAACACAAAATACCTGATGCTTTTTGGATATAGAGTACATTTTCTCTGCTACACATTGTGCAATTCTTCCACTTATTCCAGTATCTATTTCGTCAAATATGACAGAAGGAATCTGATCCTTGTCTACGAAGACAGTTTTTAGTGCCAGCATTATTCTAGATAGTTCTCCACCAGATACAACCTTTTCAAGAGACTTTAATGGTTCACCAGGGTTTGTAGATATTGTAAACTGTACCTTATCCATACCATTAGTGTTAAACTTATCCTCCATATCTACAAGAATTTTAAATACACTTTTTTCTAACCCTACAAAATCCAATTCGTGCTTTATTTTTACTTCTAAGTTTTCTGCTATGCAGCTTCTCTCTTTATGGAGCTCATAACCTATAACCTTTAAATCGTCTTTCAGCCTATTCTGCTCTCTTTTTAGTTCTTCGATAATTTCACTGCTATTTATTAATTCTTCATATTGATTCTTAATATTATCTCTATATTGAAGAATTTCTCGTACATTCTTTCCATATTTCTTTTTAAACCCATTTATTTGATATATTCTACTATTTATATATTCTAACTCATTCTCATCATAGTATATATTTTCTTTTATACTTCTGATCTGTTCTATACTTCCCTCTATATTATAATAAGCATCTTGAAGAGAATTGCATATATCTTTAACCTTTGGAAAACTACTTTCTAATGAAGAAAGTTCCTTAATAACAGTTCCCAAACTGTCATATATAGATTGAGAATTATCAGTACCATTATATAAAGCTGAATAGCACACATTTAGTGTTTTATTTATCCTTTCTGCATTAGAAAGGACTTTATATTTTTCTTCTAACTCTTCCTCTTCATTTGCTTTTAAGTTGGCAGCATTTATTTCATCTATTTGATATTTGAGAAAGTCTATAAGTTTTTCTCTTTCTCCATCTTTACCAGTCAGCTCAAAAATCTTATTCTTTACTGTGTTCAGCTTATTATATATTTCTCTATAATTTTCTAATATGCTTTTAATTCTGTTTTCTCCATAATTATCAATGTAGGAAATATGATTTTCAGGAGCTAATAAGTTCTGATTTTCATGCTGACCATGGATGTCTAATAAAGTGCCACTTATTGTCTTAAGAGCTGATAACAAAATAGATTTTCCGTTAACCTTTGTTATACTCTTACCAGTTTGAAAGGTTTCCCTGCTTATTATAACCAAATCCTCTGCCTCTATATCTAATTCCTTAAGCATTTCATAAGTTTTAGAGTTTTCTAGTGAAAAAATAGCTTCAACAAAAGTTTTATTCTCTCCTGTTCTAATTAAATCTTTATTGAACTTGCTGCCAAGCACATAATTTACAGCATCTATTAATATCGACTTACCAGAGCCAGTTTCACCAGAAAGCACATTAAAGCCATTTTCAAAAGATATAGTTAAATTCTCTATCAACGCAAAGTTTCTTATGTTTAATTGAAGAAGCATGAATAAAAGCCTCCTACTGTGCAATCATTTTTTTCATCTTTTGGCTTATTGTTTGAGCCTTTTCGTTGTCCCTTGCAAGTACAAAAATAGTATTATCTCCTGCTATGGTACCTGCTATTCCTTCAAAATTTAAAGAATCAATAGCCTCTGCTGCTGCAGAAGCGGAACCAGATATAGTTTTTAAAATGACGAACTTGTCAACACTCTCAACAGCAATAACTGTTTGAGAGAAAATGTTTACTAGCTTGTTTGATAAAAAGTTTTCAGTATGCATAATAGTTGCATATTTATATTTACCGCTATCTGACAAAACCTTTATAAGTTTTAATTCTTTTATGTCCCTAGATACAGTTGCTTGAGTAACATTCATACCGCTGCTTCTCAATTCTTCTGCAAGTTCCTCCTGAGTTTCTATATCCTTGGAATTTATTAATTCAAGTATTTTAGCGTGTCTTGTTACTTTCATATATTTCACCTTCACATTCCTTTGCTCTATAGGTAATTTTCTTTCTTAAAGTAGTAAAGTAATCATTACTTTCAAACTTTACTAATTTACATGTATAATTGGATCTACATATATCAATTGTTTTTGTGCTATCAGTTTCTATCCACTCTTGACCATCTACAGATAAAAAAACACTTTCGTTATCTCTTCTAACTCTAACAGATATCTTGCTGTTACCGCCAAGTACTATAGTTCTTGATGCCAGAGATTGTGAGTACATTGGTGTTAAAGCAATTGTATCCAATTCTGGATGTATTATTGGTCCTCCAGCAGCTAAGTTATATGCAGTAGATCCTGTAGACGTACATACAATAATTCCATCTGCATTAAAGGTATTATAATACTTGTCATTAACAAAGACTTCATATTTTTGTATTCTAGAAGAAAGTGCTTTATATAACACTACATCATTTAGTCCACTATAAGTTTTTAATTTTCCATCTTCCTTATAGCTACATTCTAACATTGTTCTCTCTTCAATTACATAATCATTTTCAAAGAGACTTTTAATAGCAGAACCAATATCTAAACCATCAACCTGAGCTAAAAAACCTAAATGACCTATATTTATTCCTAAAATCGGAATACCTATCTTGTAGATATGTTTTAAAGTACTTAAAATAGTTCCATCCCCACCAAGTACAATGATTACGTCTAAACTTTTTTCTTCTAACTCTTCTAATCCATTACCATCCTCATAAACCCTGATATTAATATTGTTATTTTGATTTATAATAGCTTCTTTTATTAAATGCAACATTTCCCTATTAGGGTCTTTTGTTGTATTTACATTAATACCTATATTTCTCATAGTGCCTCCCCATTAAGCTCCTTATGCGCTAAGTTAACTATATCATCAATATATTTATCATCTACTGTTTCCTTATAGTCTCTTTCCTTAGTAAAGTAAATTAGGTATTCCATGTTTCCTTCCGGTCCTTTTATAGGTGAATAGTCTAAATCAATTATTCTTAAACCACTTTCTCTAATAAAATCTACAATTCCGCATATTACCTCTTTGTGAGTAGATTTTTCTCTCACAACACCTTTTTTTCCTACTTTTTCTCTTCCTGCTTCAAATTGAGGTTTAATTAAAGCCATTATTCTTCCCTCTTCATTAAGCAAGTTAATAACAGCAGGAACCACTTTTTTTAAGGATATAAAAGATACATCTATACTTGCAAAATCCGCCGCTTCTCCTATATCCTCTGGTGTTACATATCTTATATTTGTTCTTTCCATACATACTACTCGAGGATCTATTCTAAGCTTCCATGCAAACTGACCATATCCAACATCTATAGAAAAAACCTTTTTGGCACCATTTTGCAACATACAGTCTGTAAATCCTCCTGTAGATGCACCTATATCCATACAAGTTTTATTCTGCAAATCTATATCAAAACTTTTTACAGCTTTTTCAAGCTTTAATCCTCCCCTACTTACGAAGGGCAGTTCCTCACCTCTGAACTCAATATTAGCGCTTTCTTTTACCTTTTCCCCACATTTATCAAATCTTTGCCCATCAATGAATATCTCACCGGCCATAATACTTGCTCGGGCCCTTTCTCGGGAAGTAAATATACCCTTTTTAACTAATAAAATATCCAGTCTTTCTTTTATTTCTGACATAGTAAACTCCTTCACACCCTAAACTATTTTCAATATACTTTTTACAATTCCTTCAGTATCCAATCCATGCAGCTTATACAAGATATCTGGTTTTCCATGAGGTATAAATTCATCCCTAAATCCAAGATTTAAAACTTTAACCTTACTATTTAAAGTATTTACAAACTCAAGTACGTAAGAACCTAGCCCACCTCTAATTACGTTATCCTCTATAGTTACTATGTTAACGCCTTCTTCTACCAAATCTTCTAGTAATCTTTTATCCAAAGGTTTTATAAAACAAGCGTTTATAACCCTAACACTTATTCCTTCCTTCTCAAGCCTTTCTTTAACTAAAACTGCATGTTGAACCATCTTTCCCTGTGCAACTAAAGCTATCTGCCCCTTATTATACAACGTTTCCCAGGTACCCAATTTAAAATTCTTTAATGGTTCTAAAGAAGCCCCTAAGTTATCTCCACCTCTTGGATATCTTATAGCTATAGGATAGTCTTGTTCCATTGACCATCTTAGCATAGTTTTAAGTTCTGGAATACACTTTGGAGACATAACAGTCATATTAGGCATATGTGTTAAATACGACAGGTCAAAGACTCCTTGATGTGTTTCACCATCATCTCCAACAATGCCAGCTCTATCAATAGCAAATATAACCGGCAACTTTTGTATACAAATATCATGTAAAATTTGATCGTAAGCCCTTTGAAGAAAAGTAGAGTATACTGCAAATACAGGTTTTAGTCCTTCTCGCGACATACCTGCTGCTAAAGTTACAGCATGCTGTTCTGCAATTCCAACATCGAAAAATCTATCAGGATATTTTTGTGAAAAGTTCTTAAGACCAGTACCATCTCGCATAGCTGCTGTTATAGCTACTACATTTTTCTTATTCTCCGAAATACTGACTAATTCGTCTCCAAAGGCCTTTGAATAAGTATCACTGGAGGTAACACATAATTCTCCACTATTACAATAAAAAGGTCCTATGCCGTGAAACTTTCCTGGATTTTTTTCTGCAAATTCATAACCTTTTCCTTTTCTGGTTATTACATGTATAATAACAGGCTCATCAATATTTTTAGCCTTAGATAATACTTCTGTTACCTCTTTTATATTATGTCCGTCGATTGGTCCAAGATATTTTAGTCCCATATCCTCAAAAAACATTCCCGGTACTACCATCTGCTTTATACCATTCTTTATTCTTTCAAGATATTTCGCTACACCTTTACCAATGTTAGGGATCTTTTTCAAAGCATATTCTATTTCTTCTTTTAACCTATTGTACTTAGGATCTACCCTTAACTTGCTTAAGTAACTAGATACTCCTCCAACATTTTTACCAATAGACATCTGGTTATCATTTAATATTATTATCAGTTTTGTCTTTCTATATCCTACATCATTTAACGCCTCTAAAGCCATGCCTCCTGTTAGAGCTCCATCTCCTATTACTGCTACTACATCGTAGTTTTCATTCTTTAAGTCTCTAGCTCTTGCCATACCGAGAGCCGCAGAAATAGAAGTACTGCTGTGACCGGTTTCAAAAAAATCGTAATCACTTTCACATCTTTTGGGAAATCCACTAATACCGCCAAATTGTCTTAAGCCTTCAAACTTATCTTTTCTCCCTGTAAGTATCTTATGAATATAAGCTTGATGGCCTACATCCCATATAAGTTTATCTTTATTTAAATCAAAAACATTAAATAAGCTTAAGGTAAGTTCTACTACCCCAAGGTTAGAAGCTAGGTGTCCCCCTGTTCTAGAAACCTTGTCTATTAAAAATGACCTTATTTCGTCCGCTAACTGCTTCTGCTCATCTAATGACATACTTTTTATATCATTAATATCCTTATAATTATCTAGTAAATTAGACATTTTCATCTATCCTTTTTAAATAAAATTCAACTACTTTTCTCTATTTAATAAAAAAAGTGTTAAGTCTTTTAGTTTGACAGTATCACCACTTAATTTATCTAACACCTCTAAGCATTCTCCTGTAAGGGAATTACACATTTCTATACACTTATTTAAGCCATAAACAGTTATAAATGTAGTCTTGTTATTATCTATGTCACTTTTAGCCTTTTTACCTAGAATCTCTGTTTCCCCGACAATATCTAAAATATCATCTTTTATCTGAAAAGCCAAACCAAGTTTTTGGCCAAAATAGTCTAAATCCTTTAATTCTCTTTTACTTGCTCCACCTAATATTGCTCCAGCTAATATGGAAGCCTTTATCAAAGCTCCTGTCTTTTTACTATGCATATAATAAAGCTGATCCACTGATATTTTTGTATTTTCACTTAGGATGTCAACTACTTGACCTCCTATCATTCCCTCTACTCCAGCACTTTCTGAAATTATTCTACACATATCAATTTCTCTTCTGCCTTTATCTAGACAGTACATAAACATAATATTCATTGCTTCATTTAGAAGACCGTCTCCTGAAAGAACCGCTATAGCATCACCAAAAACCTTATGATTAGTAGGCCTTCCTCTTCTTAAATCATCATTGTCCATACAAGGTAAATCATCATGTATCAGCGAATAAGTATGAATCATCTCAATTGCCCCTGATATCGGTAGAACTTCTCTATAATCTTCTTTATACAACATGTATGTTAACATAAAAAGTAACGGTCTTATTCTTTTTCCACCAGCATTTATACTGTATGCCATAGATTCATAGAGTTTTTTATTATAAGAGCCTTTCTCTTCGAAGTATTTTCCAAGCCAGTTGTCAATTTCACTTCTTAAGGTTTCAACTGTGATTTGATTTTCTATCCCCATATTATATTTCTCCATTCTTACTAGCTTTCTAACTGAAAATCCTTTTGTCCTTCTTCAGTGAGCAATTTTATCTTTCCTTCAGCCTCATTTAAAGTCTTGTAAAGCTTATTGCATAGCTTTATACCTTCCTCGTATTTCTTCATACTCTCCTCTAAAGAAAGTTCCTTACTATCCATAACAGCTACAATTTCTTCAAGCTTTTCCATCATACTTTCATAAGACTCGCTTTTTCTGGCCAAAATATCACTCCTTTATACCACTTCATTAATCTCTTCTAACCTTAATTCTGCCTCTCCGTCCTTTAATATTATTTTAATGCTATCAGCTTCTTTTAGTGCATGAATTTCACTTATGATATTTTTATGCTTATCCTCAATTATCGCATATCCTTTATTTAAAATATTTAAGGGATTATTTGCTGAAAGTAATGCATTAACTCTGATAAGTCTTTCTTTCTCTTTTTCCAACTTGCCTCTTGTCTTTAAATTTATTAACTCTCTAAGTCTATCAATACTGTTATACTGATTTACAATATATGCAGTAGGACTGTTTATCTCTAGGCTATGTCTTAACATGTCAATTTCAGATTTTTTTTCTGCTAGCTTTCTACTTACATAACCACTCATATTGTTTTTATAAAATAGGATTTTATCCTTTAACTGACTAAGGCTGAACACTGCAATTTCTGCAGCCTGAGAAGGAGTAGCTGCTCTTCTGTCACTTACAAAATCTACTATTGTATAATCAATTTCATGTCCGACTCCTGTTATTATTGGCTTTTTAGAATTATAAACAGCATATGCTAACTCTTCATCATTGAAACACCAAAGTTCCTCAATTGAACCTCCGCCTCTTGCCAATATAATAAGATCTATATCCTCTATTTTATTCAATACTTCTATACCCTTTATTATATCTTTACTAGCGTTAATTCCTTGAACTAATGCTGGATACACCACCATCTCCACACTTTTGTTTCTTGTTTTTGTAACATTAATTATATCTTTGATTGCTGCACCAGTTGGTGATGTTATAACTCCTATTTTTTGTACATATTTAGGTATAGCTTTCTTATGTTCATCTTTAAATAAACCTTCCAATTCAAGTCGATTTTTCAGCTTTTCAAAGGCTATATAAAGCTCTCCTATACCTTCTAATTCCATTTTATCGCAATAGAATTGATAGGCTCCTTCTTTCTCATAAAGAGAAACTCGTCCTTTAACTATAACCTTCATTCCATTCTCTGGAAGGAAGGTTAAGTTTCTAGAATTTCCTTTAAACATTATACAATTTATCTTGCTATTTTCATCTTTTAATGAAAAATACATATGTCCACTACTGTGAAGTTTAAAATTTGATATTTCGCCTTTTATGCTAGAATTAGATAATATGAAATCATTATCTAATACTTTTTTTATGTACTTATTTATTTCAGATATGGTTAAAGTTTTAATATACATATCATTTCTACCTTCTTAATATTTATGTATAACTTTACTTATTCTTTATCATACTTCCTAAAACTCCGTTTATAAAAGAAGCTGACTTATCTGCAGAATACTTCTTTGCTAACTCAATAGCCTCATTTATAGATACATTTTCTGGAATAGTTTCTTCATATATAAATTCATATGTACATACTCTTAATATAGTAAGATCAACCTTAGATATTCTATTTAACTTCCAATTTTTAAGATGGTTTTCTATTTGCTTATCTATGGCTTCTCTATTTTCCTGAACTCCCTTAAGAACTCTTACGACGTATTCCATATCTACCTCTGCCAAATCAATATCTTCAGGGTTAGATTCTTTCTTTAAAGGTAGTCCAGTCTCTTCATCGAAATCTTCTCTATCTGCTTCGATATTTTCCTTTAAGTTAGATATAGCATCCTTAAAGTCTTCCTTATTTATTGTGATTTGAAATAACAGTTTCATAGCTAATTCTCTTGATTTTCTTCTGTTCATTTTTTCCTCCTACTTGGCTAAGTATTCTTCTATAATTAATTATTGTCATTTTAGATATAATTATACTTTAAACTATTACACTAGTTCAAGTTTAACTGTGGACAAGGAAACACCCTCTGAATACAGAGGGTGTAAATATTACTCTTCAATATCTTCCATAGTACCATCCGCTTTAGGAATCATAACATTTTGCACATGTATGTTTACTGCTGAAACGTTAAGTCCTGTCATTGATTCAACAGCTTTCTTTACGTTTTCCTGTACCTCTACGGCTACTTCAGGAATCCTTACTCCATAATCTACAACAACATATAAATCAATAGCAGCACTATTCTCTCCTACGCTTACCTTAACTCCTTTTGATAAGTTTTTCTTGCCAGTGAGTATTTGAGTTATGCCGCCAACTAAGCTAGCACTCATTCCAACTATACCTTTAACTTCTGTAGTAGCAAGACCTGCAATCACTCCCACTACTTCGTCGGATATCTTTACAATACCCATGTCAATTTCATTCCTAATATTTTCTTCCATTTTTATACCCCCTAGGTTTTGACATTATTCAAAAGGTAATCTTGTCTATATTATACCAAATAGATATTTCTTTTACAAACAAAATGTCCTTATTATTAATCTTATTATAGAATATTGCCCTGTTTTTATTGTAATATACATTTTCTAAACTTTTCAATATTTAAATTCTCCTATACAAAATAACAAGTTCTCCCTATCCTAATTCATTAATATGCTTTAAGGTAGGGAGAACTTGTACATATGTTCAATCTAATTATTTATTTTACTGTTTTGTTTCAATCTCAACTTCCTGTGTCTTAGCTATTCCTATAACTACATTTTTTATTTCTCTTGTTTCTTTGTCTGTAAGCTTGTCTTTACCTTTAACTATCACTCTTACTTTATTATCTTCTATAGAACAAATAGCATCTTCATATCCTTTACTCTTTAAAGTTGCTTCTATCTTTGATTCATAGTTAGTATTCATTGCCAATTCAGTATACTTTTTAGCAGCTTCATCTCTGTTCTCTTTAGAAACATTTTTATCATCAATCAAAGTTTTTAGAGTTTGTAATGTTTGTGCACTTTTCTGGTCACGTGTTAACTTAGCTTCATCAAAGAACTGAGACTTACTGCTTTTCTTATCGTTGTTGTTAAAAGATACAGTACTACTTCCTGTTCCTGTTTCCCCTCCATTTACATACAATGGACTATTTAATTTTGTTGCAAGCACCCCCGCACAAACAATAAGAGCTAATAGTGTACAAATAATCACAGCTTGTTTCTTATTCATTTTAATTCCCCCTATCTACCTTTCTAAAAAATTATATGCTTAAAAATTTATTTATATACTACTTTTTCATAGGATAAACATTAACTTTATTTTCAGGAATATTAAATAAATTTATTACAGCTCTTGAAATCCTAATTTCTGTAACCTTGTTTTCAGCTCCTTCTGCTACAACGCAAACCCCTGAAACCTTTGGCTTATATGTTTTTACTATAAGAGGCTGGGATTTATCTCCTTCATTAGTGATAACTACAGTACTTCCATTGTTTTTTTGGGTTGTATTTCTAGTACCACCCTCAGTATCCTTCTCTTCTGTTGTGCTAGTAGAATCATTTATGTTAACAGCGGGCACCTGTTCCTCTCCAGTCTCAAAGCTAACCATTACCTCTACTTTTCCAACTCCATCAATTTGCTCTAAAGTATCTTTCAATTTTTCTTGAACTTCATTCTCGTAATCACTAGGATTCTTTTCTGTTGAACTAGTTTTATCTGTTTTATTTTCCTTGCCGTCCCCAGAAGCGTTTAAGGTTTGCATATTAGGTACTGATGCTGTTTTAAAGGTACTATAGGTCAAAACTACTAGGACACCTAATAAAACAACTATAGCTAAGTTGGCCATAATTTTCTTGTCAGAAGAATTTTTAGCAGTATCACTATCTTTTTTAGTGAGCTTTTCCAGTAACTTTTTCAAATCCATACATTTCCTCTCCTTTTTATCTTTTTTATCCTACTTTATATGTTTTGTTTCATATTAGGTCCAAAATTTTGCACAGGTTAACTGTTTGTCTATAATTATTTATGTTTTATAATACTTTCAATTTTAAAACGTTATATGCTTACTGCAACATTAACTACTGCTATTTAAAGCTTTGATACCTGGATGATGTCCTTAGATACCTTTAACTCATCACTTAAATATTTCTTTATTTCTGTACTTTTTTCAGCATCTATGTTCTCCGTACTGTTTACAGATTTACTATCTCCTCCTATCTGGATTCTTTTAACTTTTTCAACAGCTCCATCTTTAACTCCCACCTTAACATCTTTTATTGTAAGCTTATCATTTTCGCTATCATAAGCAGCTTCTACATCTACTTTATAATTTCCCTCAGGATACTTTTCTTTCAACTTTTTTTCACAGTTAGATTGCAAATTTAGCTTAAACACCTCTAAGGTTGTGCTTATGTTCTTTTCCTTATATTGCTTAAAGTCATTTTCAGTTTTCTTTTTATCAAAATTTTCCATTACATTAGCTGTATAAGTATTAATATCAAAGTTTCTATCAAAAATTTTAATTATTGGATTTATAAAAACTGTAATTAAGATTAATCCTAGTACAAATTTTGCATACTTTTTCATACTGTTATCCGGTAGTATCATTTCTACAGCTGTAATAAAAAATACAGCTGTACAAATACCTATAAGCCATTCTCTAAGTGTTTGTATCAATGTTCACCACACTCCTTCATATGTTTGCTTATTTCCTTTTTATGTTCCTATCATTACCTTACCAGCAGTGGATATTATAGCTATCATTATGAAAAACATAACTGATACACATATAAGGCAGGATGTCACTAAGACAATTGAACTACCTGCAGAATTTATGCAATTTACTAACCTACTGTCACTAATTGGTTCTATGAGAGCTGCTGTTAATTTAAATAAAAAGGACATAATAAATAATTTGATTATAGGAAAAAGCATAATGACTATAAGTACTACTAATCCAAAGCTACTCAAAGCATTTTTAAGTAAAATCGAATACCCTGCCACTGTAGATATAGCATCTGAAAGACTCTTTCCCACTATCGGTATAAAGTTATCTACTGCGAACTTAGCAGTCTTAGCAGTAACTTCGTCTATGGTCTTGGCACTGATACCTCTTATAGTGATTATCCCAATAAAGATAGTCATTATAATTCCCTGCATCCACATAGCTACTTGATTTAATAACTTTGTAAGCTTGTCAATTTTATACTCTGAAGATAAATTGTTTACAAATTGGAGCACGAAGGTCATACATATTATAGGGATTATAACATCTATAAATATTTTTGCACTTATAGTTATTGCTCCTATGATGATAGGATCCATTATAGCAGCCTCCACAAATCCGCCTACACTGGCAACAAGCATTATTAGGATTGGTACTAAAGCTGTCATAAATTCTGACATCTCTTTTATAGTTGTTCTTGCAGTATCTACACCTATATAGAAACTTTTAGCCATTATTATTATCAAAAGAGAGTAACAGGCGAAGTATGCTATATTTGATAGACTCTCACTGGTGAAAGCCTTTTGTAAGTTAGTTAAAAGTGCACAAATAAGCGCAATGACAACTAAAAGAGCTAATAATTTCAATGAAGCTGCCAGCTCTCTAAATGCATATACACTTAAATCTCTAGCTAACTTTTTAGTTGATATTTTGCCATCCCCAGTTTTTATAAAGTCCTTTACATATGTCTTGGCATCAATTCCATCTAGAAGCTCGTACTTAGTTTTCATGTTTGTAATATAATCGTAAAAGCGTTCCACCTGCTCGTTTTCAGTATTCTGTTGAGTACTTACTGCACTATTATTAATTTCCGAAGCTTGGACATTAAAGCATGTCATAAGAATCATAAGTAAAACCAATATTATTCTCTTCATGTTAACACCTACATAATCTTTAGAATTGACTGCAGTACAGCCATAAGTATAGGAATTGCCAATACTAAGATAAGAATTTTTCCAGCAAACTCAACCTTAGCACCTATGTTTCCCTGTCCAGCATCCCTACATATTTCACTGCAGAAAGATGCCAAATAGGCTATTGCAAGTATTTTAAAAACAGTTGTTAAGTATATAAAATCAATGTTAGCTTTGGTAGCTAACTGTTGAATAAACTGAAGTATTGCCGTAATCTTAGTTATCATAAATATAAAAATAACTACGCCTACTGCTATACTTACATGGGCCGCCAAATCATCCCTTCGACCTTTAAAAAGCAAGACTATAAATAATGCCATAAAGCCAAAAGCAACAATTTTTATTATTTCCATAATTTCCTCCTAAAGTTGAAACATTGTTCTTACTGTAGTAAATAACTTATTCACTAAATTTATCACCATCATGAGCACTATCAAAATACCAGCCAAATTTGTTACCACGGCATAGTCTCCTTTTCCACTGGCCTCTAAGACTTTGTTTATGAGTATTACTATGATACCTACCCCTGCAATTTTAAATATTAAACTTATATCCAACATTATACGTGCCCCCTTTTTTTATAATATTCAAAGTTATTTTCAGAAAATATTTATTTCTGTGAGTTTAAATTAAAATTATAACCAGCATGGCACCAAAGGAAAATCCAAGATACCTATACATTTTTAAATTCTTACTCATCAACTCTTCTGAAATTTTAAGCTGTTTCTTTATATTCTCAAGAGTCAGTGCAAACATCTTCTGTTGCCCTTCTATATCTGATTCTCCAAGGGTCTTGGACAAATCTAATATTACATTTATATCCTCTCTTTTTAAATTGAGATCTTCTCTTTTTTTTATAAATACATTTCTAAAAGCTTCATATACATCATCTACTTCTCCATCAAATAGCAAATTAGATATATCTTCAAAAATATCTTTTATAGGATAGTTGCTTTTTTTTGATATATCCATAATAGCCTCTGGAAGGGGAGTATGAGTATACACTATTTCATTTTGAAGCTGATGTATGCATCTACGAAGTTCATTCAACTGGTTTGTTCTTTTCTTAAATCTTTCACCATATATAAATCCAATTCCAGTGGAAGCAAGTAAAATCATCATGCAACCAATAACTTTTAGCATTCTACCCCCTCCATATTACTGACTTATTGTCAAAATCATACACATATTCTACCGTACCTACACCTTTTCTATTACTAAGCACAATAGCTCTTTTAAAAACGTTATTTTCTATAATTTCCTTAAACACTGGCCTATTGTATAAATCCTCTATGTCATATCCATGTATCGTAGTGATTAGGTTTACCCCGGAATTTAAAGCTGTTAAAACACTATCCATATCCTTGTATGTACCGATTTCATCACAGACTATTACATCCGGAGACATACTTCTTATTGCCATTATTATTCCTTCACTTTTAGGGCATCCATCTAAAATGTCTGTTCTAATGCCAATATTAAGCTGTGGTGAGCCGCTGTAACAGGCACCAAGCTCACTTCTTTCATCAATTACACAAACTTTTCTCCCAATGAGACCTATCTTATCTATACCGTCAGATATATTACGAACTATATCTCTAAGTAATGTAGTTTTTCCACACTTAGGTGGCGAAATAATTATTGTGTTAATTACCTGATTGTTACTTAAAATGAATTTCATAATTGAGTCTGAACAAAATAAGATTTCCCTGCAAATTCTTATGTTTACTGATGCAATATTCCTTATGGTTTTTACCTGGTTTCCTTCCACTACACACCTTCCACATATCCCCACTCTATGTCCACCTTTAATAGTTATATATCCTTGTTTTATCTCTTCTTCAAAGGCATAAATGGAATAACTACTCATTCTCTGAATAATACTTTTCAAATCCTCTGCCCTAGGAATATATTTATGAATAATTTCCCTATTGCCAGCCTGTAGTACTAACGGCTTGTCTACTCTTATTCTTATCTCTTCTAAATCCTTTAAATTAATATAATCATCTAGAGCAGTTTTTATGTTTTGTGGTAAAATATTTAATATCTCTTTTGTATCTATCTTTCTCATCTCCTTTCTTTATATTAATTTCTATTTTCATTTCTCTAAAATTATTCCAATTAAAATAAAAAAAGTTAAAGTATTAAAATAAAAAATACCACACCAATGAATTTCTCCATTAGTGTGGTATTTCTATTTTATATAGATTTATTAGGTGTTACTTGTCGCCTTGGCATTGACAATTGGTAATAGGCGTCTTATTATGGCAATTTGGACATGTTATCTCTTCCCTCTGACTTAGTAGTTCCTTATCAACATATATATCATCTTTACAAACAGGACAACTTAATTGGATGAAGTTATTTCCTTCGTCTTCATAGGCCTCATATTCGTTGTCATAAATGCCATCTTGCAATTCTGCTAAATCTTCATCAATAGCATCGATATACTGTTCCATATCTATTTGTGCTTCAGATATATCTGACATTTCTTCTGCCATATCCTTAAGTACGTTGACAATCTCAACTAAGACTCTTCCTTCCTTAGTGTTTTTGTCAATATCTAATCCATCCACTAACCCGCTAAGGTAGGAAACCTTTGAGATAATAGAATTCATCAAATCACATCCTTAAACTTATTTTGCCATTAGTATACCTTAAACTCTCTCCATATATTCTCCAGTTCTTGTATCTATTCTTATAACTTCACCTTCATTTACGAATATTGGAACTGGAACAACTGCACCAGTTTCAACAGTAGCTGGTTTTAGTACATTTGTAGCAGTGTTTCCCTTAACTCCTGGATCTGTCTGAGTTACCATTAATTCAACAAAGTTTGGAGCTTCAACTGAGAAAGCTTCTCCTTTGTAGAATTTAATTACAGCAAACATATTTTCTTTTAAGAACTTTATAGCTCCTTCAACCTTCTCATAGTTTAATGGAATTTGCTCAAAAGTTTCTTGATCCATGAAATAGTATAACTCACCATCTGAATACAAGTATTGCATTTCTTTTCTTTCTATAACTGCTTCTTGAAGTTTTGCAGTTGGGTTAAAAGTTGTATCAGTAACTCCTCCTGTTATAACATTTCTAAGCTTTGTTCTAACAAAAGCAGCTCCTTTACCAGGTTTAACATGAAGGAAGTCTATTACAACATACACTTGTCCATTATCTTCAAAAGTAGTTCCTTTTCTTAATTCTCCTGCTGATATCATTAATGTATCCCTCCAAAATATATTCATTTTTATATTTTAACCTTTACAGGTAATTATATACAATTATTTAATTTAAATTTCAAAAAACTGATATATCAGTATAATTCATTAAAAATATGCTAATGTATTATTTTATACATATAAGCTCTTTAGGTGATTTAGACAAAATCTCTATTCCATCTTCTTTAATAATTAATAAATCTTCTATTCTAACTCCGCCAAAACCTGGTATATAAATTCCTGGTTCGTCAGTAACTACCATACCAGCTTGTAACTCCTTAGCATTTCTATATCCCACCATTGGGGCTTCGTGAATTTGTCTTCCAACACCGTGACCTAGGCCATGTCCAAAGTAGTCTCCATATCCTTTTTCCTTAATATAGTCCCTTGCAACCTTATCTACATCTATTGCTGGGGTTCCTGGCTTAAAAGCTTTTAATGCTCTTTCCTGAGCTTCCAGAACTACATTATAGATTTCAACCATTTTTTCTGAAGGCTCTCCTATAACAAGAGTTCTTGTCATATCTGAACAGTATCCCTCATAAACACATCCGTAGTCAAGAGTTAAAAATTCCCCTTTATTTACTACTTTATCGGTAGCTACTCCATGAGGCAAACTGGATCTAACGCCTGACGCAACAATGGAAGGGAAGGATAATGCAGTGGCTCCTAGCTTTTTCATGAAAAATTCTAGCTCTAATCCGATTTCCCTCTCTGTCATTCCTGGTTTAATAAATTTAATGATATGATCAAAAGCCTTATCAGCAATTTCTGCAGCTTTTCTTATAATGTCTAATTCACTTTCGTCCTTTATTATTCTTATTTCTTCGACTATTCCTTCCATAGGAATTAGTTCACAGCTTACTTTGCTTTTATAGACACTGTAAGTACTGAAGGAAACTACATCTTCTTCAAAGCCTAATTTCTTTATATCATTTTTTTCAACTAACTCTGCTAAAAAGTCTGCAAAAGTACTATTTTTGCTATACTCTAGAACTTCATAATCCTTAACCTGCTGTTTAGCTTGCTCTGTAAATCTAGAGTCCGTAATAAAAAACGCCCTATCTAATGTTATTACTGAAAAACTCTCATCTCCAGTAAATCCACTTAAGTAATTTCTATTAGCATCTCCAACAAAAAGTACTCCTTGGAGATCTTTGCCTTTCATTTTTTCTCTCAATTTTTCTATTCTTTTTTTAAACATATTTAATTCCCCCAATGTAATATAGGTATAATTTTGATATTAATTTTTCCTATTTCTATAAGGATTATTCCTACTTTATTTATTCTTTAATTTCTAACTCAGAAGTATACTATATTACTACATTTCTAGATTAACAATGTTATTTTATCAAAACTTGTGATTATTTGCAAATATTAATATTACCTATTCTTAATAAAAGTCACATTTACTACAGTACTCACTTCATTGTCATGTTTTTCTATTCTAATATCTTCAATGCTATGAAAATATTCTAAGTTCTTAAGTTCCTTTAATGTTTTCTCTTCATCATATATGTTACCTAAGAGTTCAATTTCTACTGATACTGTGTTATCCTTAGGCTCGTTGAAACTTTTAATTTTTATATTGGAATACTGTCCTAACCCCTGCACTATGTCACTATATCCATATTTTTTTGACACTAGATGCTGATCATTTTGTTGTTCTATGATACGCTCTTTCCCTTCATATTTCAATAATTGCTGATGAACTTTATAATTCCCGATAATCATCACTATATTAAAAATTATACACAAGAACAGCAATAGTCTATACTTCTTATACATTTATATTTCCCTTCACCTTAATTCTATAGAAATTCTAATCTCCTTATTATTTTGTTCTTCTGGAAGAACTAAGTTTTTTATAATAAATTCCTCCTCTTCTTCTATGTTTTTTATTAAGGATATATAATTAAATTCTTCGCTGCTTATTTGAATATCTACTTTTTTGTTTTTTATGTAGATTTGTTTAAAAGGAATACCTGTCTCTATTATTTTATTTACCTGAGATAAAGTATCTAATGTTTTGCACTCCTTCATATCACCTTTATTTTTACCTGAATAATTACCCTCGTTGTAAAGTTTTGTTTCATTGATTCTATTATCCAAACTTTTTACTTTGTTTAGTTTAATAATTAGAAAATCTGTAAGAACTATGTTTACGATGACAATAGCCATAATACATAGTTTCATGACTTTTCTTTTTCTGTTTAGTTTACTTTCTAAATACCATTGCGGTAGGAAAAAACCTTTGTTCATTTAACATGACTCCCATTGTCTTATATAATTACTAATTTAATACTAACTTAGTATGTAACTTAAATATTTTTTATTAAATAAATCCTTTATTTTAAAATTTGATTAATGCTATATTCTTTATCAAGTTCCCCCAAATCCTCACAGATATGATCTTTACTTAAGGATTCGATTAGCTCTTTATTAAAAAAGTTTAAGAAGAATATAGCAGGTATCTCTTTAGCTTTACTTAAAATGTTGCATTTCACTATAAAAATATCTAGTTCTTCTTTAAGACCTTCTAAATTGAAGTTTTTTAAAACAGTATTACCTACTATTCTATCTTTGTAATATCCTACTAGGTAAACATTACCTTCCAGTGAGAAAACTAGTACATAATTTTCTGATTTAATTTGATTCCTATAGCTGTTCAATATACAAAACTGTACAGGATATATTCCTTTTACTTCTCCGCCGGTTTCTATACACTTTTCTACTAAATTTACTCCATTCCAGTTTAAGCAAAATACAATAATATCTAAACTATTTCCGTTATCTTTCAGAATTTCATAAGTAAACATTATACTATCTAAATTTTCGAACCTAACCCTTAGTTCCTGTTTAATAATAAAATATAGCTTTTCTTTTGACACCTTTGGCAACGTTATAAGTTTTACATATACTTCTTCACCATGAACAACTATGAATAAGTTTTTGTTTCTCACATGAATTTTGATGTCTTGTATGCTATCTGCCTCTATTTTTAGACTTTCCTCTTTTCTTCTTTTATTTATTCTATGTAAAAGGCTTATGCTAAATAAATCTCTATAGCTCATATGATTTTCGAATATCTCTAATATACCTTTTTTAGCAATCATTTTAATTCTCCTTTCAGAAAAGAATAATCTATACACCCATAAACAACAGATGATCCATCAACTCTGTATTCATAAAGTTCTTCCTTATAAAATTTACCCTTCAAATAATATTGGACTAAGAAACAATCCTTGTCTTTATTATACTGCACAGTGGATTCTTCATAACTTAATGAAAAGTTGTCTAAAGAATTAAAAAACCTTTTTATTTCTTCTTCACTTATGTTTTTAATATTTTCATATATATGCTGATCTAGTGCTGTAAGAATATATTCCCTATGTTTATGTTCCTTGCCAATCTTAAGTATATTTCTCTCCGTTCTTTCAACATTTTGTTTTATCAATATCTCCATTTTATAGCACCCTAATGCTATAAAAAGACATAAGCTGCAAATAGTTAAAGTGTATATTAAGATGTAGCCCTTACTTTTAATCTCTCTAACCCTAAACATCTCCTGTAAATCCTACCTTTATCCATCTCAATAGATATATATATGACTCCGCCAGCTTTCTCTACTTTAAAATCCTTAGTTTTTTTAAGTATATTATTAGTAGTTGAATAGTACTCAGAGCCATAAGAAATAATAATATCTGACTGTCTATCTTTCCTAATGTAGTCATATCCTGACTCATTAAATCTTTTCAGTTTAATTTTATTTTCCTCAACTTCTACGTACTCAGCACTGTTAACGTGATATTCAATTAGCATTAGTGCCTCATTTACATAAAAGCTCTCTCTACTTCTTTCTATTTCCTGCCTATGAACTCTCATATATTTAGATACAACAATAATCTCCATGGAAACAAGGATTCCAATTAGAGAAAAAACTAACATTATTTCTACTAATATAAAACCTTTAGTTGTATTACCTCTTATATTTTCCTTTATAAAATTCACACTCCATAATCCTTAAACGGTTAAATTGCTTGATATAAAGCTTTAGGTTTACTTTTAGTACATCACCCTCTTCTATTCTAAGGACTAGATAGGGTTCCTTTAACGGGCGACTGCTAGTAAACATATTCTTAATTGAAGTTTCTTTAATATTTCCTTTACCTATTTTATCTTCAGTTACATAATACTTTCCCTCTCCATGAAGACCTTTCAGGTCTTCATAAGAAGTATCATAGATCATATTATTTTTAAGTTCCTCCATAAACATAGAATACTGTTCTGTCTTAGAGTTGTACTTTTTTAATTTTAATGAATCTAATGCAATTGTAAGGGATGTCATGAATAAAATTGAGAATATTGTTATACTACATAGTACCTCCACAATGGTGAACCCTTTCTTAGTTTTTAATGTCCACATATTCCGTTCCTACACACATGCTTATTTCATGTATTTTCCCTTCTCTATCACTAAATTTTATAGTGCAAGAACTAGCTGTTATACCTCTGCTGTCAATCAGTATTTCTTCTGGCATTCTTTCTTTTTCAAGCACAAAGCCTTCCGGAAACAACAGTTTGTTTATCTGTTCAGAACTACAATTTAGAGTCATAGAATTATTTAATGAATTATTATCAGAATTGAAATAGATATGACCTCTAATCTTGTTATCTCTGCAATACTCCTTAGAATTATTAATAAAATTTAATATACTATTGCTTAGTATTTCTGAATCTATTTTACTTGTTATTTTTCTGTATCCTCCTAGGTTAACTAGACTGAAAGTAAGAAGTATAGATATTATTCCTAATACTAGAACCACTTCAACCATAGTAAATCCCTTATTTCTCTGTTTAAGAATATACATAAATTAATCCCTTTTTTCTGTTGTTGTTTTTGTAGTCTTTGGAAATATTGTGGTAGTTCCACAACTTACTTCACAAGTGTTTTGTGCAGCATCAATTGTTAAAGTATATTTAGTTTCATCACTGACATAGTTAACATTTACGCTCTGTCCATCTCTATTTACCTTCACATCATTCACACCAACTCCCTTCAGAGAAGTTAGTGTGGTTATATTACCTGTTATATCTTCTTTAATGAATTTGCCATCATTATATCCATAGCTTGCCATAGCAGCAGTTTGAATTTGTTTTGCGATATTAACTGCCTTTGTTTCTTTTACCTTATTTTGATAAGCTGAAAACTTAGGAATCATAAACCCCATTAGCACTAGCATAATTGAGACTACCAGCATAAGCTCTATTAATGTAAATCCCTTTTCCTTATTCTTCATCTTAGTTCCTCCTGTTATAATTTTTATCACTAAAAGATTCCTTTAACCCATTCCATCCATAATACTAAATACCGGCGATAGTGCTGTAATAATAAAGGTTCCTATAACCATAGTTAAAATTAGAATTGCCACCGGTTCTATAAAAATTATTATTTTTTTCATGCTTTGTTCAACATCCTGTGACAGCAACTCTCCTATCTTCAAAAACATATAGTCTAAATTGCCAACCTCCTCGCCCGTATAGACTAGAGATAAGAACAAACTATTGCCTACTTTTGCCTTTACAAAGGAACTATGAATACCATCTCCTTTGTTTATTTGTTCAATGGTATTCTGTATTCTCTGCTCTATAATTCTATTTTCCAAGATGCTAGTAGTTATCTCTAAAGACTTAACTATGTTAATACCAGATCTTAAGAGCATACCCATTGCCATAGAAAATCTCGCTAACATGGCTTTATTATAAATTCTATCCACCAAAGGAGTTGTAAGTTTAACTTTAGCAATAAAGCCTTTCCCTGTAGATGTTTTGCTAAACCTCAGTATTAAAATAATGATTATAAGATTGGTAAAACTTATAACTAAAAAATTCCTCTTAAAAAAACTACAAACAGACAGAACTACCTTAGTTATGAAAGGAACTTCTCCACCGGTTAAATTTAATATATCTATAAATTGAGGTACTATTTTAACCATTAAAAATACAGAAACAAAGATAGAAAGGATTAAAACAATTAAAGGATAAGTAAGTGCCGTTTTAATTTTAGTAAATATTTTATGTTCACTTTCGTAATATTCCGACAATTGTTTCAATATCAAATCTAATCTGCCGCTTTCCTCACCTATCCTAATCATTTCTAATAAAAATATCGGATATATATTTCCAAAGGTTTTCATACTTTCATAGATAGACTGACCTTTACTTACATATCTCCCAATTTCTTTTAAGCTTCTTTTTAATAAGACATTATCGCTTAACTCCTCCGTCATGCTTAATACTTGAGGAATAGGGATTCCAACCGTTATCATAGAACCCAAAATTCTACATAAATTACTAAAATCACGGGAACTAGGCTTTTTTAGCCCTATTTCTTTTAAATCTTTTTTTCTTTTTTCCACGCTGCAAAGGAAATATCCCCTTTTCTTTAATAGCAAATTTAGTTCTTCGATACTATAATCATAATGTCCCTTTATTTTTTCTCCCCGAAGGTTTACTGCTTCGTACCTAAAGATTTTTTTCATCTCCTTAATATTTATAAGTTTATCCTAAGAAGTTCATCGAAGGTGGTTATCCCTTCTTTTACAAGCATTTCACAATTTTCTCTTATGGAGCCTATACCTTCTTTGAAACTAAACTTTCTTAACTCTTCTGCTGAGTCCTTAAGCTTAAAGCCTTTTTTTCTCAATTCTCTAAAATCTATTAATTCATAAATTATAGTTCTCCCATTATATCCTGTACCGCTGCAATTATTACAGCCTTCCCCCTTAAATAACTTATTTTCAGTATCTAGGTTTAGATATTCTTTTTCATTCTCTGTGGGAGAGTGTTCTTTTTTGCAAAATGTACATATTTTTCTTACTAGCCTCTGGGCTATAATTCCTATTACAGCATCCTCGATAAAATATGATGGCACTCCCATATCTTTAAGCCTAAGCACCGCTGCAGCTGCATCATTTGTATGGATTGTACTAATAACAAGATGCCCTGTTACTGCTGCCCTAATAGCTATCTGTGCTGTTTCCTCATCCCTAATTTCTCCTATCATTATTATGTCCGGGTCCTGTCTCAAAATGCTCCTTAACCCCTCTGGAAAGCTAAAGCCTATTTTATTGTTAACATTTACTTGGTTTACATTGTCTACAGTATATTCCACTGGATCTTCTATACTTGTAATGTTCTTTTCCTTCTTATTAAAAGTTTGAAGCATTGAATATAAAGTAGTAGTTTTCCCACTACCTGTAGGACCACTAACAAGCAATATTCCATGAGGATTTGTTAGCATGAATTTGATATCTTTTTCATCCCTATCAGAAAACCCAAGAGAACTTAAGGAATTTAGCCCTTCAGATTTATATAGGATTCTCACAACTATCTTTTCCCCATATACAGTTGGAAGAGTTGAAATTCTTAAATCATAATTTGCATTATCATAAACAAACTCTATCTTTCCATCCTGAGGAACTCTTTTTTCTGCGATATTTAGGGAAGCCATAATTTTTAGTCTAGTGCAAATATGTGGATATATATCCAGTGGAATTGACAAAAACTCCATCATAATGCCATCAACTCTAAACCTTACTAAAAGCTGATCCTGAAAAGGTTCTAAATGTATGTCGCTGGCATTCTTACATATAGCGCTATTAACTAAATGATTAGTAAGTTTTACTATGGGAAACTGCTGTAAACTTTCTTCTTCCTTGAAGGAGAATTTTTTTTCCTTTGTATTAGAGTCCTTTTCTTCTTCAATTGCTCTTACAACACTTTGTACACTGTTTTTGCAGTAATAGGAATTTACCGCATTTACTATACAGTGCTTTGATGAGTAAAAAAATTCAATACTTTTCCCAGTAATAAACTTTAATTCTTCATATAAAAATATATCTAGATTTCTATTAACAGCAATGCACAAGTTGTCTTTGTTTTGTTTAAAAGCTATTAAACAATTACTTACAGCTATATCCTCTGGTATAAGTTTTACTGCTTCAACATCAATAGCTGTTTCCTCTAAATTTATTGTCTGCAAATTCCGAACCTTTAACATACTCACCTAATCTCCTATCTATATTTATCCTGAATTATATCCATTATTTTCTCTTATAAACAAAATACATAGGAATTTCAAAAATATCCTGTTAATAACACAATATTAATTTTATAGACTAGTAAAGCAATCAAAGGTTAGTATAAATATCAAAGAAAAAAGCTTATAAAGTTACTAAATGTAACCTCATAAGCTATCGTTACCATCTATCGCTGCTATAAACATTATATTTACCTTCATGGGTTGATATTAGATTTATAGCCCTTTCCTTCTTATCATACATAAAAACGTCTTTTTTATCCTGCACTTCTTCATTTTCTATACCAGAGAAATAGATATTTCCCTGGTCATCTAAGGCCAGCTCTGATTGTAAGTCTAACCTTTTAGGAAAATCGTAGGTTAGCCTATCTATTTTAAGGCTTTTAGATGAGAATCTATATAATGCCAGTTGTCTATCCTCTTCAGCTCCCAGGAAAAATATATCACCACTTTCTAAATCTGCTGTTGCCTTATATATCTCTTCTACATTGCTATCTATACTTCTTGTTTCTTTACTTTGAATATCATAATAGTATATCCTAGATTCATCTCCTTCTCTCCCGAGAAAAAACACACTATTGTTTATAGGTGTTAAAAACATACAATATCCTTTAGTATCTTCTAAGTAAATTTCTTCTTTGTTTTTTGTAAAATCATATACATAAATATTATCTGAATTTTTCTTTCCTTCAACAGCACCATAGTACATAATCCTATCTGAATCTAACCACCAATATAAATTTCCTGATACCATTACCTTGGAGTTTAAGACCATTTGCTTTTTGTCTTTTATATTATATATTTTTAATCCCTCTGCACTATCTAAAGAGTCTTTTTTAAATGTTCTATAGGCTAACTTATCCCCAGAAGGGCTTAATCTTAAATCTAATGCAGAATAAAAACCCTTCAATTCCTTCTTTTTTCCATCCTTGATAATTATAATGCTGTTGTTATTAAAATTTTCTCCCTTAGACTTATTAACTGAATAAGCATAGACTGAATTTTTAATGCTGTATACCATCTCATTTAAGTCTTCTACAACTCCTATTTTATATAAGCCTCTATTTTCTATTTTAAAAACATTAGCACTACTATCTAAATTTTCTATAGCAGTAACCTTAGAGTACCGTGGAATATTAACCACCATGGAGGTCTCACTCTCTTTTTCACTACAAGCAGTGAGAACTAAGGACACTAAAAAAAAGGTTATAAAAAATGTGGTTTTTATAAAAGTCTTCATTTAACCTTAATATTCCCCTTTATAGATTATATTCACCCTTAAAAGAAACTACTGCTGGTCCCGTCATATACACTCCCTCTTCTTCTATTTCTATTACAAGCCTTCCTCCAGGAACCTCAACTTCTACTTTTTCATCTGTAAATCCTAATCTATTGGAAGCTACTACAGCAGCACAACTTCCAGTGCCACAAGCTAATGTAGGTCCTGCTCCTCTTTCCCATGTTTTAACTTTGACTTTACTTTTGCTTACAACTTCACAAAAGTTAACATTTGTTCCTTCAGGGAAGATATCGTATTTTTCAATACTTTTACCTTCACTTACATCACAGTTATCGAGGCTTCCAAATATAACTGTATGAGGCACACCCATAAGCATACTTGTTATATTATATTCTCTACCATTTATTTTTATTTGTTTATTTATTAGCTCTTCCTCAAATTTTGCAGGTATATCCTCTATTTTAAGAGAAGCCTTACCCATATATATTTTAACTTCTTTCACTTTATCATCTTCTACCTTTAAAAAGGCTTCTTTTATTCCATCGCCAGTTTGAATTTTTATACGATTATTCCTTACTATATTCTCATCCCATACATATTTTGCAAAACATCTTATTCCGTTTCCACACATGGCAGCATAAGATCCATCAGCGTTAATTATGATCATTTCAGTTTCAGCAGTGTCACTTTCTCTAACTATTAGTATTCCATCTCCACCAATTGCAAAATTCCTATTACATAGTTCCTTAGCCAACTCTCTTTCTTTTCCTAGGAATTCCTTTTTTCTATCATCTATAACAATAAAATCATTTCCATTGCCATGCATTTTAGTAAATTTCATCAAAATTCTCCACCCTTCCCATGATAAGTTTTACAATTTTATAAACTTCAAAATAAGTGTACTACTATGATAAAGTTTAATCAATAAATTATTTAACTTTATTTTAAAAATTTAAAATGATATAATTTTTACTAGATTTATATATTTTATTTTTTAGTTTAAACTATATAAATAAACTAGATTAAACTGAACAGACGTAAGAAAGGATGATATCCATGGCCTTAGATGGAATTTTTATACATAGCATTATAGAAGAGTTGAAAAGATGCCTGATAAATGGTAGAGTTGATAAAATAAATCAGCCAGAAAAAGATGAAATAATTTTATCTATTAAGAATGAAAGAAAAACCTATAAATTGTTAATTAGCTCAAGTTCTGTTTATCCTAAAATACATCTTACAAAAATAGCCAAACAAAATCCTATGCAGCCTCCTATGTTTTGCATGGTTTTAAGAAAGCATCTTAACACTGGTAGAATTGTAAACATAAGGCAATTAGGTACAGATAGAGTGGTTTTTATAGACTTTGAAAGTTCTGACGAGTTAGGTTTTAATAGCATATATACATTAATAATAGAAATTATGGGGAAACATAGTAATATTTCTCTGGTTCGTGAAAGAGATAATGTTACCATGGACAGTATAAAACATATAACACCAGAAATAAATACTGTAAGAAGCCTTTATCCCGGGATAAAATATACCTTTCCTCCTAGTTCACCAAAATTAAACCCTTTTAATTATACAAAAGAAGATTTTATATCTTATATTAAGGAAAATAATCTTAGACTGGATAATAACTTTTTTTCCAAAATATTTACAGGAGTAAGTTCCCAGTTTTCCAAGGAAATTTTATATAGATTAAATACTGTAGACGCTTTTACAGAAGAAAATCTTGATTTTATATTTGAGTTTTCCAAGGAAATCTTCAACAAAATTGAAAGTAACCAGTTTTTCTTTGGATCTTATTCTATAGAGGGTATTATAAAGGATTTCTACTGCGAGAAACTTAATTACCTAAAGGATTATACTGTGAAGGTTTTTAGTTCTCCTTCAGAGCTTCTAGAAGATTTTTATTATGAAAAAGATAAGGCAGATCGACTTAATAATAAAAGTGCCGACTTACAAAAGCTGGTAAATATTAATTTAGATAGATGCTATAAAAAAGTACATATTTTAGAGGATACTTTGAAAGACTGTCAAAATAAAGATAAGTATAAGCTATATGGAGAACTTTTAACAGCTAATATATACAGCTTAAAAAAAGGTGATACTTCTGCCTCTGTCCAAAACTACTATAGTGAAGATTTAGAGTGCATAACTATTAAACTTGATAAAGATAAAACGCCAACAGATAACATTCAGCACTACTTTAAAAAGTACAATAAATTTAAAAAAGCGGAAGAATCTGCAAAAGTTCAGTTAGAGTTAACAGAGCAAGAGATAGACTATTTAAGTTCCGTATTAACGAATATAAAAAACGCAGAGGATTATGAAAGCATAGAAGAGATTAAAAGGGAATTAATGGAAACTAGCTACATCAAGTTTAAAAAAACCTCTAATAAAAAACCTAAACCATCAAAGCCTATGAAATTCATATCTAGTGATGGTATAGAGATCTATGTAGGAAAAAATAATTTTCAAAATGACTATTTAACCCTAAAGTTTGCCGATAAAAGAGATCTATGGATGCATACTAAAAACATACCTGGTTCTCATGTTATAGTAAAGAACTTTGGCAATATACCAAACAGAACTTTAGAAGAAGCGGCGTTATTAGCTGCTTTCTATAGTAAAGCTAAGGATTCTACTAAAGTTCCTGTAGACTACACTGAGATTAAAAATGTACATAAGCCAAGTGGCTCAAAGCCAGGAATGGTAATCTACTATACAAATAAAACTATTTACGTAAATCCAGAAAAACCACAGCTAGAACAAATAAACTAAAATAGGAGGAGACTCTACAGGAAAAGAGTCTCTTCCTATTTTTTTCATTTTAATATTACTAACATAACAATTTCATATCCACATATGATTAATGTTGTATCTTAATTCTCTTTCTCTCCATCATTTACCTTTATTAATATTATTTATACATTGCAATTTTTTCTCATTCTAGATACAATTAATTCAAATATTTATAAATGACTGAATATTCAACACCATAATTTATGAAATTTATCATTGTGTTAAATTTTTAACGACACTCAATTCTTAATAATCTAACAATTTTAAATGTTTTTAATTTAGATTTCCGCAAAAAATTACAAATTATTTAAAATTACCACTAAATATTATTAATCTATTTACGAATACTATAAATATATATTTTTTTTAAAATTTTTATTAATTTAGAAGGATTTTATTCATATTTACAGAATATTATATAAAGACAATAAATTAAATAATTCATAATCCTTAATTTCTTATTCACTCTTTATTAGTTAAATTTTTTACTAAATAATTTTATTTAATTGGAGGTAACCAAACATGAAAAATTCAACAAAAAATGCACTAGTCATTGGTTTCGCACTCTTCGCAATGTTCTTTGGAGCAGGAAACCTCATTTTTCCACCATATCTAGGTAAAGCCGTTGGTGCTAGCTATGGTACAGCTATTATAGGTTTTTTAATAACAGGAGTTGGTTTACCACTTAGTGGTGTAATTGCCTGTGCAATGATCAACGGTTCTTTTGAAGACATGGCAAATAGAGTTGGTAAGACCTTTTCAGTAATTGCTACTATAGGTTTAATACTAGCAATAGGACCGATGCTAGCAATACCTAGAACTGCCGCAACAACTTTTGAATTAGGGGTACATCCTATATTCCCTTCAGTGTCACCAATTATATCCGTTATAGTTTATTTTGGTATTACACTATTTTTCGTTCTTAGACCATCATCTCTTATTGATGATATAGGTAAGATTCTTACACCAGCACTTTTAGTTATGTTAGCTATTATAATAGTTAAAGGAATTATTGATCCTATTGGACCAGTTGTAGCTACAGATTATAAAAACGTTTTCTCAAGCTCACTATTAGAAGGTTATCAAACAATGGATGCCATGGCATCAGTTATATTTGCATCTATGATTCTTACATCTGTAAGATCAAAGGGATACAGCACTCCTAAAGATGTCATGATGATGACAATAAAATCAGCTGGTGTTGCTGTAGCTGGTCTTGCATTTGTATATGGTGGACTTACTTACCTTGGAAGCCAAACAAGTACTTTATTCCCAGCAGATATAGCTAGAACTACATTAGTTACTGAAATAGTTAAACTAGACTTAGGTAGCATAGGAAGTGTAATACTTGGTCTTGCAGTTGGACTTGCCTGCTTAACTACAGCAATAGGTTTAGTTTCAACTGGTGCAGAGTTCTTCTCAAAGCTTACTAAAGGCAAAGTTTCTTACAAGGTTTTTGCAATACTTATATCTTTAGTCAGTGGTGTAATAGCTACACAAAACGTTGATAAAATAGTTGCTCTTGCAGTACCTGTTTTACAAATACTATATCCTATAGTAATTGTTCTAATAATTATGACATTATTAGGAAAGAAAGTTAAAAGCGATAAAATTGTTGCTATTACAACTTACGTAACTTTAGTAGTAAGTGTTCTTGACACTATCAATCTTTTAACTGCTAATAAGATAGGATTTATAAGCGGTATAGTTAACGCTATTCCTTTAGCAAAGGCAGGTTTCTCTTGGCTTATACCAGCTGTAGCTGCATTTATTATAGCTTCAGTAGTAGTAAAATCTGATTCTGGTAAAAATATAAAAGAAAATATTGCTTAAAAAAATAGACTGTATGGATTATCCATACAGTCTATCTATTTTATATAAACTATATTATTCATAAAACTTTTTCTCCGGCTTTGGTCCCAAATATTGATAATAGTAGCACTTTAACCTTCCATTATAAAGTTTTCTATTTTTATCGGCATCCTTTCCAAAATGCTTCTGAAATTCTGGATGGGCGGTAATTACAAAGTAAGACCAATCCTTTAATCTACTAAAAACTTCTCCCATATCCTTATACAAAGCTTCTACCTGCTTAACCTCTCCAAGTCTCTCACCATAAGGAGGATTAGTTATTATAAAACCATATCTTTTTTTAGAGCTAAAGTCTTGCATAGGCATCTTTTGAAAGCTTATATATTCATCTACACCTGCTTTTTTAGCATTTTCCATAGCGGTTCTTATAACTCTTCCATCCATATCTGATGCCATTATTTTAAATTCCTTATTGTTTACAGCATTCTTAGCAAATCTTCTACTTTCCTCCCATATACTCTTTGGAATAATGTCCCATTGTTCTGATATGAAGCTTCTATTTAATCCCGGTGCAATATTTTTGCCTATGAGAGCAGCCTCAATAGGTATAGTTCCTGAACCGCACATAGGGTCTGCAAGTAACCTGGATGGCTCCCACTTGCTTAAAAGTACCAATGCAGCGGCTAAGGTTTCCTTTATAGGTGCCCCGCCGGCATTCTCTCTATATCCTCTTTTGTGAAGCCCTGTGCCGGAAGTATCTAGAGTTAAAGTTACTATGTCCTTTAACAGTGCTACTTCTACCCTATACCTAGGTCCTTCTTCGCTAAACCAATCTCTTTTATACTTTCTTTTCATTCCTTCTATAATGGCCTTTTTAACTATAGATTGGCAATCTGGCACGCTGAATAAAGTAGACTTTACTGATTTACCTTCTACATGCATAAAAGCATCTACTGGCATTATACTTCCCCAATCCACAGCTAAAGTTCCCTGAAATAATTCTTCAAAGGTTACAGCTTTAAATTCCGCCATTTTTATTAGTATTCTATCTGCAGTTCTAAGCCACATATTACAGGTTACTATGTCCCTTTCATCTCCTTGAAAGGTTACCTTCCCATTTTCTATTTTCAAATCATCATAACCAAGTTCTTTCAACTCACTTGCTACTATAGATTCTAATCCAAAAGTTGCTGTTGCAATTAGTGTGTATTCCATTTATTTATCTCCCTTTTTCATTTAATTAAGAGTTGCTTTATATACCTTTACTCTCATGTTTTTTCCATTTTAATATATACTAAACTTATTATACCCATAACTTTGTTTTTTTCAAATATAAAATTCTTATTTTTTCGCTAGAGCTAAAACCTTGTCTAACTAAAATTAGTGATAAATATAAAAGTCCCTAAAACTCCCAAATGAAGTTTTAGAGACTTTTTAGTAAAATTATGCTACTTTTTCTTCTGAATCGCTAATAGATGTATCTTCTTCACCAGCAAACTGATCTTCTGTAGTACTCTTCTCTGGAAGAATTAAATTTAGTACAATTCCAACTATAGTAGCTAGTGCAACTCCAGCAATTTCTACTTCTGAACCATTAACAGTGAACTTTATTGCAGCACCGCCAATTCCCACTACTATTATTACTGAGGCTAATATCAGACTTTTTTTCTTTCCAAAATCAATTTTATCCTCTACAAATATTCTAAATCCAGATGAAGCTATTATGCCGAAAAGCAGTATACTAACCCCACCCATGACAGGCATTGGCATATTTTCAATTATAGCTGCTATAGGACCTATGAAGGAAAGTAAAATTGCTATAATTCCTGCTCCACCTATTACCCATACACTATATACCCTGGTTATTGCCATAACCCCTATGTTTTCTCCATAAGTTGTATTGGGAGGTCCTCCAACCAGTCCTGCAAACATAGTAGCCACACCGTCTCCTAATATAGATCTGTGAAGTCCTGGTTCTTTGGTAAAGTCTCTTCCTACTATATTATTTGTAACATAAACATGTCCAATATGTTCTGCTAACGTTACAAAGGATATTGGTGCCATAAGCATTACAGCGTTTAGATTAAACTCAGGCGCTGTAAAGGCTGGAAGTCTTAGTAACTCTGCATTTATAATAGAATGTATAGCGCTTTCAGGTATAACTCCAAGAACTAGCGCAGTCATATATCCAGTTAGCATTGATATTAATATCGGTATTACTCCTAAAAAACCCTTAAAATACATAGTTCCTAGTATACCTACACCTAGGGTAACCATAGATACTGTTATCCAAGCCCACCTTGGTACACTATCCATTGCCGTTGTTGTATATGAGGAATTTAGGCCTGACCAATTTACTGCAACAGCTGCTAGTCCTAATCCAATAACTATAACAATGGAACCGACTACTACCGGTGGTAATGCCTTCCTTAGCCAACTAATACCACAAAACTTAATAATAATAGCCACTAGTATATATACCATACCGGCAGCGATGACTCCTGAAAACATAGCTCCTGAACCATAATTTTTAGAAGCTACTAGCATCGGTCCTATAAATGCAAAGGATGATCCTATAAATGCTGGAAGCTTGGCCTTAGTACATAATATATAGAGCAGAGTTCCTACACCACTGCAGAAAAGTGCAATAGACGGACTCATACCAGTAATGATAGGCACAAGGATAGTTGACCCCACCATGGCAAAGAGATGCTGTAAGCTCAAGGGAATAGTAACTCCTATAGGTAATCTTTCTTCGACGTTTACAAAATTTTTCACTTTTTCTTCCTCCTTTTATAGCCTCTCAGGACTATTTTAAAAGTTTGCTATTTAATACTTGTAGCAGCTTAAAACTATAATTCATAGATTTTTACTGAATCACAATCATCAAATTCCTTAATTTCTACTGATACAATCTCCCCTTTTGATGTAGGAATGTTTTTTCCTACATAGTCTGATCGTATAGGAAGCTCTCTATGTCCTCTATCAACTAAAACTGCTAATTGTATCATTTTAGGTCGTCCTGAATGTATAACTGCATCAATTGCTGCTCTAACTGTTCTTCCAGTATAAATCACATCATCCACTAATATAACCTTCTTGTCTTTTACATTAATTAGGTTTCCATCCTTAACTATAGGATGCTCTCCTAATTTGCTCAAGTCATCTCTGTAAAGAGTTATATCTACACTTTCTACTGGAACCTTAGTACCCTCAATTTGCTCTATTATTTTAGCAATTCTCTGAGCTAGAGGATACCCTCTTCTCTTTATTCCTACTAGTATTACATCCTCAATACCCTTGTTTTTCTCAATTATTTCGTGAGAAATTCTAGTGAGGGTTCTTTGAATGCCTTTTTCATCTAGTATAGTGGCTTTAAGATTCTGCATATACACTTCCTCCTTTTTCCTGTAAATTATTTTTAAAGCCTATATTTTGCTATAAAATTTACCTTTATTGCAAAATTAAACCCATGCTCAGTGAGCATGGGCGTAATAAGCCTATTTAGCCTTAATCAACCGCCTTATGACCTCACTGGATCATTTAAAGGATTTTTCCATTAAAAACTAATTCATCTTTTAACACAACAATATTTCTATAATTGTATCACAGACTTTTAGCTATTTCAATTCTTTTCTCAATATATCTAATACTCTTTTAAAATGTTCTGGTATATCACAGTGGAACTCTATGTATTTTCCCGTAGTTGGGTGTATAAATCCTAGCTTTTTAGCATGGAGCATTTGTCCTTCAAGATTAAATCTCTGCTTTTTATGTCCATATACCGGATCACCTATTAAAGGATGACTAATATAGGCCATATGAACTCTTATTTGGTGAGTTCTTCCAGTCTCTAACCTACATTCTATAAGTGTATTATTTTTTAGTGTTTCTAATACCCTATAGTGGGTAACAGCTCTCCTGCCGTCCTTTACTACGGCAATTTTTATCCTATCTACAGGATGTCTTCCTAAGGGAGCATCTACAGTGCCCTCCTCCTTCTTTATTATACCTTCTACTAAAGCTACATATGTTCTTGTCATAGAATGGTCCTTTAACTGCTCTGCAAGTTTATTATGAGAATTATCGTTTTTAGCTACCACCAATATTCCTGAAGTATCCTTGTCTATTCTATGAACTATTCCTGGCCTAGCCACACCATTTATTCCAGACAAGTCTTTACAGTGATATAGGAGAGCATTTACCAATGTGCCACTATACACTCCAGGAGCAGGATGAACAACCATCCCCTGAGGCTTATTCACCACAATTACATCACTATCTTCATAAACTATGTCTAAGGGTATATCTTCCGGTTCTACGTTAAGGCCAATCGGTTCTGGTATATTAACATCTACCATATCACCTGTCCTTAGTTTATAGTTGCTCTTCTTTAAACTACCATTTATTCTTACACTACCTTCTTCAATTAAGTTTTGAAGATAGGATCTAGATTTATCCTCAAAGAACTTAGATAAAAACACATCCAATCTTACATTCTTATAACTATCGTCTACTATAAACTGCTTATTTTCCATCATTCTCTTCCTTTATTAAATAAATTGCAAGTAGTGCTGTACCAGTTACTACTAAAATATCAGCTATATTAAAGGTAGGAAAATAATATACATCCTTGTAATGAAGCATAATAAAATCAACTACATATCTATAGACTAATCTATCCACTAGGTTTCCTATAGCACCACTTACTATAAGTGATAAACTTATTCTCATCAATCTAGATAGAGGTTTGTACCTAAATAAATAATAAATAATAGCTAGCATTATAATCAAAGTAACTAGGGATAAAAAGCTAACTTTATTTTGTAAAATTCCAAAAGCCGCCCCTCTATTCTCTAAATAAGAAAAGCTAAAAAAATCTCTTATTACTACTATCTCTGAAATCCTAGATAGATTATTAAGTGCCCATATTTTTGTAAATCTATCCAAGATTACGCCCAAGATTATTATTAATATTTCCAATTCCATCCCCCCAGTTTTAATTTGGAACGGGGAATTAGGAGTGCAAAGAATTAACTGATATTCCTAACTCCCAACTCCCCATTTCTTTTTAGTCTGGTAATTGACTCTTATACTGCTGGTTACTTATTCTTTCTATAGGGTCAACAAAAGCATCGTCGGTATCTGTATACCATTCTAACTGATTTTCTAATCTTTCAAATCTCCAAACAGCTTGATAACTATCTTCTGCATCAAAAATGACCTTCTCATCCTTGTCATAGTCATTAAACCCATACCCAAAAGGGTAATCAATAACATATTCTTCTATAGGTCTATTATGCTTCTCCAAAGGTCTTGAATCATTGGTTTCATTTTGACACCCTACACAAAACTGAGCATAGGGTATAAATTCCAATCTTTCCTCATTAATATCCTTACCGCACATTTTACATCTTCCATAATTACCTTTGTCAATGCTAGCCAAAGCATCATCTATCTTCTTTATTATAGATATTTCATTTTCTTTGAAGGCCAAACCTCTCTCCTTATCAAACATTTCAGTCGCAGTATCTGAAGGATGATTATCATAGGCTGATAACTCTCTAGACATGGCAGAATTAGAGTTTATAGTTTCATTTTCTTCCATTTGATCTAATAACTCATAGACCCTATCTTTCTCTTTTTCAAGCACTCCCCTAAAATATTCCATTCTTTCCTTATCCATAACTACAGAAGCTCCTTTCACAACCTTTTAACAAATCATTGGATGTCTAAAAGATTTTAAAGATAATTTAAACTATAGTTCTCCATTATAGTTTTACTTTTTACTTCATGGTTATACTTATTTTAACTAGAATTTTTATATTTATTCTGTAATTATGGAATCGCATTCTCAGTTACTTATAGTACAGTTTCTAACTTTCTTACAGTATCCATTATTCTTCCTAAGGTTTCCATAGACACCGTTTGCCTTGCATCTGATACTGAATTGTCAGGACTTATATGACTTTCTATCATAAGTCCATCAGCACCAGCTGCAATTGAAGCAACACTCATTGTAGAAACAAGCTCTCTAAGTCCAGTTCCATGACTTGGATCTACTATAACAGGTATCCTGTATTTTTGTTTTGCTACTGCAACACTATTTAAATCTAAAGTATTTCTTGTATAGCTTTCAAAGGTTCTTATTCCTCTTTCGCAAAGTACTACGTTCTCATTTCCCGCTGCCATAATATACTCTGCCGCATATAGCCACTCACTTATAGTTGCACTAAGACCTCTTTTTAGAAGTATCGGTGCCTTTGTTTTTCCTACTTCTTTTAACAAGGTATAATTATACATATTTCTTGAACCTATCTGAAGCATATCTGCATATTTAAGAACATCCTCTATATCCCTAGCATCCATAACCTCTGTAACTATTGGTAAATTCATTTCCTTTCCAACAGTACTTAAAATTCTTAATCCATCATCTTTAAGTCCTTGAAAATCATAGGGTGAGGTTCTAGGTTTAAAGGCTCCTCCTCTTAATATATGAACTCCTAATGCTTTAAGCTCCCTTCCTATCTTCATCATAGTATCCAAGCTTTCCACAGAACATGGTCCAGATATTATAGTCTTTTCTTGGGCTCCAATGATAACATCTCTAACCTTTACTTGTATATTATCCCCACTATTTTTGTCTACCAATAAATTTTTCATTTAATACCCACCTATATAAATTAACTTTTAGAATATTACTAGTTATTATATACTCATAAGCATGTTTTTAAGTATTTCAGTAGAATTTTTTATTGCTATCGGTGCGAACTTTTCATAATCCATATGTGCGCCATTGTTTGCATTATCTGAAATAGATCTTATAACAACAAAAGGTATCTTATTTAGGTAACATACTTGTGCAATACTTCCGCCTTCCATTTCACAGGCAAGTGCCTCAAACTCTTCACTTAACCACTTTATTTTCTCAGTATTTGAAATAAATTGATCCCCTGTTACTATTCTCCCTATAAAGCTTTTATGCTCTTTAATATTGTCACAAGCTGCTTTAGCCTTATCTACTAGCTCTTTATCACACTTAAAATCGTAGGTATCTAATCTTGGAATTTGACCAATTTTATCACCAAAGGCAGATGTATCCACATCATGTTGCACAAGATTGTTAGCTATAACCACGTCTCCAGGATAAACCTCTTTGCCTATTCCTCCAGCAATCCCTACATTAATTACCTTATCTACTTTAAAATCATCAATTAAGATTTGAGTACAAATAGAAGAATTTACTTTTCCTATTCCACTTCTTACTACTACCAATTCTTTATCATATAACTTTCCAAAATTAAAGTTCATATTGGCCTTTACTTCTGTTCTTTCAAGGCTCATTTCCTTTAATAATATTTCTAATTCTTCATCCATAGCTCCTATAATTCCAGTTATCATTTTATATTACCCCCTAGCAATACTTTTTCAGTGTATTTAAAATTTTTTCCTTAGAAACTTCTACTTTCGCTCTTCATTGAGTAAAACTTTCTAATAACACAAATCTCGGTTTATCACTATTTTTTTATCATGATTAATAGCATACATAAATGCTGAATAATTGTCAACTTTATCATAGACTGGTTTTAATTCAAATAAAAAATCTCACTCTATTGAGTGGGATTTTTTAGTCATTTACAAAAAAATTCTTAATTTCTTCCAATTCGTTGCTATTGGTGAAAATTTCTTCCTTTATATCGTATTCATCCTTCTTTTCCTCCTGTAAACTTACAGTGTCAGGAGCATCTGAGGTAATTACTTCAATCTCTTTCCCTTTAAGTCTTGTGTCTTTGTTAATAATTTCATTGACTTCAAAGCCTATATTATAATGCTTAACAAAGTCTTTCTCCATATCATCAAACATTTCTAGTTGAGACTCCATAAAGCTTCTAAACTTAGTTCTAAATTTACAGAACTCCTGCTTCATTCTTTCAAATTCATCATTAATTTGAATAACATCTCCATGAGCCTTATCAATTATTTTTTGAGCTGTTTCATTGGCATTTTTAATAATTAACTCACTTTCCTTTTTAGCATTTTCTCTTGCCTGATCAGAAGCATTCTGTGCTAGCAGAAGTGTGTTTTGTATAGTATTTTCCATCTTATTATAGTGGTTTATTTTTTCTTCAATATTTAAAAGCTTTTCCTTTACAGAGGAATTCTCTTTATAAAGAGCCTCGTAACTTTCAGCTATTCTATCTAAAAATTCATCAACTTCCTCAGGGCTGTAACCTCTAATAACCTTTTTAAATTCCTTATTTGTTATTTCCATAGCCGTAATTCTCACTAAGAACACCTCAAATCAAATAAATTTTTTTACAAGAATTTTTATTCTTCCACTTCCTGTCCATCCAGCTTCTTCTATAACTTTGAACTTTCCGTATCCTCTTATGGTTATAATGCAGTCATTCTTTAACAATTTGTCTTTTCTTGAAACTTCAGAATAATCTACAAGTACTTTGCCCTGTTTAATTAATTCTTCTGCCTTCCCCCTTGCTATGTTGCACAAAGATGCAACAACACCGTCAATTCTAAGAGAAGCAACATTTACTACCATAGTTTGAAAATCATATGCAGGAACCTCTGTGATACTTGTATCTGCAACCTCTACAGTACAAGCACACCTACCTACGCTGGTTAAATTGATCTTTATATAATCACTTATTTCTTCGTTAGCAGCCACATAGCATTGGTCATCCTTCAAAATCAAATCCCCAAATTTTTCTCTCCTAATCCCAAGTGCCATTAAAGCCCCTAAATAATCCTTATGTTCCACCTTATTAAACTTAGAGTTACAAGTAATTTTAATTAGGCTAACGGGATAATGCCAAGGCTCCTCATTGGAAAATGCTATCATTTTTCTTTCAGCATCCTCAAAGATACCATAGGTATAAACCCCTATAGAAAAGCCCGTTTCAACTTTCTCTATGGTTTTCCATACATTTGGTGTGTAAAATTCTCCTGTGTATATAGTTCCGTTAATTTTTTCCGCCAGCATTATTTTTTCATATAGTTTAGAAGAAATACTTGCCTCTACTAAACCCATACTATTTAAAAAAGTCTTTTTATCCATAACTTCCTACTATAGAATACTGTAAATAATTCTCTGTAAAATATCTAGTATGAATAAAGCAATTATAGGCGAAAAATCAATCATAAAACCAGGCATAAGCTTTTCTTGAATTTTTCTTCCAGGTATCATAAAAGGACCTGTAAATATACTCAAGATATCTGTAAGTTTATTACTTCTCCCTGGCATAATCCAAGATAAAATAACTTCTAATAATATAGCTCCTTCAAGAAACCTAAATAACAAAGATACTGCAACTGCTAAAGTATTACCTATCATTACTACCCTCCGTTGTTACTTATTCCAGCTAAAAATCCCTTTACCTGACAACTCATTCTTTAAGTCGTTGCTTACCTCTACTGAAGCTGGTGACAATATGTACACGTTTTTCTCCACCTCTTCTAAATCACCGCCTAGAGCATAGCTTGCGCCGCCCATAAAGTCTAGAAGTTTTTGAGCAGTTCTTGGATCTAAACCAGTAGTATTAATAACTACAATTTTTCTATTTTTTAATTCATCACAAATATCTACTGCGTCATCATATGTAGTAGGTTTAACTATTTTTATTTTCGCTGAAATATTATTATGTATACTTACAATCTTATTTTGTCTCTTTGTGTTTGATATAACAGGCTCCATTTCTACAGAATCATTAACTGCTTTCTTATCTTCTCTCTCTTCACTTTCTTCTAATTCTTCTAAATCATCTTCTAATCCAAGAAACCCCATCATTCTATTCATAACTTTACCAGCCATTGAATTTACCTCCTATTTATTATTATAATTTCTTTTTCCAAATATACCTTCTCCTACTCTAACCATATTAGAGCCTTCCTGTATTGCAATTTCATAATCTCCAGTCATACCCATAGACAATATATCCATATGAATGTTGTTAAATTTTCTCAACTTTAACTGTTCAAATATGGCCTTTGTCTCTTTAAAGTAATTCCTGCAACTTTCTTCATCACCCTGCGGAATTATAGTCATAAGTCCTTTTATCTTCACATTATTACACCGCTCACAAGCTTCTAGAAATTCCTCAATATCTTCTTGATAAATACCGGTTTTACTTTCTTCTTTACCTATATTTATCTGAATCAAAGCCTGTGCCATCATTTCCCCAGCTTTATAATGCTTCTCCAATTCTTCAAGAAGCCTTATGCTATCTAGTGAGTGTATAAGATGTACCTTACCAACTATATATTTAACCTTATTCCTTTGAAGATGACCAATTAAATGCCATTTTATATCTTTAGGAAGCTTATCATATTTATCAAGAAACTCCTGAACCTTGTTTTCTCCAAAGTCTCGAATCCCCTGGTTATAAGCTGCCGTCAAATCCTCTACTGGCTTTGTTTTTGAAACTGCTATTAAAGTAACCTCTTCTGGAATACTGTTTTTTATTTTTCTTATATTCTCTTCAATTGACAAGATTATCGTCTCCTTCAATTTACCATTCACTAATATTACTATTCTTCATAAAAATAAAAATTCCTTCAAAAATTAATTATTTTTTTAATTTATTTAAATATAACCACCGATTATAATGGAGTAAAATGTAAAAACAGTTACTAATTCACTTTTATGAATTCTTTTTTATATTCTCCTACATAAGCAGGTATTTTTATACTGTCAGCTTTTTCCACATCTACTCTAACCTTTCTAATCATTAAGGTTTTTAAGTAGTTTTCATTTGACATCATATAATTATACAATACCTCCTTATTTCCAATGGCTTGAATATTAAAAACGGCAGCTATTTTTACACCATTTACCCTTATGAAAGGGCCACTGCAATATATTTCCGTTGTATCAACTATCCTCTGACCATTTATAGAAATTGCTTCTGCACCGGCATTTATCAAATCATTTATTACTTGTATGATATCAGTATTATGAACAAGCCTTAATTGATAGTCAAAAGAGTTCTCTATATCTTCAATACTAGCATCATTAAGATTAATTATAATTCCTTGCCCACTTACCGGGACTTTTCCAAGTATAATATTATTTGCATTTAACTCTTCTTCAATTTCTTCAGTAACATGTTCATCGTTTAATTCGTTATTTCTAAAGTTCTCTACCTTTAGGTTGTATTTATCATATTGCTCCATAAGGGTAGCTATATCACTATACAGCTTATTTTTGTAATTGTACGCATCTTGATACTGCTTTGCACTTAGAAAAACTGTTCCATTTTCTTTTTTAAAACTGATATTCATAGATATTAGTATTCCTATTATTATAGAAGCTATGAATACGAAAATATTAGCCTCATTATTTTTCATTTAATTCACCTCATTGACGAGATCTTGCTTTTTCTATTAATATTCTTCTTATAGTTGCAAAGTTATCAAATATTCTGCCACCAAATACTATTACTGCTGCTAAATAAATAGGAACTCCTAATTTATCTCCTAAATAGGCAAGACCTGCTGCAAGAACAGCATTTCCGAAAAAACCTGATATAAATATGTCTGGCTGAAACTTATTGCTAAGGCTTCCTTTGATAGCTCCGAATACTGAGTCTAAACAAGCCAATATAGCTACAGACATATAGGGAGAAAACTTATCTGGGATATTTATATTCCAAACGATTCCTATTATAATACCTATTATGAGTCCAAAAAAACCTATCATTTGACCTAACACTCCTTAATTATAAATTATTCTTTTATCGGTTTAGCATACTCAAATTTATAAGCCTTGTTATATTTTTTTATAACAATATCATCAACTTTATCAAACTTTACATCACATAACCCTTTAAAATCAGTAAAAACTTCCGGAAAGCTCATGGCACTATACAATAGATTTTTATCACCTATAGCCTGTATTACTATTCTCCTTGAAGGAGATATCTTTTCGTCATTTATTAATATATAACTCCCTGCATTCCTTATCCCTGTTTTAGAAACTACTCTTATATCATTTATAGCTATAGCCTCAGCCCCTGCAAACCTTAGTTCGTTGACCAAATATACCAAATGTTTATCTGTAATTTGTTCTCCTGTTGTACCAAATATTTTACTATCAGGAGTGAGATATATAGTAATGCCTTGTCCTTTTACATCAGTAATTCCCGTTAACAATCTAGTATCATCTAGCTCCTTAAGCAAATTCTTTGTAGCATCACTTTTCCCTGCTGCCGCCTTCTCATAACTTTTAATTTGGTCTTGAAGTTCTTGAACCTTTTTTTCTAATTCGCTCTTTTGTTTCTTATACTGCTCTATTTCTACAGTAACATCTGTACTGCTCTTATTAGTAAAGTTCAAGGTTTTATCCTGCTTCATAAGTACTTTGAACTGATAAGCCAACATAAATCCCAATATAGCACATACTATTGCAACACTAACCTGCGCTTTAATTTTCCCCATTTTTACATCCTCCTATTTTTCGATAAAAAACACAGGATTACCATCAAAACTTACATCGATGTATCCCTTAGCTCCTTGTAGTTCTTTCCTTGCTAATATATTTACAGCCTTATTTAGTTTCTTGTCAATATTGTCTGGACTTCCAATTTTGATTAGAATATTTCCACTGTATAACTTAATGTCAACAGAATTGCTTACATCTACCGATGTTATACTTGTAATTTTATTATTCTGTATCACATTTCCTATATTTCTTACTACATCAATCTTTCTCTTATCCTTATCCTCTGACACCTTACCAATATCCGTCTTTTCATAATCTATTCCATCTAGTTTAATAAGCTTCATTTCCTTGACATCTGCTCTCTGTTGAAGCAATACACCATCTTTATCTATTACAAAGTATTTATTATTCTTATTGTTGTAAAATACCGCTTCTCTTTCCTTAACAATAATCTGTATGGTAGAAGGCAGCTTCCTCTCTATTTTAATACTAGCTATATATGGATTACTTAGAATATTGCTTTCAATATATTTTAAATTAATATAAAATATATTGTTATCTAAAGTAACCTTTGAAAGTGAAATAATTTCCTTTTGAGGAATATTTTTATTACCACTTACCTTAATTGTCTTTATATTAAAATAAGGTAGCTTTAGGCAAAGAGTAACAAATAGTGATGTCATAAGCATGAACAGTAAAATTGCTCTTTTGATTCTTATTTTTTTTCTTCTTTGTAAAATTAGCTCGTTGTCTGTTTTTTTTATAACTTGACCCATATTTCACCAACCCGCCTTAGTAAAACTCTATAAGATATATATATAATAACACTTCACGTAATTAATTTCATTAAATTATAGATTAAATTTTCATAAATTCTTTCTACATCAAATTTAGTTATCTAAACCTATTGACTGAAATAAAAATTGAGAGTTAAGATCTAAAGTATGATTTTAGTTCCTCTAAAATACAAGAAGAAAATCTTCATAAACTTTCAAATCTCAACTCTCAACTAATAGTTTTTAATATTAGGTGTGCTCCCTTTGCCTTGATATATTCAGGAGCACGCCCATGGCCATCAGATTAAATACCAAGGATGATCCTCCATAGCTTATAAATGGCAGCGGTACCCCTGTTACCGGCATTGAACCTGTTACAACTGCAATATTAATTATTGCCTGTATTGCAACAACAGATGTAATACCTGTAGCTAATAGAGTTCCGTAAGTATCCTTTGCCCTTATAGCGGTAACAATTCCTCTCCATATAAATATAACAAATAATAAGATGATTAAAGTACACCCTATAAGACCTAATTCTTCTCCAATTATTGAAAAGATAAAATCATTATGAGGTTCTGGTATGTAGTAACACTTTTGTCGTGACTTTCCTAAACCCATACCCCATATTCCACCTGAGCCTAAGGCTAATAAGGATTGAATTAACTGATATCCGTCTCCCTTTGGGTCTGCCCAAGGATTTAAGAAACTGGTAAATCTAGCCATTCTATATGGTTCTAATATTATACCTGCTACTCCTGCCAAACCTACTAATCCAATTAGTCCAGCCATATGAGATATCTTCGCACCAGCTACAAAAAGAACAATTAGAGTAACCATCATTATTACAGTGGCAATACTTAAGTTTTTCTCTGCTAGTACCAGCCCTGCATAAAAACCAGATACTAATAAATATGGTATGACTCCATAAATTAAACTCTTAATTTTTTCGCCCTTCACATCTATACTTTTTGCCATATATAATACTACCATATACTTAGCCATGTCCGAAGGCTGAAATGAAGCAGGCCCTAGCCTTATCCATCTTCTTGCACCATTTACTGCTGGAAATGCAAATACTGCTAACAAAAGTATTATAGCAATTATCATAAGTATCTTTGTATACTTTTTTATCTTGTGGTAATCAACTTTTATTGCGAAAAACATAAAAATTGTTCCTATAAGTGCCCAAAGTCCCTGTTTCTTTAAGAAGTACATACTATCCTTTATATCCGGATTAAAGAATGCACTATAGGAACTGGCACTATAAACCATAACTACTCCGATGGCTACTAAAAGCATTATAGTTGAAAACAGCAAAAAATCTATAGGCCCAATTTTATTACCAGGTTTATTCATTACTATATCCTCCTACCTGATTACTCCTATCAAACTAACAACTCCAACTAAATACTACAGTGATAAAAAGGCAACTAAACATAATACTACTGTAACAATACAAAATATAGATACAACCTTTGTTTCATGCCAGCCTGATAGCTCAAAATGATGATGTAACGGACTCATCTTAAATATCCTCTTTCCTGTAGTTTTAAAGGATATTACTTGAAGTATTACAGATAATGTTTCCGCTACATAAATTCCACCTACTATTATAACCAATAATGGTAATTTTAGTATCATAGCTACAGCTGCAACTGCTCCACCTAAGGCCAATGAACCTGTGTCTCCCATAAATATTCTTGCTGGAAAAGCATTATATCTTAAGAATCCTAAAAGAGCTCCTGCTACAACTCCACAAAAGATTGATAGAGTATAATGTCCTGTAGCTAAACTCACCAGTGCAAAGAAAGTCATAACTAATAAGGTAACGGAAGTCGCTAGTCCATCAAGGCCATCTGTTAAGTTAACTGCATTAGTTGTAGCTGCAAAATAAATTATAATAAAAGGAATATAAAAGCTGCCTAGATTCCATGTCTTATGTCCAAAAGGTAATATAATAGATGTACCTATATTAGGATTGTATGCTGCATAATAAGCAAAACTTCCTGATACAACTAGCAATAATATCATCTTCTGATATGCTCTAAGACCTAGATTCTTCTTACGTATAATTTTCAATCCATCATCTAATGCTCCAATTATCCCAAAAGCTATAAAGGCATACAGTGCAACCATAGCTTCGTCCCCAGGCTTCCTTATTAAAAGGGCCATTGTTATAAAAGAAGAAACTATAAATATTATTCCTCCCATTGTAGGGGTACCGGCCTTCTTTTGGTGACTTTTGGGTCCTTCTTCCCTTATACTTTGACCAAATTTCAACTTATGTAGTATAGGAATTATTATAGGTCCCGCTAATATTGATATAAAAAATGCAACTAGTACTGAGTAAATTAATCTATCCATTTGCTATTGTCGCTCTAAAATTTAGAGCGTCTTCACCTCCTTCTATGAGTTACTCTTCTTTAGTTTTTCTACAATTGTTTCAAATTTTGCAGCTCTTGAAGCCTTTACTAATACTGTATCTCCTGTTTTTAAATACTGATCTATAAGATACTCCACCACTTTATCATAATCCTGAAAAGCAATATGTCTTCTAGTGTCATTATCTATTGCCTTAACTCCTTCTTCATAAGCATCGCTGAACTCTCCAAGGGTTATTAGCAAGTCAACTCCATTTTTTGCTGCATATTCCCCTATTATCCTATGACTGTCATAGGCTCTTTCCCCTAGTTCTCCCATAGTGCCTAGTATTGCTATCCTTCTATTAGAATTAAAATTCTTAAGTACATCTATAGCCACTTTCATAGCCTCAGAATTAGCATTGTAGCAGTCATTTATTATATTAAATTTAGTCCCCTTAGTTATCTCCATTCTATTTGCAGTAGTTTGAAGGTTTTTTAACCCTTGTCTTATTTCATCGTAATTCATTTTAAACAGCCTGCCACAAGCTACTGCCAACAATGTATTGGATATAGTATGCCTTCCTGGAACATCTACATGGAGCTTTTCTTCGCTGCTTTCGGAAGATTCTTTCACAGCAAATTCCACATAGTCTTCCCCAAGTATTACATTCTCTGCTTTAAAATCAGCGTTAGTATCTATACCAGTGTTAACTATTCTAAATTTGTCTTCTTTAACCTTTGCTAGTAAATCATTGTCTCTATTTATGATTAAAGTATTATTCTTATCGAAAAAATCAGTTATTTCAAGCTTAGCCTTTAGTATGTTCTCTCTGCTTCCAAGCATTCCTATGTGAGCCGTTCCTACATTAGTAATCAAGGCTATGTCCGGTCTTGCAGCCTTTGCCATAGAACTTATTTCTCCTAGGCTATTCATTCCCATCTCTAGAACTGCAATATCATAGCTATTATCTAATTTGAATATCATTAGCGGAAGTCCTATTTGGTTATTAAAATTACCTTCTGTTTTAAAAACCTTATACTTAGAGCTTAATGTTGCTGCCACTAGGTCCTTAGTGGAGGTTTTTCCTGCAGAACCAGTGATTCCAACTACCTTTAAAGTTAATTTACTTCTATAGAATTCAGCCAAATCTAAAAGGGCCTTTCCCGTATCCTTAACCTTAATAACTGTTGTATAATTTTGTATATCTTCCTTTTTATACTTAATCTCATCAATTATGCAGATGACTGCTCCCTTTTCACTAGCTTCTTTTATATATTCGTTAGCATTAAAATTGCCTCCCTTTAATGCAATGAATATATTTCCTTTTTCTATTTTTCTTGTATCGGTATTTATGGAGTTAAATCCACTATAGTTTCCTTGTAAAACAATTTCCCCCTGTACTGCAGTAACTATTTCTTCAAAAGTCATCTGTTCCACCCTTAATCAACTCCTTTCTTTTAACGCTTCCACAATTTCTCCAATAATTTCTCTCTCATCAAAATGTATTGTCTTATCTTTTAATATCTGATAGTCCTCATGTCCTTTTCCAGCTACTACTATAACATCGTCTTTTTCAGCCATTTCCATAGCCTTCTTAATAGCTTCTCTTCTATTTTCTACAATAATATAGTTATCCTTCTTTATCCCCTCAGTTATTTCCTTTATTATAGCCATAGGCTCCTCTGTTCTAGGGTTATCTGATGTAATAACTGCTAAATCACTTAACTCTGAACCTATTCTTCCCATAATAGGTCTCTTCTTGTTATCCCTATCTCCTCCACAGCCAAATACGCTGATAAGTCTACCTTTGGTGAACTCTCTAGCAGTTTTCAATATATTCTCTAAACCGTCTGGTGTATGTGCATAATCAACTATAACTTCGTAACCTAAATTATAATCCTTAGTTACTATTTCGCATCTTCCTGGAACAGCAATCATAGCCTCCAAGCCTTTTTTTACAAGGCTTAGTGATATTCCTTCCTTTAAACAAGCTCCTGCACTTCCAAGAGCGTTCATCACATTATATTTACCTGGTATATTTAAATTTATATGCTCTTTTTCACTACCATATGTTATATTAAAATCTACACCTCTAGAATGCATATGTATCTCACTTGCTTTGACATCAGAATTTTTATCTATAGCATAAGTAATTTTATTTTCTGTTGTATCATTATAAACTCTTTCTCCGTACTCATCATCTAAATTTATAACTGAGTTAACTGCATTTTTAAATAATATAAGCTTTGCATTGTAGTAATTTTCAAAAGTCTTATGAAAATCTAAATGATCCTGGGTAAGGTTTGTAAATATTGCCTGGGAAAACTTCACGCCATAGACTCTATCTAAATATAAAGAATGAGAAGATACTTCCATAACACAATACTGAACTCCATCATCTACCATATCCTTAAAAAGCTTTTGAAGCTCCAAGGATTCTGGAGTAGTTCTCTCTGTATGAAGTTTTTTGCTTCCAATATAATTAGCGATAGTTCCTACAATACCTACTTTATATCCTGCTGCTTCTAATATAGATTTCATCATAAAAGTAGAAGTAGTTTTTCCATTGGTGCCAGTAACGCCTATTATCTTTAATTTATCTGCAGGATGGTCATAAAAATTGGCCCCTGCTAAAGCTAATGCCTTTCTGCTATCTTTAACTCTTATAACTGTACAATCTGGAATGTCTTCCACATCTTTTCCTATGATTATTGCAGCAGCTCCACTTTTATAAGCATTATCTATATACTTATGCCCATCTGTAGCATATCCCTCAATGCAGACAAATAAATCTCCATCTTTAACTGCCCTTGAATCATACTGAATTTTTCCAATTTCTAAATCCTCAGAACCTCTAACTACCTTATAATCTATACCTTGTAAAATCTCTTTTAGTTTCATAATAACAACCCCTTATAATTACATTCTCTTTCAATTCTTTACATAAAGTATCCAACTTAAACATAGCATTAGCATGCAGTCATGTAGATAATTCTCTTCTATACACGTACTGCATGCTTAATATTAATTTAATCTCCCAACGGCTCTGTATGAAGATTTACAAGAGTTCCCTTTTGTACTTCCTGTCCCGGTTCAATGCTTTGTTCGGACACCATACCAACTTCATTAAAGTCTGCCCTTAGTCCAACACTATTAAATACAGCCACAGCTTTTTCGGTGCTTAATCCCTTAACATCTGGAACTGACACTACTTTATTATAGTTTGGCGTTGCTCCAGTGTAAAGTATAACTTTTGTTCCTTCTTTAACTGTATAGCCTGGCTTTGGATTCATATCTACAATATACTCTCCATTTGAGTCTGGCTCACCATCTAGATGAAGATCCTGTAGAGCTTTTTCTGCCTCAGCCTTTTTCATACCCCTTACATCTGGTACAACTATATCCTTTAACATACTCTTAGCTATGTCTTCACTGCTTGCATCACTCTTCATAGCTAGGTAATTGAATATATCATTGAATATCTGCTGAGCTACCGGTGCTGCTATTTGTCCCGCATAGTAGTTAGATGGATCTGGCTCATCTATAGATACAAATACTGTTACTCTTGGATCATTTGCTGGTGCCATTCCCGCAAAAGAGGCTATATACTTACCTGGTTGATACCCTCCTGGTCCAGCTTTTTGAGCTGTTCCTGTTTTTCCAGCTATATGGTATCCTTCTATAAAGGCTTTCTTTCCACCACCCTCAGAAATAACTTTTTCAAGATATCCTCTAAGCTCAGCCATCTTATTAGCATCTAAAATTTGCTTGCTGTTATTTCCTGAGACTTCAAATTTTTTATCTGTTATTTCCACATTTTTCTCTTCATCGTAATGGGCTATCTCTTTCATCACATGTGGTTTCACTAACATTCCACCATTAGCTATTGCATTAAAAGCTGTAAGATATTGAATTGAAGACACTGTATTAGTTTGACCAAAGGATATAGTAGCTAAATCTATTTCACTAATATTTTCTGGCTTTTTAATAATTCCATTAGCCTCTCCTGGTAAATCTATTCCTGTTTTTTGTCCTAGACCAAACTTTTGCTCATATTTATAAAGGTTTTCTTTACCTACCTTTTTTCCCACCGCTGCAAATCCAGGATTACAAGAATTTTTAAGTATTTCTACAAAAGTCTGTTCCCCATGTCCTGAAGTTTTCCAACAATGTATCACTTTTTTACCTACTGTAAAACTTCCTGTACAGGTATACTTGTCACTTGTACTTACTGCATTTTCTTCAAGAGCTGCTGAAGCTGTTATTACCTTGAATATGGATCCTGGTTCAAAGGTATCGCTAACTGCTCTATTTCTCCACATTTTTTGCAGTTCATCAAAGGACTTATCCTTAACCCATGGATCATTTGGGTTATAGTCAGGTTTGTTTGCCATTGCAAGAATTTCCCCAGTCTTGGGGTCCATAACTATAATGCTAACAGCATTTGCTTTATTATCCTTCATGGCTTGATCTGCTGCTTTCTCTGCAAAATGCTGTATCATCTCATCTATTGTCAGTATAACATCCTTTCCATCTACCGGCTTTGAATATTCCGATATAGTATAAGGAAGCTCCTTACTTTTTCTATCCGTTTCTGCAATTCTAACTCCTGGAGTACCAGACAATTCCTTATTATAATATAATTCAACCCCAGTAAGTCCATTTCCATCTGAATTAGTATGTCCAAGTACATGAGCTAAAAAGTTATTGTTAGGGTAATATCTTTTAGTATCCGCCGATACTAAAACCCCTCTTAAATTTAAGTTTCTAACATTATCTGCCTCTGCTTTTTCAATTCTTCTCTTTAAAGTAGCAGATGCTAAAGGTAGTCCCCCTGGTAATTTCTTTCCTAGTATCTTAGAAACCTCTGTCTTTTCCATTCCCAAAGCCTCAGATAGTTTTCCTGCTACCTGATCTTCAGTTAAACTCTTCTCCTTCATTGTATCCCTTAAGGTGTTCATGTCTAAATCTACTCTGTATACATTGGCACTTACTGCCAACTCATGACCGTTTCTATCAAGAACTCTTCCTCTTTTTGCAGCAATCTTAACTTCGCTTGTCCACTGATCAACTGCTAAAGATTTGAGCTTGTTTGATTGATACACCATTATGTACATCATTCTGACAACTAATAATGTAAACAACAGGAAAAGAAAACTAAAAATAACTACCATTCTTTTTCTAATGATAACTTTATCTCTATATTCTTTTTTTGCCAACCTATTTACCTCCGTTAAACATTGCTATAGATAATTTAATAAAAGCTAGTTCATTATATATCTTATCTTTGTATGTGTATAATTGGCAACAAAGATTAGTTTCTCTTTTTAAAAACTTCTTTGTTGCCAATGTAGGCTATAATAATTTATGGATTATAGGATTAATATTAGCTTTTAGTATTATTTTAAAACAATACTCTCTTAATCCTGCTCCAAATACTTTTCTCCTCTTCAACCTGCTTTTTCTTCTCTGATGATTGTATGGTCTCTTTGCTTATATTAGTATATACAGCCATGCTTTTATCTGGTTTTACCATATGAAGCTTGCTTACTGCTGTTTCCTCTATCTGCTGTATATTGTTGAATTTAACTAACTCTACTCTTAAGTTCTCATTTTCCTTATTAATAGTATTTATATTTGATTTTATAGAATTTAATTCCATTTGCATGTCATAAATAATGCAGTATCTTCCTACAAGTGTTAGTCCTATTATGAATATTAAAGCGATATTTCTTATAATTTTCATCTTATTTTTTACTCGTCTATTTACTTGTTTGTGCCTTCTTTTCCTATTTGCTTTTTCTTTATCAACCTCATTGCCCCTAGTTGGACTATATTTAGGCTTAAGAACCGTATTCCCCTGTATAATGCTATCTTCATTTACCACTATCACTTTATTCACCCCACACAAATTTTAGAACTAAATTCTCTCAGCTACCCTAAGCTTTGCACTTTTACTTCTAGAGTTTACCTCCATCTCTTCTTTACTTGGTTCGATAGGTTTTCTACTGATAACTTTTAATATAGATTGTTTACCGCATGCACAAATAGGAAAATCCGGTGGACAAGTACATGGGTTCTCTAATTGTCTAAATTTGCTTTTAATCTTTCTATCTTCTAATGAATGGAAAGTTATTATTGCTATTCTTCCACCATTTTGTAAACGATTGATACTATCTTCCACAGCTTTATCTAATATTTCAAGTTCTTTATTAACTTCTATTCTTATAGCTTGAAAAGTTCTTTTGGCAGGATGGCCATCCTTTTGAAATTTTGCTGGGATGGCAGCTCTTATTATATCCACTAACTTAGATGTAGTTTTTATGCTTTCCTTTTCTCTTCTATCTACTATAAACTTAGCTATTCTCTTAGCAAAATTATCTTCTCCATATTCCTTGATTATTCTAAAGAGTTGCTCCTCGCTATAACTATTTACTATATCATAAGCAGTGAGGTCATCTTCTCTATTCATTCTCATATCAAGCGGTGCGTCCTTCATGTAGCTAAAACCTCTTTCGGCAGTATCCAGTTGGTAGGAGGATACTCCTAAGTCCATAAGTATTCCATCCACTTTTTCAATATCCAATTCTGTTAAAATAGAATCTATATTATAAAAGTTATTATGAACATAGGTAACATTGTTAAATTCCTTTAATCTTTCCTTTGCAGCACCTAGTGCAGACGTATCTTGGTCTATTCCAATTAATCTTCCTTTTTCCGATAGCCTCTTAGCTATTTCATAGGAATGACCTCCTCCACCAAGAGTACAATCTACGTATATTCCATCTTCTTTTATATTTAAAGCTTCTATACATTCATTTAATAGAACTGATACATGTTTAAACTCCATCTTTTGCTTCCTCCAAACCTTTTTCCATTATTAATTAAATTTTTAACGTAATATCCATCTGTGTTTAAGTTCTTCATTTTCTTACTATATTCCTAATTCACTCATTTGCTCTGCTATATCGTCATAGTCTATATTGGAATTATTATATTCTTCCCAACTTTCCTTACTCCATATCTCTACCCTATTAGATACACCTATACTTACTATTTCCTTTTTTATCTTTCCATATTCTAAAAGACTCTGGGGAATCAAAGCTCTGCTCTGTTTGTCCAATTCCATTTCATTTGCACCGGAAAAAAAGAATCTAGCAAAGGCTCTGGCATTTTTATTAGTTAGTGGAAGTCTCTTTAGCTTTTCCTCTAATATCGACCACTCGCTTAAGGGGTAGGCATACAAACAACCGTCCAGTCCTTTAGTAAGGATGAATTTACTGCCTAGTTCTTCTCTAAATTTAGAAGGAACTATCATTCTATTTTTGCTATCCAAGGCATGTTCATATTCCCCTATAAACATATTTACACCCCAATTTTGTTATTTCACTCCACTTTACCCCACTTTTTCCCACTGACCTTACATATTCTATATTAACATAAAAATTCCTCTTTTAAAAAACCTTTTTAATATTTTTTTAAAGTATATTAAAAAAGTTTTTTCTACTTATATCGACTTTATATTTTTTAACTTTACTGACATGCTCTTTAAAGAGTATCGCATAATGTAAAACTCACTCTAAAATTTTAGCTAGTACTTTAAATAAACTAATAATTATGATAGGAAATTCTGAGGAGATAATATACCTCGTTCAAGGTTTTATAGGTGTAAATTTTATTTTTAAAGGGAATACTTAACTCATATAATTCCATGACTAGGAAATGATACTTGTGCGAATCTTAAATCAATGTGAATTTGAACAATTAATAGTAGCTTTCACAATAGGAGGGGATTAGTCTAATATGCTTAATAACTTACTACCACCAACAACACATAAAGTAAAAATGCATACGAGCAAAAGGGTTAATAATATAATTAAAGAAAAAACCTTAAATAATATGAATTTATACGGTGGAAAAAATCCAGAAGGTGTGTCTGCTAGGATTAACAGTCTTAATAAAGAATGGGACACAGAAAGAGTATTAGAAGCTAATGCAGGAGCTCTAATGCTTGTAGGTTCCGCTTTAGCTTTAATCACTGAAAAAAAACGCTGGTCTGTACTTACTGCTGCTGTAGGAGGTTTCTTACTTCAACATGCATTACAGGGTTGGTGTCCTCCCCTTCCAATTATAAGAAGATTAGGAGTTAGAACTTCTAGTGAAATTCATGGTGAAAAATACTATCTTAAATATGTAAGAGGTGATTTTGATAAGTGGAGACATAAGTAGTTGTCAACTGTCAATTATCTTGAAATGCCTTTCTTTGTAGAGTATAATTTAATAGATTTAAATAGTTAATACAAAGATGAGAAAGGATGTACATAAATGAAACTTGGAATTGTCGGTTTACCTAATGTTGGTAAAAGCACTTTATTTAATGCTATAACTCAGGCAGGAGCAGAATCTGCTAATTATCCCTTCTGTACAATTGAACCAAACGTAGGTGTAGTTAGTGTTCCAGATAAAAGATTAGATGTGCTTGCAGAAATGTATGGCTCTAAAAAGAAAATACACACAGCTATAGAATTTTATGATATAGCTGGATTAGTTAGAGGTGCAAGTAAGGGAGAAGGTCTTGGAAACAAATTCTTATCACATATAAGAGAGGTTGAGTCTATAGTTCATGTAGTAAGATGCTTTGATGACCCTAACATAGTTCACGTAGACGCATCTATTGACCCAATTCGTGATATAGAAACTATAGGACTTGAGCTTATCTTCTCCGACATAGAGGTTATGGATAGAAGAATAGAAAAAGTAGTTAAGCTTGCTAGAAGTGGAAATAAAGAAGCAAAGGCTGAATATGATTTAATGATAAGAATTAAGGAGCATCTTGAGGCAGGAAAACCGGTTAGAACTTTAGATTTAACTGAAGATGAATCAGAAGTGGTAAACGGCTTCTTCTTACTTACAACAAAACCGGTATTATATGCAGCAAATATTTCTGAAGATGATTTAGTATCTGGCAGATTAGAAAATGACTATGTAAAGAGAGTTAAAGAATTTGCCGCTGGTGAAAATTCAGGGGTTGTAGTTATTTCTGCTAAAATCGAAGAAGAGCTGTCTACTTTAGATGAAGAAGAAAAGAAAGAAATGCTTGAAGAATACGGCTTAGAAGAATCCGGTCTTGATAAACTAATACATGCTAGCTATAAACTTCTTGGCCTTATGAGCTTTTTAACTGTAGGTCCTCAAGAAGCAAGAGCTTGGACTATAAAAATAGGCACAAAGGCTCCTCAAGCTGCAGGTAAAATCCACTCTGATATTGAAAAAGGCTTTATTAGAGCTGAAGTAATTTCCTATGATAAACTAGTGGAATCCGGCTCAGAAGCTGCCGCTAAAGAAAAAGGATATTTTAGACTTGAAGGTAAAGAATATGTTATGCAAGACGGAGATGTTGTACATTTTAGATTCAATGTTTAAATAGCAGGCTTTATAAATGGACAGTGTAAGTAGAGATTTCTTCACTGTCCACTAATAACTTACTCTTCCTTCTTCTTTCTTCTAGTAGTAGAGCTTTTTCTGGTACTTTTCTTACCAGAATACTTTTTACTTTCTTTCTCTAATTCCTCCATAACTTCTTTATAACCTATATTTTTATCTCCTATTAGCACTTCCACTGCATCTTTGATATGAGACATGGAGTATATATGAAAGTTTCCTTTCTTAATTTCTTCTTCAACTTCCCTATTCAGAACTAGGCTGTTTACATTTGATTCTGGTATTAGTACTCCTTTTCCCTTTATTGTATCTACTAACTTGCATATCTTGAAGAAGCCTTCTATTTTTTCATTTACACCGCCAATTGGCTGCACTTCCCCAAATTGGTTTATAGAACCTGTGACTGCTACATTTTGTTTTACTGGTATTTTGCTAAAGGCAGATATCATAGATATTATTTCAGCCACAGAAGCACTATCTCCATCTATCTTTCCGTATAGCTGCTCAAAGCTTAGATGAAAATCCACAGGAAGCTTTTCATATCCACCCATTAATGTATTCATAAATCCCTTTAAGGTATTTATAGCTTTATTATGAATTTTTCCACTTAAATCACTCTCTTTTTGTACATCTACTATATTTCCCGCTCCTTTATAACAGGAACAGGTTATTCTTATTGGTTTGCCAAAACTAAAATATCCTGTATCTATAACAGATAGTCCATTTACTTCACCTATTAACTTTCCTTTTACATTGATAAATATTTTATTATCCTTATAACTTTCATCTATTTCCCTCTCAATTAGCTCTTCTTCATAAACTGTATCAATTATATCATAGTCCTCTATAAATGCTCTTTGCTCCCTTTCCACCTTGTTATTTGCAAGCATTAGTACCCTTCCTAATTCATATTCATCAATATATAATTTATTTTTATTTTCCGCTTTTCTTGATGAAAATTTTGCTAACTCCTTCACCGCTTCATCTGTAAGCCCATGAAGGTTATTGCTTTGGCATATATCTGATAGTTTCTCAAAAAAAGCTTGCTTTGTATCATTATTAATATCCAAGGTAGAATTGTGCTCTGCTCGTATCTTAAATATTTTTTTAAAATCTTCATCATAGGAATAAAGTAAATCATAAGTGTTATAGTCTCCTATAAGTATTATTTTCACATTAAAGTTTACAGGTTCTGGTTTTAATCCATTAAGAGATAAAAGTTCTAAATATCCCCTGTTATAATCTAAATCTACCTTTCCACTTATTAATGACTTTTTAAAATAGTAGTAAGCTGAGGAATTAGTTAAAAGACTACTTAATCTTAATATTAGACAGCCACCATTAGCTTTTAAAAATGAGCCTGCCTTAATTAAACTTACATCTGTAATATAAGTTCCATTTTTATTTTCATATTCTATACTTCCAAGTAGGTTGTTAATGTTAGGATCTTCTTCAAAAATTACCGGCGGAGTATCATTTTCACTATTATCTACTAAAACATTAACCACATATCTGTAGATTATCCCGTTTATCTCCTCTTCATCATCTTCATAGCTTATGGAATATATCTCTACTATCTCTTTTTCTATATCGTCACAGATATCATTTAAAAGTTCTACAATATGTTGATTTTCTGAAAACTCCTCTAAAAACTCTTTTCTTTGTTCTTTTGCCTTTGTTTTATAATACTCTTCCATTATCTTTTTTATTTTTTCAACTTCCAGTAATTCAATATCTCTTAACTCATCTAATACTTCCTGAGCATTACTTTTCAAGCTGTTTACCTTAGTTAGTATGTCTTCCTTTTCTTCAGATTTTAAGGTGTCATAATCTTCTTCACCCATTAACTCCCCTTCTTCCTTAAGGGGAATAAATGTAAATCCGTTTTGAGTAGCTTTCATAGTAAAACCATCATCTTCTGCCATTTTAACAAGCTTACTTATCAAGTTTCCTCTTGTTTTTTGAAGATTGTCAACTATAGTTTCCTTTTCCTTGTTCGAAGAGCTATTATAAAAGTCGTAGGTTGTTTCCAAATAAAATTTCTGTATATTCTCAACAGTTTCCTTTAATTTCATGCCTTTTCCACCGGGTAAAAATATGGCTTCTGGAACCTTTTCATCATTATGAACAACATAGCATATATCCTGAGGTTTATCCTTTGTTTTAAGATTTTTCTTTACAAATTCTATTATTTTTTCTAATTTGTCCTTTGAAAAATCATCTATAAGATAAATATTATATCCTTCCTTATCTATTTCCAAAGCAGTTTTTATTTTTTCATATACTTGATCATACTCAGGCATACTATTAAAATCCCCTCTTAAGCCTATAGTATCAACCTTAAAGTCGTAGATGACCTCCTGAGGTATTAATTCTCTGTTCATATCTCATCCCCCTTTTTACCGCTTACTATAATAATATTCTTTAAAATAATATTTAGGTACAAAAAATATAAAAAAATAGAGTTTAACTTTAAATTTCTTTTTAAACTTAAAGTTAAACCCTATTATCCCACTGTTCTCCCATAATTACTTTCCTCTATCCTAAACTAATATGGTTATTATCTTTTTATTAATATTACATAAAGTTCTAGGATAGACATCTATATACTATATAAACATTCAACATTATTTTAAAAATTCCTTTTTCAATTTACATGGTAAATAAAATATTTATATTCTATACATCTATCAATAAGTTAATGGTAAAACTATAACAAAAGTAATCCATTATATTTTAAAAAGGGCAATACTGTGTTATAATATACATAAAATTCTACTGGGACTTTCAAAGTATAGCAAATAAGGTATAATTTAATCATGGAAAATGCCTTTAGCTTAAATGGTTATCAAGTTCTCGGTAACAAAGACAAAGGCGTAATTATTGGAGGCGCTTAGCTATCAGATAAATTTTAACGTAAAGGAGTCAAAAACATGAGTTTAAAAGAAAAAATTGCTCAATATTACACAAAATCTTATTTAAAAAAGTATGGTGATAGACTTACTCAAGTGCAAGGTACTGTTGTGTCTGTTAAAGTTACTGAAAAAACAATATTATGGGTATTCAATAAGCTTACTGTCACACTTCTAGTAAGACCTGAAAGAAGTAAGAACATAACCAAATGTATATATATGAGAAATAGATGGTTTAAAAAACCTGAATTCATACCAGTAAATCAAGGAAATCTTGTATTAGTTCAGGGTCTAAAAGGCAAAAAAGGCAAACAAAATAGTGAGCAGATAGAAATGATTAATATTAGAAATATGACAACTAAGAAAGACTTGGTTCCTATGGAAGGAAAAATGCAAAAGGTTCAGAGAGTACAGAGAATAAAATAAAAAAGATTAGAATTGCTAAGCAATTCTAATCTTTTTTATTCTTTATTTAAAGTATAAATACAAACTATTAACCAGTGCTATTATTCCAGAGAAGAATAGTACTATTCCCCACTGTCCAATATGAAGTGCTGATGTGTGGAATACCGCTTGCATAAATGGAATATAAAGCACGCAAAGTATCATGGTTATAGATATAGCTACCGCTCCTACCAGGTATGGGTTAGTAAATAATTTTATTTCAAATATAGAATGTCGCTCTGACCTGCACTCGAAAACATGTATAAGCTGAGACATTACTAGAGTGGTAAGTGCAAGAGTTCTACAGGTTCTTAAGTCATATCCATAGTATTTTCCAGCCAAGAATGCAAGGACGGTACAAACACCAATGAGGGAACCTCTTACTATTATTTTTTCACTTAATCCTCTAGCAAATATACTCTCATTTTTAGGCCTAGGTTTTCCACTCATTATATCTCCATCCGGTGGGTCTACCCCTAATGCCATAGCTGGAAGTCCATCAGTGGCAAGGTTTACCAATAAAATTTGTATTGGCAAAAGCGGTGTATCTAAATAAAAGAGTGATGCTAAGAACATAGTTAACACTTCGCCTAGGTTACAGGAAAGAAGATATCTTATGAATTTCCTTATGTTATCGTAGATTACTCTTCCCTCTTCCACTGCTGATACTATTGTAGCAAAGTTGTCATCCAGTAGTATCATTGAGGAGGCTTCCTTAGTTACGTCTGTACCAGATATACCCATTGAAATCCCTATGTCAGCTTCCTTAACTGCTGGTGCATCATTTACACCATCCCCAGTCATTGCAACTATTTTATTTTTAGACTTAAAGGCCTTTACAATTCTTAATTTGTGATTCGGGCTTACTCTAGCAAAAATAGATATGTTGTCAACCTTCGCTGCTAATTGTTTGTCACTTAGATTGTCTAACTCCTCCCCCGTAATAACCTGTGATTGGTCTTTACATATATCCAGCTGTTTACCTATGGCAAAAGCTGTATTCCTGTGGTCTCCTGTTATCATTACAGCCCTAATACCTGCCATTTTACACTTTAAAACAGCTTCCTTTGCCTCTCTTCTTGGCGGATCAATAATTCCTGCAATACCTACAAAAACTAAATTTTCCTCTAAACCTTTACCTTTTGTGATACCTTCATCCTTGTAGGCTCCTGCTATACATCTTAAAGCGTCGAAAGACATACTTTCCACTGCCTTTAGTACTCTTTGTCTTTGGTCTGATGTAAATAGCTTTACCTCTCCCCTATCCAATATATATTTACATCTATTTATTATTCTTTCTGGTGCTCCTTTTACGTAGCAAGTTTCCCTATTTCCTTCTTTCATTATTACAGACATCATTTTCCTATCAGAGTCAAAGGGAATATCATATACTCTCTTAGCTCTATCTAAGAAGACCTTCAAATCTTTGGTAGCTGCAAAAAAACCTTTAATTAGAGCAGTTTCTGTAGGATCACCAAATAAGCTTTTCGTAATGCTGCTTTCTTTAAAATCAAAGTTACAGTCATTACAGTATGTAAAAGCTTTTTTTAACAATAAATTTTCTGGAACTGACTCTTTGTCCACTCTATAAACCTTCCCATCAAAATAAAGAGCTTTTACCGTCATTTTATTTTCTGTTAAAGTACCAGTTTTATCACTACATATTATAGATGTACAGCCTAAGGTTTCTACTGCTGGTAGTTTTCTAACTAAAGCATTTCTTTTTAACATCCTAGAAACACCAAGTGCTAAGGCTACAGTAACTATAGCTGCAAGTCCTTCTGGAATAGCAGCAACTGCCAAGCTAACACCTAGAAGGAACATTTCATACATATCCTGCCCTCTCCATATGCCAGTTAGTGTCACAATAGCACATATAACTAAACAAAGCACTACAAGTATTTTTCCTAAAGAATCGAGTCTCTTTTTAAGAGGGGATTTTTCTCCTTCAATACTATTTAGCATTCCAGCTATTTTACCCATTTCTGTTTTCATGCCTGTTTGTATGATTCTAGCTTTGCCTTTTCCAGTAAGAACTATAGTCCCCATGTATATTGAACTATTATTACCTCTTGAACTTTTTTCAACCCCTATTGATTCACCGGTTAAAAGAGATTCATCTGTCATAAAGTTACTGTCTTCTACCATCATACAGTCTGCCGGTATTCTGTCACCACTTTCTAGTACAACTAAGTCCCCTACAACTAAATCCTCTGCATTTATTACTTTTATATTTCCATCCCTTATTACCTTAGCTGTAGGTGCAGCTAATTCTTTCAAGGCCTCTAAAGACTTTTCTGTTTTATACTCTTGTATGAAGCCTAATACTGCATTCATTATAATGATTATTAATATGGTGACAGCATCAGCCTTCTCTCCCATTATTCCAGATATAACAGTAGCTACAATAAGTACCCAGACTATAAAATCATTAAATTGAGAAAAAAATATCTTAGCAGGAGATATTTTTTTCTTTTTTTCTAATCTGTTTGGTCCATACTTTTTAAGCCTTCTTGCGGCTTCAGCTTGTGTTAGCCCGCTTTGTAAGTCCCTTTCATTTATCAATTTCATCCCTCCAAGCAATGTATTTTTTAGCTCTGTTTAATTAGGTTAACACTTCCTTCATTTACTCACAGAACTATAGTGTTAAAGCTTTCCTCCTTATCCTTCATTAATTAAATATATGAGGCTCTATGTTAAAATATTATGCTTTATAATTAGGAAATTGCACTTTCCTAAAAGCAAAAACTAAGAGATATTGTTAATTCATATATATAAGAAATTTAAAAATAGCAACTGTAAATTCAAATTTTTTGTTAAAATATGTTTGATAAAATTTTGTGATTGTATATAATATATATGTACTTTATTTATGATAATGATTATTGTCTGTTGCTAATATTATTATAAATATGCAAAGAGGTTTTTTATGATGAATTACATATATGATTAGGAGGAACTGATAAATGAACGATGTAGTATACATAACAGGACATAGAAATCCAGATACAGATTCTATTTGTTCTGCTGTATCTTATGCTGAATTTAAAAACAAGATGGGAGTAAATGCTATTCCTATAAGATTAGGAGAGGTTAGCAGAGAAACTCAATTTGTACTTGATTATTTTGGAGTTAAAGCACCTAAACTAGTTGAAACAGTTAAGACACAAATAGCTGACCTAGATATTGATGGTGTTACACCTATTGCACCTGAAACTTCATTAAAAACAGCTTGGTCAATGATAAGAAAAAACAATGTTAAAACTGTTCCTGTGGTAGATGATGAAGATAAACTTGTTGGTCTTGCTTCTCAATCAAACTTAACTTCATCTTACATGGATATATGGGATACCAATGTAATCGAAAAAAGCGGTACAAAACTTGAAAACATAGTAGATACGCTTTCTGCTAAGTGTCTATATGCTTCAGAGAAAAATCCTAAATTTACGGGAAAAGTAGTAGTTGCCGCAATGGATGCAGAAAGTGCTGGAGAATTTATAGATAAAGGTGATATGGTAATCTGTGGGAATAGAGAAGATGCTCAAAATGTTGCTCTTAAATGTGGTGCTTCTTTAATAGTAGTAACAGGTAACCATCTGGTAAATGATGAGATACTTCAAAAGGCTAAAGATTGCCACTGCTCAGTGATAATTACACCTTACGATACTTTTACTTCTGCAAGATTAATTCCTCAAAGTATACCTGTAGGCCACGTAATGACTAAGGATAATCTTGTATCTTTTAAAACTGATGATTTAATCGATGATGTAAGAGAAGTTATGCTTCAAACTAGATACAGAAGTTATCCAGTAGTAAATTCTGAAAATAAAATAGTAGGAAGCATTTCAAGATATCATTTAATATCTGAAAGCAAAAAGAAGGTTATTCTTGTAGATCACAATGAAAAGGCTCAATCTGTTCACGGCCTTGAGGACGCTGAAATACTAGAAATAATAGATCACCATAAAATAGGTGGAGTTCAAACCGGTTCCCCTATATACTTTAGAAACGAACCAGTAGGATGTACTGCAACAATAGTTGCTTCTAGATTCTTTGAAAATGGCATAAGACCATCTAAAAAAATTGCTGGACTTTTATGCGCTGCTATTATTTCAGATACATTACTGTTTAAATCACCTACTGCAACTAACACAGATAAGCTTATTCTAGAAAGACTTGCTAGTATAGCTGATATAAATCCTGAAAAGTTTGCTACTGAAATGTTTATAGCTGGTTCATCTCTAGAAGGAAAAACACCAGCACAAATACTTAACCAAGACTTCAAGCCATTTACTATGGGTGACGTTAAGGTTGGTGTAGGACAAATTTCAACTATGGATACAGAGGGTTTTGAGAAAGTAAGAAAAGATGTTATTGAGTTAATGGAGAAAACAGCCTCAAGTGATGGATATGGATTAGTTCTATTACTTGTAACAGACATATTAAAGGGCGGTTCAGAATTAATAGCTGTTGGAGACCATAAGGATGCAGTTTCAAGAGCCTTTAACGTCACTCTTGAAGGCACTAGTGCTTATGCACCAGGAGTTCTTTCAAGAAAGAAACAAGTTATACCACCATTAACTGCAGCAATGACTGCACAAAAATAAAAACTCAGGTGCCTCTAATGGGCACCTTTCTTTCTATTTAATCTTCTATTTCACTAACATCTATTTCTTGCATCTTTATGTCTCCCATTCCTAGCTTAGGTAAGTCTTCTAGCATATTTGTTTCCTCTATTCCCTCTAACTCTTCATATAATGGATTTGACTTTTCCATTTGAACATCTGAATATATAGGTTGCTGCTGCATTCCTACTGGTGGACATGGCATCTCCATAGATGTATGTTCTGTTTCCATCATTGGCTGCTGCATTTCCATAGGTGAATATTCTGTTCCCATCATCGGCTGCTGCATTCCCATAGGCGGATATTCTGTTCCCATCATTGGTTGCTGCATTCCCATAGGCGAATATTCTGTTTCCATCGTTGGCTGCTGCATACCCATAGGTGAATATTCTGTTCCCATCATCGGCTGCTGCATTCCCATAGGTGGATATTGGGCTCCCATGGTTGGATATGGCATTCCCATCATTGGGCAATGCATCTCCATTGGTGAATAGGACATTGCTAGCATTGGACACTGAACCTCCATAGATGGACAAAACATTGCCATCATTGGGCACTGCATTTCCATTGGCGAGTAGGACATTCCCATTGCCGGACACTGTCCTCCCCATTCTAATGATGGATATGGCATTCTCATCATTGACGGATCAATTCCCGTATCATCCATATACTGCATACCACAATTACAATTATAACCCATATGTTCATTCATCATTGGACAGCCATCCATAGCTATACTGTAATCACTTGCATAATATTTATTTCTCATTAAATAATCCTCCTAAAACTTAACATCATTATATTATATGTCTCAGGTTGTCATATATTTACAAAAATAAAAAACAGTATAGCAATAATAGAATTATTTAAAAAACCTATACTTTATTTAAAGTATAGGCTTCACTATATTTTCAATTCTATTTAGTTTTTAAGTGACTTTAAATATAAAATATTATAAACAGTTTTTTTGCTATCTTCCCTTCATGCTGTTAATAAGTCCCCACATTTCATCTGCAGTCTTAAGTCCTCTTGAACCAAGCTCAAAGGATCTTTGGGCTACTATCATATCCGTTAACTCTTTGGCAACATCTACATTGGACTCCTCTAAAAATCCCTGCATTATATCTGTGTCTAGAGCTTCGTTCATCTGAACTCCTGGGTTAGGTACATACAAATTTTCTCCAATGGAGCTTAAAGAGTTTTGTCCTATTGGAGCATAAATATTTATTTTCCCATAAGGGATACTTCTATCTTGTCCATTATCTTGTATATTTACAAAAACCTCTCCATCCTTGTTAACTATAAGGTTATTTTCTGAGAAGTTAGTTCCAGAGTTAAACAACTCTGCTCCCTCCTCCGTAAACTCTATATCTAACCTATTCCCACTTTTATCTACAATGTCACCATTTGAATCTATGTTAAAGCTTCCTGATCTTTCATAAGCTTTTCTGCCATCTGGCAATGTAACTCTAAAAAATCCTTCTCCATCAATAGCAAAATCTGTTTTAGCACCAGTTTCCTTTAGAACTCCTTGACTATTATCTCTAATCCACTCAGTTGCTCTTACTCCACTGCCGTTTAATGGTTCATTAGGGTCGTTCCCATTATTAGGATACCCCTTTCTATTTAAAGTTTCATAAACTAAATCCTGAAAACTTACATCTTCTCTCTTATATCCTACTGTGTTCACATTTGCAATGTTATTAGAAATACTATCCAGCTTTTCCTGTTGTGCATTCATAGCACTCCTACTGTTCCATAAAGCTCTTATCATATTATTCACCTCTTTTTAATCATAGGCACAGAACTTGCAGTTAATAAGATTGTATAATAATCACTTATGAACTAACTATTCTTTGCTCTATCTTACACTTCCTACCTCGTTTACTAACTTTGATAAAGTCTCATCTAATGATTGAATAATTTTTTGATTGGTTTCAAAGGACCTCATAGTAGTTATCATGTTAGTCATTTCGTTTATTACACTAACATTAGATCTTTCTAAAGAGTTTTGCTTAACTAATGCATTATTTTCTGTTGGATTGTTTCCTTGATAAAGATTGTCCCCAACCTTTGTTAACTGACCATAATTTGCAAAATCTACAGTATACAATTTATATAGTCTAGTTCCATTGATGCTCATATTACCATTGACATCTGTTACCAATTTTCCATTACCTACATTAATTGGTCCAAGCTCTCCTGTTTGTAAATTTCTAGCCATCACAGTATCCCCTGAATCATTTACAAGGATACCCTGAGAATTTAAATGAAAGTGGCCATCCCTTGTATAATATTGACCATTACCAGCTCCATCATTCCTCTGTACCACAAAAAAACCAGATCCTTCTATTGCAAAATCTGTAGGTTTATCAGTTGTTTGAAGCATTCCTTGAGTAAAATTTGTGTTAACAGAGTCTATCTTACTTCCTTGGCTTAAGGAACCTATGACATTTTTTACATTTTTGTCCCCAACCTTTTTGTCATAATTTTCTATTAACACATCATTAAATCTTCTTATTGATAGATCATCACTCTTAAAGCCTACAGTATTTGCATTTGCTAAATTATTGGTTATTACATTCTGTTTTGCTTCTTGAGTTATCATTCCTGATATGGAAGTATAAAGACTTCTTATCATTTGCTCACACCCTTATCATTTATTACTTTAACCTCTTCTGGATATACCATGCCCATACCCCTGGCTTTATCCTCAATTTGACTTTTGCTCATCTGATAATTAATTTTTACACCGGTCATAATAAGGGTAGACAATACCATTCCTATCCCTATTCCCACTAATATTTTCCTATCACTTAAAAAATCAAATAAGGTTTTTATTTTATATACAACTCTTTTATTAATAGTACTTCCCCCTTACCTATACCGATCTTTTCAGCGATTTCTTCGACATTATAACCGACCTCTAGCAATTCTCTAATTTCATTAACCCTAACTGTATTATGTTCTTCACTATTATTTTCGTCTATTATATCTGATTTATTTAGCTCATTATGTAAATTTTTATCTTCTGATTTTTCATCATATTGCGAGGAACTTTCTTCGGTTCTATTATTAACCTTAATAGTATACAAATTATCTGTTTCCTCTGTTTGTGTTATATTGGCATTCTTATGTATAAGCTCTATCAGTTCTTGGTTACCCCAAGTATCATTTTTACTACTTTTTTCTATTCCTATACTTACTTTTTCGCTATTATCAATAATATTTTCATTTTTATCTTTTAAATTCTCAATCTCCTTCTGAAGCTCTAGTACTGTTTCAGAAAACTCTCTTCTAATTTTACCTATCTCAACTTCATATTCTTTTATGTCATCTTCTTCATTATTTAGCACAGCTTTAAAGGATTTCTTATCTTTTCTAATTGCATTAATATTTAACACTATTAATAATGTTCCGATAATAATAAGGACAATTACTGTCATACTATTTCTCCTCTTTTAATTATTATACTGAGAGCAGTAGGTACTTACTGCTCTATATACTTCAGCTTTATCATAGCCTTTCTCAAATTCACAATAGCTCTACTGTGAAGCTGACATATTCTAGATTCAGATACAGTTAATACCTTTCCTATTTCCTTTAAAGTTAAACCCTCATAGTAGTATAAAGATAGAACAGTTTTATCCTTTTCATTTAGCAAGTCTAAAGCCTTAGCTAAATACTCTAGTTCCTCCTTTTCCTCTAAGGTTTTTTCAGGGCTTGGACTTTTGTCATCCTCTATAGTTCCTATTAAAGGAATATCATCATCATCGGAGAATATTAAATCCTCTAAAGAAACTATAGATATATAATTTATATAGTTTTCTATCTCCATTATTTCCTTCAAAGATATCTGAAGTAACTGTGATATTTCTTTGTCCTCAGGTTCTCTTCCAAGTTTCTTTTGCAGCTTATCTACTGCATCATTATATCTATTAAGCTTATCCATAGCACCTTTGGAAATAGGACTATTTTTTCTTAGTTCATCAATCATGGAACCTTTTATTCTTATGGAGGCATAAGTTGAAAACTTCATTCCTCTAGTATCATCAAACTTATTAATAGCATCCATAAGTCCAACCATTCCATAGCTTACTAAGTCCTCATATTCAATATATTTTGTTTTGCCTATTATAACTCTAGAGGCTATATACTTCACTAATGGTATATATTTTTTTACCAACTCCTCTTTTATATTAAGCCCATCTGCTAATGCCATAAGCTAGTCCCCCTTTGCACCCTTTCTCATTTGTTTTCTCATAATTTCAAATACTAATTTCACTATAGTCTCTCTTGTTTTTCTATCTAAATCTAGGAATGTTAAACCACAAATGATTTTAGGATTCTTTCTATCATTTTCAACTCTTATGATTTTAGCTTCTAAAGTTAAGTTTTCGTTGTCTATAGGAATTGTTAACATTAGAATATTTCCTTTTTGTATTTTGTGCTCTAGTTTTCTATCAACTACGATTCTTAATCCTCCGCCACTTATATCTAATGTATATGCATCAAAAAAATCTATTTGGTTATCGCTAATAGTATTTATACTCTTTTCAGTACGTATTAGTGCACAATAAACATTTAACATAAAAGGTACTCTTGCAAAATTTCTTCTTTGTATAATTGTTACAGTATCTGGTTTTTTAAGCATTATCAGTAATATTCTATCTATCTTTCTTCCTATTACTACTGTGTTAAATTTGTAGATATCTTTCCCATAATAATATAAGACTGTAACCTTTTCCCCTTTAGCCAGAGGCAGATACTTTCCGTCATGTACTGGTATACTTATTGCAATATATTCATCGGTTACATCTTGAATGTTACTCTTATAGGCTTCATCATTATAGTCTATTTCTATTTTATTATTAACTAAAAACTGTATTTTAACATCCATATGCCATTACTCCTTACGAAAAAATATTAAAAATTTTTCTAAATAAGTCCTGTACTGAACTTCCCTTTTTATTTGGTTGTAGACCTAAAATAGTGTCTGCTATAGAAACTATGTCTCTAGCTGCCTCTGAGTTTGGATACCCTACTATGAAGGGCTGCTGCTTTCTCACAGCTTGAACCAATTTTTTATCCTCTGCAATATTTCCCAAATACTCCAACTTAATGTTTAAAAACTTCTTTACTGCATTATCAAACTTATTAAAGGTTTGCCTTCCCTCATCAGTATCTATAGTTCTATTAACTACTACTTTTGCCGCATCTTTTATCTTAAAATAGTTTACAGCTTTAAGAAGACTATATGCGTCTGTAAGTGATGTAGGCTCTGGAGTGGTTATAACTATTAACTCCTCACAACAATCAACAAATCCTAATACAGTTTTAGTTATACCTGCTCCAGTGTCCATAATTATATAGTCTAGATTATCTAAACTGGCAAGTTTGGATAAAAAATTTTCTCTCTGGCTCTTTGTAATTTCTTCTAGTCTTGTTATTCCAGTTCCTCCTGGAAGAAGTTTTACCCCCAGCGGCCCCTCTATTACTACATCCTCTATTGTTTTATCTCCAAAAATTACATCATAAACATTATATTTAGGCAAAAAACCCATCAGCACATCATCATTTCCCATTCCCATATCTGCATCGAATATAAACACTCTTTTATTCATTTTTTGTAGGGCTATAGCTAAATTTACAACAAAATTACTTTTTCCTACTCCACCTTTTCCAGAAGTAACGGTAATAATTCTGGGCTTTGATTTCTCCCCACTAGGATCTTTTCTTTTAATATTTTCTTTTTCTGCTAATTGTCTTAATTTTTGTGCTTGGTCTAGCATATAACATCTTCTCCTAGTATAAGCTTGGTTATTTCTTTTGAACTCATAATTTTTATATCATCCGGAACATTTTGACCTGTAGTTACAAAGCTAATTGGCTTTTCTGCACACTCTAGTATATTCAAAATAGAACCATAGGTTGAAGTTTCGTCAAGCTTAGTAATAATTACTCCATTATAGTTTAATGCTTTATATCCGTTAACTATTACTTCTATATCCTTATTTTTCGTAGTAGAACTTATAACTAAGTTAATATTATTTGTATTGACTTTATCTATAAAAGCTCTAAGCTCAGATATTTGCATTGTGTTTTTGCTGCTTCTTCCTGTTGTGTCTATTAAAATCACGTCACAGTCATCCATTGCCTCTACTGCAGTTTCCATATCCTTCATAGTAAATACTACTCTAAACGGTATATTCATAATATCAGCATAAGTCCTTAGCTGTTCTACCGCCCCTATTCTATAGGTATCAATTGTAATAAGGCCTACCTTCTTTTTTTCAATTAGAGCAAATCTCCCGGCTAACTTTGCGATGGTAGTAGTTTTTCCAACACCGGTAGGTCCTACAAGAACTACTACATTATCTAGCTTATTTGGTGATATCTCTATCATATTCTCAATAATATCCTTAACTTTCTCCTCTTCTGTTCTATCATCCTCAATACTTCTCATCTTTGTCATTATCTTTTTTATAACCTTATGATCTAAATCGCAACCCTCTAGTGTTAACTCCATTTTGCTTTTACTAAGGCTTCCTGCAGCAGACATATTAATCATTTCACCTAACATAGTTCTCATTTCCTGCATTTCTTTCATTACTGCTTCACTATTACCATCTTCTACAGGTTTATACTCTTTAACTTGTTCTTCTTTTTTTTCTCCAATTTGTAGCCTAGATTTATACTTACTCTCTATTTCATTAAAGTTGTTATTGACTTTTAATTCTCCATCCAGTTTATTAGTCATTAATCTTTTTATTGCTTCAATGCTTTCCTGCATATCTTCTGATGTATCATCCTTACTGTTATCTACTGCCGCTGTGACCTCTAGCATCTTTTTTGAAAAAATTCCTAAAAAGCCGCCTTTTTTTATCTTTCTCTGACTTACTATAACTGCATCTTTTCCAAGTTCGTATCTAATTCTAGTCATAGCTTCATTCATGTTATTGACTACATACTTTTTTATAATCATTATATAGAAATCACCCCTTCCGTTCTTATCTCTATATCATTTGGGATTTCATTTAACGATAATACATTTATCGCTGGGAATACCATTTCTATAAGTTTTCTAAAAGCTGGTCTTACCTTAGGTGATACCAAAACTACTGGCTGATTTTCATAAAAGTATACAGAATCAAGAGTATTCTTTATAGAGTTTAATATCCTTCCTGTGGTGTCAGGGTCTATTGCTGGGAATGATCCCTGCATAGACTTCTGTATATTATTAGCAATTAAATCCTCTATTTGTGGATCTAATGTAACTACAGTTATACTTCTATTTTCATCTACAAGAGGATTGCATATGCTTCTTCCCAAAGCAAATCTAACATATTCTGTAAGAACTTCAATATCTTTTGTGGTTCTTGAGTTATCTGCTAAAGACTCCATTATAGTTACCATGTCCTTAACAGGCACTCTTTCCTTCAGAAGGTTTTGAAGTACCTTTTGAAGTTCTCCTATAGTTAAAAGGTCTGGTATCAGCTCCTCAACTACAGCGCTGTATTTTTCCTTAGCAGAATCTACGATAAGCTTAACTTCCTGCCTTCCAAGCAATTCGTAAGAGTGATTCTTAATTGTTTCTGTTAAATGAGTAACCATAACAGTGGTAGGATCAACTACTGTTAACCCTTTAATTTCAGCTTCTTCCCTTTGATCCTTATTTATCCACAATGCTGGAAGATTAAAGGATGGCTCTACTGTTCTAATTCCTTGAATTTCTGCTTCACTATTTGTAGGATCCATGCACAGCAGCATATTTGGCATTAGTTCTGATCTTGCCATTACCGTTCCCCTTATTTTTAAAACATACTCATTAGTCTTTAGCTGTAGATTATCTCTTATTCTAATAGGTTGTACTACTATTCCCATCTCAATAGCACATTGACGTCTAACGGAGGTTATTCTCTGTAACAAGTCTCCACCAGAGCTTTCATCTGCTAGTGGAATAAGTCCATAACCAATCTCAACCTCCATAGGCTCTACGGATATAAGACTCATTACATTTTCTGGCTCTTTACTCTCTATTTCTGTTATCTCCTGCTGTTCTATTTCTATCTGTTCAATAATCTTTTCTTTTTCTTCCTTATATAGAAGGTATGCTGCAATTCCACAAGCCAATGAAAGAATAAAAAAAGCTAAATGTGGCAGCCCAGGTATCATGGCCATGAACAAAAGTACTACTGAAGCCATTGCTATAACCTTTGGAAAACCGGTAAGCTGTCTAATTGTAAGACTTCCAAAACTCTCATCATTACCAGAACGGGTAACTAATATACCAGATGCTGTAGATATTAAAAGAGCAGGAACTTGGGTTACAAGACCATCTCCTATGGTTAATCTTGTATAGGTTTGTGCAGCAGTAGCTGCATCCATTTTTAGCATAACCACACCTAATACAATACCTGCTAGTATATTTATTGCTGTGATTATAAGTCCTGCTATGGCATCACCTTTTATAAACTTAGAAGCACCATCCATAGCTCCATAGAAATCTGCTTCCTGTTGAAGTTTCTTTCTTCTCTCTCTTGCTCCAGCTTCATCAATCATACCTGCATTTAAATCTGCATCTATACTCATCTGCTTTCCAGGCATAGCATCCAGTGTGAATCTTGCTGATACCTCTGATACTCTACCAGCACCGTTTGTGATAACTATAAACTGTATTATTACTATTATTAAGAAAATAATTATTCCAACTATATAGTTTCCACCAACAACGAAGCTACCAAAAGCTTCGATTACTTCTCCCGCAAAACCATCCTTAAGTATAAGCCTTGAAGATGATATATTAAGTGCTAGTCTAAATAGAGTTGTGATTAAGAGCAAAGTTGGAAATACTGAAAATTGTAGTACCTCTGTAGTAAATAAGGTTAAAAGTATAATAACTACAGATATTGTTATATTAAAGGCTAGTAATACGTCTAATAGTTGTGATGGTAGTGGTATTATAATCATAAGAACTATTGCTATAACCACAAAAGCCATTATGATATCCACATTATTTTTTATGCTAAACCTTTTTCTGCTGCCTTCCAAAATATCACCCCTTAGTTCAATTGCCCATTACTTTTTCTTAATTTTGTAAACAAGTGCCAGTATTTCTGCCACTGCTTGATACATTTCCACTGGAATTTCTTCATTTATGTCAACCTCCGCATAAATTAATCTTGCTAAAGGCTTATTTTCCATAATTGGAATATCGTTTTCCTTAGCTAACTCTTTTATTTTAATAGCTATGCTGTCTGCTCCTTTTGCTACTACCATCGGTGCCTCCTGGCCCTCTTCATATTTAAGTGCTACAGAAATATGTGTTGGGTTTGTAACAACCACCGTTGCCTTTGGAACTTCCTGCATCATTCTTCTCATAGCCATTTCCCTTTGTCTTTGCTTTATTTTACCTTTAATTTGAGGATCTCCCTCCTGCTGCTTAAACTCCTCTTTTACTTCCTGCTTAGACATCTTTAAATCCTTATTGTGTTGATATCTTTGATAAATATAATCTATTAATGCAATAATAATCATTACTATAGTTACCCTGAAGAAAATATCTACCGTAAGCTTACCTACTGCAGATATTACCGCTACAGGTTTTAAGTTTCCTAAGGTAAGTATATATAAATAGTTGTCTCTTACAAACTTATAACCGACAAACCCTACTACAGATACTATAGCTATATCCTTGATAAGCTCCATAACTGTTCTTATAGAAAACATCCTCTTTAAACCGTTTATAGGATTTAATTTTGATAAGTCCGGTTTTAATGGTTCTGATGTAAGTAGTACTCCAGTCTGTAGGAAATTAGCTAATATACCCATAACCATTATTGGGATCACTATCGGCAAAAATATTATCATTAAACGCCATATAACTATAAAGGATATTTTCTGCACGCTACTGTAGTCTAAAGATGTAGTTAAATAGTTGTTTAGAAAGGTAATTAGTGTTCCCTTTAATGCATTTCCTGCATAACCGCCTAAAGTTAACAAAACAACAGTCGATGATAATAGTGTTAAAGCTAAACCTACTTCCTTACTTTTAGCTATCTGACCCTTTTTTCTAGCATCACTCTTTTTCTTCGGTGTAGCTTCTTCTGTTTTATCATCAGAAGCGAATATTATAAGCAAAGGTATAGTTTTATAAAAACCTTTTATAGCATCCGGTATTTCTTGAAAGGAATTTTCAATAACCTTTAGAAATATAGGAAGAGCAAAAGCAAAGGAAGTCAATCCTACAAGTAATTTTACTGGAAGTCCAAGTATCATTATATTTAGCTGTGGAACTGTTCTTGCAATAAGTCCCATTGTTAAATCAGTTATAAAAATTATCAATACTATGGGTATTGCTATTTTCAATGCTATGCCAAAGTATTCTACAAAAGCTCTCAATATGAGATCTATGGAACCCTGGCTTAAAAAAAAGTTTCCTAGTTTAATAACATTAAAGCTTTCCATCAATGCTTTAATAAGCATATGATGTCCATCTACAATAAAGAAAACTATAATGCTAAACCAATAGAGTAAATGCTCCATTAATGTAGCATTGCTGTTTGAAGTTGGGTCAAACATTGTCATCATGGCAAATCCAACTTGCAAGTCTATAAGGTTACCTGCTATCTTTACTGCAGTAAAACACAGGTTAACTATGAAACCTAGGGTCAATCCTGCTACTACCTCATTCATAACATTTATAAAGAAAGGTAAATTATTATTTATAGTATTTACTGTTGAATAATCTATCCCTGGTATTAGCATATATGCCATAACAAGGGTTAAGCCTACTTTAACCGCATTGGGAGTGCCATTAGGAAAAAATATTGGAACTACTACAAAGAAGGCGAATATTCTTATAGTTATTAGTATTAGTGCTGTAAAAAATAGTGTATCTATCAAATACTGTTTCACCTCCTAGTACTATGGAAACTAGTTGTTTTCTAATATCATAGAAAAAAACCTGTTAACTATTCATTAAAACATTCTACTGAGTTATGTGAGATATATAGGTAAAAATTCTTTCTGTAAAAGCTATTAACTGATGAAGCATCCAACTTCCTGTTATAAGTCCTACTATTGCTATTGCTATAAGCTTAGGTACAAAGGTTAGTGTCTGCTCCTGTATTTGTGTTGTAGCTTGAAATATACTTATAGCAAGTCCAATGATTATTGAAACCAAAAGTATAGGTGCTGATACCATTATCCCCGTTTGTATTGCATCTTTTATAATGCCAATTACTAAATTTTCGCTCATCTAATTCACCTCACGAAAAACTCATAATTAAAGATTTTATCATCAGATACCAGCCGTCTACCATGACAAATAATAATAATTTAAAAGGCAATGATACCATAACTGGAGGAAGCATAAACATACCCATTGACATAAGTACACTTCCCACTACTAAATCTATTATTAAAAAAGGTATATATATTAAAAATCCTATCTGAAATGCTGTCTTTAGCTCACTAATCATATAAGATGGCACAACTACGTAAAGAGGTGCATTGTCTTTAGTCACCTTATAGTCTAATTTTGCTGCATCTATGAATAACTTAAAGTCCTTCTGTCTTGTTTGTTTCAGCATAAATTCTCTTAGAGGTTTTGCTGCTTCTTCAATAGCTTTTTCTTGAGTTATGCTATCTTGAATATACGGCTGTATAGCATTAGTATTTATTCTACTATAAACAGGCTGCATAATAAATACCGTTAAAAACAATGCTAGTCCAATTAAAACCTGATTGGGTGGTGATTGCTGTGTACCTATAGCACTCCTTAAAAACCCAAAAACTACCACAATCCTAACGAAGCTAGTCATCATCATAATAAAAGATGGAAGCAGTGATAAAATTGTAAGCGTTATAAGCAGCTTTATATTTCCTACATATTGCTGTGGTGTTTCAGCATTATCTACTGAAATATTAATTTTAGGAATGGGAAAGGCTTCTGGTGCTGCATGAACTTTTACAGTGGTAAAAATTATGGATATAAATAATAAAGCAAAAACACTTATTAAGATTGTACTGTTTTTTCTACTCATCTCTACCTTCCTTTTTAAATTTAAGTTTTGTATAAAGGCTCTTAAGGTGAGGGCTGTCAGAAACCTTTTTTAATCCTGACTTTTGGTAAAAATCCTTTAAACTATTATACTGAGGTATAGTTCTCAAAGTCTCTATTTTTACTATTTCTTCCTTACTTAATTCAGAAATTATTTCAAGCTTACCATTAGTAGAAGCCATTACGTATCCCTTATCCCCTATTTTAACTACTACAAGACTGTTTTCCTTTGAAATTGTTGCTCTTTCTATTACTTTTATATATCTTCCATTTTGCATATTCTGAAGTTTATTTCCACCAAATTTCATAGATGTGTAAATAAGAAGAAGTATAAAGGGTAAAAATATTAATATTTTTAAAAGCATCCACCAAAATTGTAAGTCCATCTACACTCTCCTTTGCCTTAAATAGCTATTGAACTAAAATGTCATTGAAGTATATATTGTTTAACTGGTCTTCTTTAAGCATTGTGTTTATTCTTTGAATAATTTCCATCTTAATATTGTTCATATTCTTAGGACCTATATCTGCTGCCTTTTTAGTTCTTAATATAGATATAATTGCATCCCTAAGCACTGGTTTCTTTTCCTCTAATTCTTTATCTAATTTTTTATTGTTATAACCAAGAGATACCTTTGCTTTTAAATATCTCTTTCCATCTTCATCTGCAAGGTTAACTAAAAACTCATCAAGTTCAAAGGTTTTTTCTGAAACTACTTGATCTAAGTAACTTGTATTTACTGCCCCCGATTGCTGCTGAACCTGCTGAACTGGAATTTGTTGAACAGCTGTTGTCTTATTTTCTTTTCCTGACTTATCTTTTAAAAACATATTATACCCAAAAAAACTTCCAACTCCAACTACAAGCAAAACAACTAATGCAATTATAATAATTTTGACTTTGCTGCCGCCTTTTTTTTCTTTTTTGTTCTCCATATTGCTGCTCTCCTTTTATTACTAAAATTAAATAACTTTTAATGTCATACTGTTTTCCCTATACAATATGAAATAGTTGTTATAAGGTTAAAACTTTATTTACTAAATTGAACTATGGTCCAGTATAAATCTTTCTTTTATATTCTATAACTTTTCTTATTATTTCTTCATTAGATTCCTTCACAAGATACTTTTTGCCGTTAGTTAACGTAATTACACTTTCTGGAATATGCTCCACCCTTTCTATGTGATCTGCATTAAGGATATATTCCTTATTATCTAAACCTGTCAACTTAATCATAAATATCCCCCTTTTATCTAATGGACTATTGACAATGAAGGTTGATTTTTTAGCTGTATTAGCCAAAGTTACCTTCATTGTCTAATTTCAGTTGTCCACTATAACTTAATACTATCTCTTCAAGTTAACCAAATCCTGTAATATTTCATCCCCAGTTGTTATTATTTTACCATTTGCTTGGAAAGCTCTGCTAGCTACTATCATGTCAGTAAACTGCTCTGCTAAGTCTACATTAGACATTTCAAGCATTCCTTGAAGCATCTCTCCATACCCACTACTGTTATCCTCAGTTGAGGCAACACCAAATGCACTTTTTAAAATTGGCTCTCCTGAGTTTGCTGATGTTTCATAAAGATTTTTACCCAGCTTTGAAAGACCAGCATCATTCTTAAAGGAAGTCATAGCTATCTGACCTAAAACTGCAGTAGCACCACTAGATAAAGTAGCTGTGATTAAACCCTCTTTTCCTATGGAAAAGGACTGAATTCTGTAGTTATCTGTTCCATCAGATATGCTATCTGGTATAACTAAAGGTACTAAGGCTTGAGAATTGATGGTAGTATCAGCTCCCTTATTTGCATTTGGCGTAAAAGTAACTGTAAATGGAACCTTTGGATCAGCTTTTCCTTCAGTATAGTCTATTACAACATTATCATTTGCATATCCATAAACTCTTAAACCATCAGATGTAAGCAAGCTGCCTTGAGTGTCTAAAGTAAAAGATCCATCCCTAGTAAAATTTACGTTAATCCCATTTGGACTCATTTTATGCTCTTCTGGAGTAGGCTGTTCTATTGTACCAAGCCCTGTAGCAGTACTATCTCCCTCTGGCACAGGACCTGAACCAACTACGAAATATCCTGGTCCATCAATAGCTGCATCTAGGTTTCTACTAGTTGGCTGCATATTTCCTGTAGAAGTAGTTGTGTCAATACCTGCAATTTGAACACCAAGACCTACCTGTCTTGGATTAGTGCCTCCAAGGTTTGTACTAGCTTGAGTAGCCTGTGCAACATTCTGGCTTACCATATCCTGAAATCTTACTCTCTGTGATTTATATGCTGTTGTACTTGAGTTAGCTATATTATTTCCAATTACGTCTAATTTCTTTTGATTAGCTTTAAGTCCGCTAATCCCTGAATACATTGATGGTAACATGTTTTTACCTCCGAAAAAAATTTTTTTATTAATTCCTTTATTACGCTTTGCTTCCATCGTTCCACAAAGCACAGCATCCATCTTCTGGTCCTGCTGCTTATAACATTACTACACTGTCTATATTAGTAAATACATTTCCTTTGCTATCATCCTTATCCATAGCAGTAATTATGGTTCTATTTCTTACTGAAGCTACTAGTGCAGTATCCTTGTAAAGAATTAAGGATTCTCTACATCCCTTTTCTTCTGCTTTATTTATCCCTTCATTAATGTTTCTCATATCCTCTTCATCAAAGGTTATATCTCTTTGTTTAAGTCTTTCTGCAGCATGGTTAGATATAATAAAGCTTTCTTTTTTATCGATTTTCTTATCCAGTATATCTTTAAAAGAAATCCTGGCTTTCTCAGCTTTATTTCTAGAGCTTTTGTCATAAGGTTGAAAATCCTCAATTAAATGCAGCTTTCCATTAATAACTCTATATCCCATAGTATCACTTCTTCCTAAGGTTAGCTTTCTCTTATTTTTATAACCTTATCAAATGGGAACTCTTTAACTTCATTTTCTGAGGTTTGAATAGCTACCTTTAATACTCCCTCAGAGGATCTTGAAATTTCTTTTACTATACCTTTATAGTTTTTATCACTGCTGTCTTTTTCATCAATTTCTACAGACTTTCCTATTAAGGCAGCTCCATTTAATAAATTCATTCCTTCACTTGGAAAATTAGATGAGTCATAGAAATCTTCTATACTGACAACATCCTCCATACTGAACTGTTTAATTTTTTCCACAGGTTTTCCATCAGCATCTTTATCGTAACCAACCAGTACACTAAGCTTTATCTCGTCTCCAGTTTTGATTACGTTTGTTACCTGTCCTGCATATAGGTTTCCCATATCATCATATTTTCTCAAAACAACTCCCTTGCCAATAAGAGAATTAGCTCCTGAAAGCTTCATACTGCCATTTAGATTTGCCATCTGCTCAAGTCCGGCAAACTGTGCCATTTGGGCTACATATTCGGTGCCATCCTTAGCATTTGTAGGATCTTGATTCGAAAGCTCTGCAGAAAGTATTTTTAAGAATGCATTCTTGTCCATATCCTGTCCTGGTTTTACTATTCTAGTACCTCTTGAAGTCTTAGTTGAGTTAATTTCATTAACTAAATCTTTAATTGTTTGATTTTGAGAATCATTGTTAACAGTTCCTGCCATTTACTCACCTCCATTATTAAGCAAGCATGTCTACATTGCTATCTATTCCACTTAAATTGTCAGCTTTACTTATCTCCTCACCAACAGCTCCTATTGAGTTAGTCTTTCTTTCTTTTTGCTGGCCGTTATCACTTCTTTCTCTATTATCACCATTCTTAAAGAAAGTTGTGTCCTCATTGTAGATATTTAGCGTAAGGTTCTCAATTTTTATATCATTATTCTGAAGTTTATTTGTTATGTCCATTAAATTAGAATTTATAAGGTTATAAGCCTCCTTATTAGCAGCAGTTATTGTACCTTTCATAACCCCAGCCTCCACAGTAAGACTTATTATCACTTCTCCTAACTCTTTAGGCATTATTTTAACAGTTAAATCTGATTTATTATTTATCTGCATGAACTTAAGTGTTTTAATTATATCTGCATTTAAAGTGTTTTTATTGATAACTAGTTTTTCTCCTTCAACAACATTTGAGTTGTCCACCTTCATATTGCTTAAATGAGACATAAAACTTGTAACCTTTGATATTTTATCATTGCTATCAGATAAAATATTTTTTAAGAAGTCGTCCTCTGATTTAGAATTACTATTAAAGCCTAAGTTATCCAAATTTTTATCTTTACCTTGAGCAACACTGATGGTTTCTTTTGCAGCTGAACCATTAAGATTCTTGGATATCTGTTTTAAGTCTGTTGTAACATCCTTTTCGTCTGTCATAACACCTTTTTCATCCTTTTTATTTAGCTTTAACTCTTCTGCAGCATCTCCATTAATACTTTTAGATGCAAGCTTTAAATCTGACATAATATCCTTTATATCCTTTTTATCAACTTTTAACTCTTTTTGACTGTTACTAGATAAGGCTATCAGCTCTGCCTCAATCTTTGACACTAAATCATCATTTTTTACATTGCTTGATTGTGGAGCTAAGGTTTCTTCCTGAGTTACTTTTGCAAATAATTTATCAATAACTTTATCCTTTAATTGAAGTTTATCTGTAACATTGGTATTCTGTTGAAGATTTGTATTAAAAATATCTTCTATCTGTTTCTCTATTTTTCCTTCCAAGTTACTAATTTCTAAACCTTCTACGTTAGAACTATTAGTATTAAGGTTCATAAGAGATAGTAACATAGCTAAAAGTTTATCTGGTTCTACCATTTGTTTTAGATCCTCTAAAGAACCTACCTTGTCTACATCTTCAGCATCCATTCCAGCTTCCTTTAATTTTTCCTTGACTTCCTTTGGTATTGTCTTTAAGCTATCATCTTTATCTACCTTACTAGTTGCAGTCTCTTCTACAGAACTATCTTTAGGGTCTGATTTGCTACTAGCAACTTTCTTCATTTCCTTGGAGCTGGTGTTCACACTTTTGTCTTTATTCTCATATGCCATCTTAGACAACATTCTATCAAAAGAGTTAAGTTCCTTTGAGTTTTTAGTTTTTGTTCTTTCAGTGCTATTCACTGAACCATCAATATTAATATTACCTACTTTCATAATTTCACCTCCTTTCAAGTATAATGCTATATATTTATAAAATTTAAAAGCATTTAATTTTACTCCTTAATATAAATATTTCATATTATTTATTTTCTTGATTTCTAATAAAAGCATACAATGCAAATTCATCATTCATTCTCTGTTCTATTAGATCCTGTTCCTTTAAAAATTCTGCCTTTTGTTTTTCTTTTAGAGATTCCACTGTTTTTCTATCTATTTGTTTTTCATTAAGTTCCAGTCTTTTCTCTTCTAAAACTTGACTTTTTCTTTTAAGTTCCTCTGAAACTTCCGAAATACTGTGACTTATAGCATTTAGATAAACATGCTTTATCTTACGTTCTATAGGAGACTCTGACCCATTAAGCTCCCTATATTTATTGTAATTTTCTTTGAGAATATTCAATTTTTCTTCTACCTTCAATTTTTCACTCTGAGCATCTTTAAAAATTCTTTTACTCTCTTCTTCTTTATCTATTCTTATATCAAGAAGCTTTTGAAGTCTAAACCGATAGTGCTGCATCTTTCCCCCCCTAGTTTTAATAGCAGACATTGTTCAGCTAGGGAATACAAACTACCTTAACTGTCAATTAGCTATTGTCAGTTGTGAAAATATATTTATATTACGTAAATATACTCTGGAGCTTATTTATACTTTCTTTAAAACTCCAATGTTCCTTCATTCCTTGTTTTAAATAGTCCACTATTTTTTCGTTATACTCTATAGAAAGATCTATCTTTTTGTTACTACCTTTTACATAAGCACCTATATTAATTAAATCCTCTGAGTTTTTGTGAGTAGCCATCAAATCTCTTGCAAAGGATGCTGCGGATTTATGATCTTCACTAGCTATCTCTGACATAAGCCTGCTTATACTATTAAGTACGTCTATAGCCGGATAATGGTTTTTGGCTGCTAGTGCACGGGACAGTACTATATGGCCATCTAAGATACCTCTCACTGCGTCTGCAATAGGCTCGTTAAAATCATCACCATCAACTAAAACAGTATAAAAGGCTGTAATAGAACCTTTATCAGACATACCTGCCCTTTCCATAAGTCTTGGTAGTTTTGCAAAAACAGAAGGAGTATAGCCTTTAGTTGCAGGCGGCTCTCCTATAGCTAGTCCAATTTCCCTTTGAGCCATAGCAAATCTAGTAACTGAGTCCATCATTAAGATTACTTTTTTACCCTTATCTCTAAAGTATTCTGCAATAGCGGTGGCGGTAAAAGCCCCTTTAAGTCTTACCAATGCAGGCTTATCTGATGTAGCACAGACGATTATAGACTTTTTCATGCCATCGATTCCTAAGTCCTTTTCAAGAAAGTCTCTAACCTCTCTGCCTCTTTCTCCAATAAGAGCAATTACATTAACATCTGCCTCAGCATATCTTGCAATCATACCTAAGGTTGTGCTTTTACCAACACCACTGCCTGCAAAAATTCCTATTCTTTGTCCTTCTCCACAGGTAATAAAGCCATCTATAGCTCGAATGCCTGTAGGTATGACATCTTTAATCCTTCTCCTTTTCATTGGGTCTGGGGGCTCTGTATCCAAAGGATACAATGCCCCTTCTGATAACTCTTCCCCATTTAAAGGATTTCCGAGTCCATCAAGTACCTTTCCAAATAAATCCTCAGAGCATTTTACACTCATAGGTTTTCCTTCTGGAACTACCCTACATCCTGGAGCAATCCCTATAAGTTCTCCAAGAGGCATAAGTATAACATTATCCTCTCTGAACCCAACTGCTTCACAGGTTATAGGATCATTTTTCTCATTGTATATAGTACATACCTCTCCAACAAAGGACTTTATTCCCTCTACCTCTACAGTAAGTCCAATAACTTTTTTTACAATACCCTCAGAGTAGATAAAATTAGCTTGTTGTACTTTTCTATTTAGGATATCAAAGTTCAAATTAATCATAAACCACCTCTAAATTATTAGCTGAGCTACTCTACAGTATTAAATATCTCTCTAATCCTGTTAAGTGCGATGTCCACGCTAATTACAATCTTGCCATTCTCCCTCTCTATAATTGCACTTCCCTCTTCTATAGATTCGTCCGGTATTATAAATATATCTCCTTTAAAAGGAAGCTGCTCCTTCCACAGATCTGTTTGTTTTTTAAACTCTTCACAATAAATGGCCTTACTTTTTATTATAATAGTCTTAGTATTTTTAACCTTTGAAAGTGAGTCAAAGACAATACCATTTAATCCTTCTTTATACTTTATTTCTCTCCTTAAAATACTCTCTACACAGTTAACTATTAACTCTTTTATTTCCTTTTCCTTATCCACTATATACTTTTCTTTTTCAGCTATGCAGACTTTCAATACATTGTCAGCATTATTTTTAATACTTTCACCTTCCTGCATAGCTTTATCAACATTAGCTTGGTAACCGTCCTGGTAGGCCTTGTTAAACCCATCATTATAGCCCTTTTCACTACCTTCTTCGTAACCTTTTTCATAAGCATTTTTATATGCTTCCTCTTCAATTCTTTCCGCCTCTGCATAGGCAGTTGAGAGTATCGAATCTCTTTGTTTCCGAGCATCCTCCACCATAGTTCTTGCCAAGTTTTCATAACTGTCTATAAATGTTCTTGCATTAGTTTCGCCAAGTTCTTTTTGCTTTGTCTCTGTCTTGGTTTCAAAATCTGTTACTATAGATTTCTTACCTTCTTCTACTACGCTGAAACTTTTAATAACTCTATACGATGATTGCATCTTCTCCACCTCTTGACAGTACGATTTCTCCAGCCTCGTCCAATCTTCTTATAACACTTACAATTCTCTGTTGAGACTTTTCTACATCCATAAGTCTTACAGGACCTAGGAATTCTATATCTTCCTTTAAAGCTGCAGCAGCTCTCTTTGACTGATTTCTGAAAATACAGTTTGCAACATCTTCTGAACAACCTTTAAGTGCAAGAGCAAGTTCTTTAGTTTCAACTTCTCTAAGAACTCTTTGTATAGAAACATCATCAAGAGTAACAATATCCTCGAATACAAACATGGATTCTTTTACCTTTTCTGCTAATTCTGCATCTTCCTTCTCTAATCCCTCTGTAATATTCTTCTCTGTTGTCCTGTCTACCTGGTTTAAGATATCAACAATAGTTTGAACTCCACCTATTACCTTCATATCAGATTTAACTACTGAAGATAGCTTATCATCTAATACCTTCTCTATTTCTTTCACCACTAATGGTGATGTATTACTCATATTGGCAATTCTGTAAGCAACCTCTGTCTGAGTATCTTCAGGAAGAGCAGACAAAATTTGCCCAGCTTTATCTGTTTGAAGATAGCACAGTATTAGAGCTATAGTCTGAGGATGCTCATTAGATATAATATTTAACAGCTGATGAGCATCTGCTTTTCTGGCTATAGCAAAAGGTCTAAATTGTTGTGTCGCTTCAGTAACTTTATCTAATATCTCCATTGCTCTTTGACTTCCTAAGGCTTTTCCAAGAAGGTTTCTAGCATACTCTATTCCACCTTCTGTTAAATAATCCTTAGCCTTATTCATTTCCATAAACTCTTGTAATATCTCTTGTTTTTGTTCTGATTTTACAGCAGGTATATTGGCTATTTCATAGGTTATTTTCTGTATCTCAGAGTCTGGTAATTTCTTTATTATACCTGCAGAAGCTTCTGGTCCTAGAGTTATAAACAATATGGCTGCCTTTTGCACTCCTGTTAATTTTTGATTTTCCTTAGTCAAAATTTATCACCTCTCATCCTCGGCAAGCCATGATTTGATAATATCTGCCACCTGATCTGGTTTTTCCTTAGCATATTTCTTTATTTCATTTTCAAAATGAGTTCTTTCATTTTCTTCATCAAGTTCTATAGGCTTAAATTTAGGATGCTCCTTTGTTCCTTCGATTCCATCATCACCTATAATTACATCAATACCTTGCGGAGTTATTTGATCTTTCATTAATTCCTCTTCCTCTGCCTTCTTCTTTCTTCTCCACAGTATAAGAGCCACTATCAAACCTACAAGAAGAGCTGCTCCTGCTCCAATGGCTGCATAGGTTTTAATTTTTTTAGCTTGTTCAGCTGCTTTATTCATCGCATCTAAATCTTTCTTGGCATCATCAGTTATTGAAGTATCAAAAGGTATGCCCTCTACACTTATGGTATCCCCTCTCTTATCATCATAACCTATAGCTGATACCGCTAAGTTTCTTATAGAAACTTTAGTAGCATCATCTATATTTCCATCTAAAGCTACTGATGCTGTCAGTCTCTTAACAGCTCCTGGTGCTTTTATTGTCTTTTGCTCAACTTTTGAAATATCATAGTTTTTCGTAGTTTCTTCATGAGTTGAAACACCATTATTATTAGTATTAGTTCCTGCAGCATTTGTCATATTATTATCTACTGGACTGCTTGATGAATTAGTACCTGGAACTGTAGAACTATCCTTGACACCATGTTCACTAACCACAACACTTTTAGGATCATAGGTTACAGAGTCCTGCTGTACTGCATCAAAATCTAAATCTGCGTTAACCTTTACTTTAACTTTGTTTTTTCCATATATTGCTTCCAGCATATTTGAAAGTCTTTTTTCCATATCCTTTTCGTATTGCTGCTTTAATTGCTGCTGTTTTTCTGCTGGAGTAGTAGAATCAGATATATCCTTATTTTCATTAAATAAATCCTTTGATAATAAAGTCATCTTATCATCGATAACTTGTACATTTTCTTTGGGTATATTTTTCACAGATCCTGTTATTAGTGCAATTATAGCTTTTACCTGATCACTACTTATTTTTTCTCCCTGTTTTAGCTTAAGTGTTACGGAAGCACTTCCAGGCTCAGTATCTTTGACGAAAGCTGTATCCTCTGGAAGTACAAGGTGAACCCTAGCATTCTCTACCTCTGGAAAACTTTTAATTGTCCTTTCTAGCTCTCCTTGAAGGGCTCTTTGGTAATTTATTTTCATTTCCGTATCTGTTGATCCAAATTTACTTTTATCTAAAATTTCAAAGCCCTGGCTGCCATTAGTCATAGGAACTTCAGCAAGCATTTGCATTCTAAGTGTATCTACTTGATCCTTAGGAACCAGTATAGAATTCCCCTCTACCTTGGCAGATATTTTTTGGTCTTGTAGCTTTTTATAAACTGCCGCTGAGTCAGCAGGATCCATATTAGAAAAAAGCACATCATACTTTGTTGAACCTAAAGATACGCCTAAAAACACTAAAGATGCTATAATTCCCGCAAAAATTACACCAAAAGCTATCTTTCTGGTTTTACTTAAACCTTTCAATTTATCTATTAGCTTTTTAAAGCTTTCTGATAGCTTACTCATTTAATCTAGCACTCCTTACTATAACTGCGTTCTACTTAATTCCTGATATGCCTCAACAAACTTGTTTCTAACTTGAACTGCAAGTTCTAGCGACATCTTGGCCTCTTCTGAATCCATCATAACCTTGTGTATATCCACCTCATCACCTTTGATGAATTTTTCTGTTGTATTTTCAGAATTAACCTGCTTTTCATTGACATTATCTAGTTTTTCTTTCAAAAATTCGCCAAAGCTTGTGGAAGTTTTTTCATTTTTAACTTCCTTTTCGCCTATTTTCTCAAATAACCTATTATCTGGAACAAACTCATTTATTCTCATATTCTAGTCTACCTACCTTCCTATTTCTAAAGCTTTCAAAAACATACTTTTTTCCGAATTTACTGCATTGATGTTTGCTTCATAAGCTCTCGTAGCAACTATCATGTCAGCCATCTCATTCAATATATTTACATTAGGCATAGAAACATATCCTTCTTCATCTGCATCCGGATTAGATGGATCGTAAACTCTTCTAAGTGGAGATTTATCTTCTTCAATTCCTACCGCTTTAACTCCTATAGATTTACCTTCATATTTACCAGTTTCTTTATTCAATTCTTTATTTAGATTTTCTTGAAAAACAGCAATCTTTCTTCTATAGGGCTGTCCATCTGCCCCTCTAGTAGTATTGACATTTGCAATATTTGATGCTATAGTATCCATTCGAAGCCTTTCTGCCGAAAGACCACTGGCACTTATTCTTAATGTATTAAAGGTCTTTATCATAAACTTTCCTCCTCATTAAAATTTTATCTACCATTAATTACGTATCTTTCCATAGCCATTCTATTGTTAACTTGGCTAATTAGTGCATTATACATCATGGTATTTGCTGCTTGATTTACTATTTCGTTATCTATATCCACGTTATTTCCATCTTCCCTCATGCTAGAAGACTTATCCGTTTCAACCTTTGCCTCTCCATCATTACTGCTTCCTCCAATATGCTTGTCTTCTGTAGTCTTTAATGGAAAGTTACTCATGTTTTCTTTTAGATTTTCCTCAAAGGTTACATATTGCCTCTTATAGCCTTTAGTATTTATATTGGCTATGTTGTTTGCTGTTGCTTTGCTTCTAAGAGAAGATGTATCTAATCCTTTTTTTAGTAGATCATAGACTTTTTTGTCTGTTGACATACTTCCTATATTCAAATTTCCCACCTCCATATTTATACTCACAAAAATCTTAGTGTTGCTTTAATTTACTATAATTATCATCAGGAAATATCGAGATAACTATTCTATCATATGTAAGTATATATTTACCATACTTTTATATAATTCATTGATAGCCACCATAACCTCCCATGAATCTATTGCATTATTTGCTGTGTTTATGTAAATATTTTCATTTTTTTTATATAATAGTATTTTTGCCACTATCATTATACAATAAAAAGGTATTTTTTGCTACCTTTTTAGACATAACTCGATAACAAAATTTAAATATTTTTTTTATTTAAATTCAAAGAAGAATTTAAGGCAGTGTAAAACAACAAATATTACTTTAATACTAACTTATATAATCTTATATAAATAACATATCATCAAGGTGAAGTCTTTGTAAATAAGAAACTACTGCCACTTTTCCCTCCATAACTGTTGACTCATAAAAAACTGTTATGTTTCAATGTTCTAAACCTTAGTACTAATCTATAGGTAAATTAAGGAGGCCGGTATTTGTCTTTTTTTGTTTTAATTTATAAAACAAGAGAAGCAGTGTTTCAATTTTATGTAAACACCGCTTCTCTTGTTTTATAAGTTAATATCTAAATGACAGTATACCTAAACTAAAGGCTAAAATTTTTTATTTCTTTTACCTGCTTCTTACATTTTCAAGTATCCTTAAAACATCTTGAGGAAACTTATTTGTCTGAACCATCATTGCATTTCCTGCTTCTGCCAGTAAGTTACTCTTTGTTAACTCCATCATTTCTTCTGCAATATCCGCATCTCTTATACTACTATCTGCACCTTCCATAACGACTGATATTTCGCCTATATTTCCAAGGCTGTCCTCAAAACGATTTTCTAAAGCACCATACTTACTTCTTATTGAAGTTACAATATCTAAAGCTCCATCTACAACATTTAACGCTGTGTCTATTGTGTTATCTTTTGTAACGCTATAGTCCGTTTGTAACTGCTGTAACTTTATATTTGTTGATGTCTTTTTATCAAATACTTCAATTCCTTCTGGTGTTACATCTAAACGTGGTATTTTCACATTTTCATCAGCATTTGCTCCTACTGACATTGTTAGTGATGATGTATTATTACCAAGCATTTTTATACCGTTGAATTCAGTATTATTAGCAACATCATTTATACCGTTTATCATCTGGTTTATTTCTTTTTGAATAATTTCTTTATCATCTTCACTATTTGCTCCACTCCCTGACTGTATCACAAGTTCCCTTACCCTTTGAAGCATTGAGGTTATGCTATCTAGTCCACCTTCAGCAGTTTGCAACATACTTACCCCGTCCTGTGCATTTCTTCCTGCCATCTGTAGACCTCTTATCTGCATTCTCATTCTTTCGCTTTGCGCTATAACGTTCGGATCATCCTTTGCAGTATTTACTTTATAGCCTGATGAAATTTTTCCTAAAGCATCACTTTGCTTCTGCAATGCTTTAGAATAGCTTCTATATACATTTAATGAGGCTATATTATGACTTAATCTCATAGACTTTCACTCCAACTTCTCTAATATAGTTGGTTTAAAGATACATAACTTAATTACTAGTTTTCAGCAACATTCACTAAATTAGTTATCTATAACCTATTATTCATTACTTTTATCGTTAAAACTTTTTTTTTCTTTAGCATTCTCTAAATATAATAAAAAGTTCATACTACATTAGGTTAATTTTTATAAATGGTTACAAAATAACCTTGAGGCTAAATATTTAAATCTAAATCTATATTACTCTTATTAGTTGAAACATCCATGTCTACTGTTGCAAGCACATTTCCTTGAGAATCACATATGGAAATTTTGACAGTATCTCCAGGTATTATTGAAGCCGCTTGTTTTCCTATATCAAACAAGTTGTTGTTTCCTTCTAATTTATATTTTTTAGCATCTGGCAAGTTTGTAGAATTAATTGTCACTGCTTTAAATCCACTCCATACTGGTGAAACTGTAACACTAGCATTAATACTATAATCATTGCTGCTGTCCTTGGATGCAATTGAAAAAGTTAACACAGTTGTTTTAGGCAGGTTCTTGCCTTTTTTTGATTTTATAGCATTTTTTAATATTAGCTGATACTTATGTCCTACAGTATAGCCTGAAGAAGGTGGATTTACCTTTACAGTATTAGCAGTATCGCCTGCAGTAACGGTAGGAGTGAAAGCATTTCCATTTGTTATGTCCTTAATTTGTACATTATTTGATAAAGAAGCTAAATCTACTTCTGATTTAAAACTTACAGTCCATACTTTTTTTGTATCCGTTATAGTTTTATTTCCCATATCTTTTGTATCATTATCTGCAGCTAAGACCACATAAGAAGTAAAGGTAATAAATACAAACACAAGTAACGCTAATATATTATATTTTTTAAGTTTATATAACAATCTTCTTATCCTCCTTGAATTAAAATAATTTAAAGATATCTTTCCTCATTATTTCTTATCATAGATATTCATAAATTCTATAGAAAACTATACCTTAACACAGCTGTAAAAGCTACCGCTGTGTTAAAGTAATTAATTCCATACCCAACTGCTTAAGTATCTTTCTACTAATCAGTAAAAGTTACAGTTAGATCTGATTTCTTAGAATTTGTTATTTGGGCTGCAGGCTCATTTGCAAAGGCACCATCAGCAAAATTAATTATTAGGTTAGACACATTATTTGCACTAGCATTAAGTGTTGCATTACCTTGTAATGTTACTGTTAACACGCTGGCACTTGTTTTTGTTATCTTTGCACTTAAACCGCCTGGTACATTTGAAACAGTTACAAGGCCTTTAGAAACAAAATCATCACCGACATTTCCTGCAAATGCATCTCCTGTAAGAGTAATAGTTATTGGTGCTCCTATAGTTCCATTATTTGCAGCTGCCTCCGAAAAACCATTACTTGAATATGTTAGTGTTGATTTATCCTTGAAATTAACACTTATATTTCCTGTAGCCAAGTCTCCAGCTGCCCCTACTATCTTACCTGCCTTAATTGTGAACGCCACATTATTTACACTATCAGCAGTGGCATTAGCAGCTGCTTTTCCTGAAATAGCTATTTGTAAATGTGTGCTATCAACTTTTGTTACGTTGTAATGTAAGCCTGCTGGTAAATTAGCTGCCGTTACATATCCAGTACTGTCAGTTACACTATCACTTGCACTAGGATCAGTTAATGTTCCATTGTTGACTGTCACTATTATATTTCCCGTTACAGTTCCATCGTTAACAGCAGCTTCAGTTAATGCTGTCGGAGAAACTTTTAATTCTACTGGATCATTAAAGTCTATCTTTATATTTACTGTAGTCAAGTTTTCAGTTGCCCCTGCTACTTTACTCTTATCAATTGTAAAGGTTACATAATTTATGTCATCTGCATTAGCATGATCTGATGCCTTTCCTGAAATAATTATACCTAAATGAGTATCATCTAGTTTCTTAACATCATAGCCTAATCCTGCTGGTAAATTAGTCTGTGTTACATCAGCTTTTGCTATTGAATTATCTATAGTTCCATTTTGTATCTCTACAACAATGGTATCAGTTGAAGCTCCAGATATCGTTCCTGATACAGTTCCATCATTAGCTGCTGTTTCAGTTAATGTTGTTGGAGAAACTGATTTTATGCTTGGCACCAATGCTATAGGGAACTTTGTCTTATTACTTTCTTGCTTTCCTGAATCAGTTCTTGTTACATATATGCTAGTGTCACTATTTGGGAAGCCTCCAGTTATCGTTACTGTTACTGGTCCTGCTACACTATTATTAGTTGCTGATCCTATTAGGTTTCCTGTAGAACTGTACACCTTAATTACAGAACCATATGGAATGGTATCATTTACCTTCACATAATCGTCTCCTGAAGGATTATTTGTTGGAGTGATACTTGATACATCTGCAGATATACTGCTTATATCATTCATGGTAAATACAATCTTAGTTTCTTTTGTACTTCCATTAATATTGTTTGTAGTATTTAGTATCAATACATAAGATCCATTAACAGTAACTTTTCTGCCTTCGTGCGTTGTAGGGTCTATTGGATAATCCGTAGTATATCCGTTAAGCATTATAGTTGCTTTTGTAGTACAATTTGGATCATCAACAACTTTCGGAGTTACTGCTCCATTATAAGCTCCTCCATTAGTTACTCCTGTTACAGTAGGCGAAACTGCTGTATCAATACTATCAACTCTAAATGTCTTTTCAGTTGTAGTAACTGCTCCATTTTCTCTACTAGTTGTAGTTACAACAAGCTTATACTCTCCATTTTGAGTTATAGTGTTTCCTGGTACGAAAGCTACTGTAGCTGGCGTAGGTACTGGTGTATAAGTTACACTTCCTGGAGTACCACTAGCTGTATGAGTCATAGTTATAGTAGCTGTACTATAAGTTCCTGCTAAGTTTGTCCATGTTGGTGTTGCTTGATGGTAAGTATCTGGATCAGTTGGCTTAGCTTTCTTAGTTCCCGGCTTCTCTATCATATCTATATCTACAACTGAAGGTTTAGCGGAGTTGATAGTGAAGTTAATAACTTTGCTATTTGTAGCAGTGCTTGGATTCATATTAGTATCAGTTTTAGTGGCAGTTACAGTTAATATGTAATCTCCATTTCCTGATGCTTTTAAATGACTCAATATCGTTGATGGAGTTTCATTATCACTTATTAATGTTCCATCTTTTCTAGTCAACTTAGCTGAGTAAGTTATGCTTCCAACTTTTCCTGTATTCCAGCTTACTTCAGGGAAAGTAGATTTTCCGTCAGCATCAACACCGGTAGAGTAAATCTTTCCATTTTCAAGTCCTGTTACCACAGGCATTGGGAACAATCCAAAGGTTTCAACATCACTTTCCATAACCGGTCCACTTGCTTTAACCTTAACTTGTACCTGTAACGACATAGTCATTGAAATCGGTGTACTTCCTCCTTGACAGTCTTTCCAATCATCTGTGTTGTATCTATACTGCATTCCAGCAGTACTTCCAACAATTCTTCCAAGATTTAAGTCAATAGATACATAATCTGGAACTTTTGCTTTACTTATTTCTATTGGTGTTGATGGCATACTATCAACATTTCCAGCAAGGACTACTCTAAGCATTTGTTTAAGATCTTTATTACCTGTTATCTTAGACTGCATATTGCTCACTATTATTTCACCATCGCCATTAGCGCTAGCAGTTATATAATCTGAAGGAAGAGCAGGTATGCTTCCATCAGTACTTTGGTCATTGATATAAACTTTATAAGCTTTTCCTGGTTTTAAACCTGTTATCTTTTGGTTTTGGGCATCTATCTGGAAGCCTGTTGGTGCCTCTGCTGGACATGAAACTGCTATTTTACTTCCTTCTGCCTTACCAGTAGCTGTTACAGTTACATATATAGTAGTGCCATTTGGATCAAGATTTAAACCAGATATAACAGCATTACCATTATTATCTACTACTGCAGTTTTTGCTGGTTTTGTATCAGACATATTGGTATAAACACTTACTATGTCTCCTGGTTTTAATTTTGTATTTGCTCCCTTTACAGTTACAGTGTCTTTACTTCCTACTTCATTTACAACGATTATATTGCCTGCGTTTATTGTTCCAGAATCTAGTGCCACTGATAAAGTAACCTTTGTTCCATAACCTAATATACTACCAGTGAAATTATACACACCTTTTTGTGGTTTAGGTACAGTCTTATTCCAGTTAACAACTAATTGACGAATAGTTCCATCACTCATAATAGCAGAAACTCTGTCTGGAAAATTAAAGTTTGTTATGTCATCAGTTGAAAAAGTCGGAAGCGGATCTATACTTACTACTTTTTCAGTTAACTTAGGTTTTGTAACTGCAGTTCCCTTTGTACTTCCATCTGAATCTTTTGGAATTACAGATACCTTTCCTGACTTCATATAATAGAGTGAGTCACCTACTATATTAATAAAATCTGCAGAATCGTCTACTACCTTGTATCCATTTCCAGTGCTGTCTAACTTATATATTTTTCTTCCATCAACATAGCTTATATAATAAATGTTATTGTCACTTACTCCTAGTATAGCTGTAGTCTTATCTGCTACACTTTTCATATTAGCAGATCCTTTTTGAGGAATATTTGTAATTACACTTAGTGGAGTTGGATGATTTGTATAGCTTCCTGTAGATCTATAAAGCTTACCATCTTTACCACTATAGTAAATTAAATAATCTCCTGAAACACTAATAAATTCTGCACTGATATCACTCAACTTGGTTTTCATACCATTATTTAGTAGATTATAGCTATACAACTTATTTCCATCGGAAGCATTTATATAAAATAAGAAACTGTCTCCGACAGCTAGCTGTTTAGCTGAATCTGATATAAATTGTCTTCTTCCTTGAGAATCTATTATATATATTCTTCCTCTATCAGAGTTATTAATATAATAGATTTTATCTCCTACTACATTTATATATGATGCCATATCATCACAGATTTTTTGTCTTTGGGTTCCATCAGTTCTTACCTTGTAAATATTTCCACCGTCTTTATAACTACTATAATATACCCAGTCACCAACTGTATTCACATAATTAACACTATCATCACTTATAACATAATCATCTACACCAGTTACACTTTTTCTATAAAGTTTATTACTATCTGCAGTATTTTTATAGTATATCCAGCTGTTATTCTTATCTATAGCTGCAAAACCATTATTAGTTAAATTCAAAGCAGTGTTCCCATGAGTTGAGTTATCTGCCGGATTCTGTGCTGATGTTTGTGTTAAAATTATAGAAACATTAACATTGCCAGATGTAGAACTTCCTTGATTTAAGTTCGCATAACCATTTGCAAGTTCAGTTATTCCATCACTGGCATATAAAGAGAATAAAATTCCACTGCCAGATGAGTATCCACCTATATACGTTGCTATATCTGTAAGGGGAGTAATTGCACTATCCCCAACTTTAAAATAAGCAGCATTACTTATTCCTTCAACCTGTGTAGCCTTAACACTATACATACTAAATCCTGTAGTTATAGTTTTATAGTTTACATTTACTATAGCAAACATATTTGTATTGGTATCTGCAGGATCTGTATACTCACCATTAGAATTTGTAACTATTTTCTTTTTTGTTCCTGCAGATGTATAATAAGTCAATGTGTTTCCTACTTTTGCTGCTATTTGGTTATCTTCTACTACTGCTTCAGTAAAAATATCCTTTGCTTTTCCTGAACTATCTATAAAATATATTGATCCTAAATTATTCATTAGTTGATCATTTATATTTAACAAATTTGCTGGATTGTTAAGATATCCTATGTTGTATACATTACTACCAATCATTATTGAGTCAGCTGGTAGTTTTGCTTGTGCTGCTGAACCAATTCCCAGCACAATTGTTGCTATCATGACTAATACTTTGGTTCTCTTCATTACATTTTCCTCCTAATTAGCTTCTAATTTTGAGTTTGTTGAACTTGTAAGGTAACATCAATGGTATTGGTATTATTTGAATTAATATAATACTTTATGGCTGCTCTAACATTATAGTTTTGAGAATCTCCCACACTTATATAAGGAGGATCCCAAATAAGAACGGTAACTTCCTTTTTAATTCTCTCTCCAGTTCTCGGATCTATTATGATAGCTCTTAGTTGCTCTGTAGCTGTTTCCATATCATAGACGCCAGTTCCACTTATAGGTATAACTACAGGTGTTAAAGTATTACTTGTATTACTACTAGTTGTTATTCCTAATATTCTAGGGATTACTCCAATTGTAGCCTTAACTTTATTATTGCTATTTCCTATAGTTCCTTCTAAAGTTACTTTTGATATTCTACAATCCTCTAATTTATCTTCATTTACAAAGGTAGTATCTATATTAATAACTTTTGTCCAAGTAACTTGTACTTGTCTTCCAGTTACAGGATCTTTAACTGTATCAGGATAAGCCTGTCCCTGTACAATAGCTGGTAATTCTCCTAAATCTTTAACAGTATCATCTGGATCCTCTGGATTATTCGGGTTATTTGGGTTCGTTCCAGTATCCCCACTTCCATTTCCCGGATTACTTGGATTTGGATCTACTCCACCTTCAGATTTTACTATCATAAGGAATTTAACCTTATTTGCATAATCTGGTACAGTACCTCTTAGTATATGTGTTCCTGCTGCACTTCCATTAGTAAGTTTACTTACTGGTTCCCAAGTTATATCAACAGTACTCTCATTTCCATCATCCATTAATGCCGTTGCCTCCTTTGGCATTTTAGATCTTATAAAGCTATACATATCCTGCGAAGTTTCAAAAACCTTCTTGAAATCCTCTATGCTTGCTATAGCAGCTTTAGGGGTTATAGTTAAGGTCAATTTAACCTTTTTATTGTATTTATCTACAGTACCGTTGAAGGTATAAACTCCTCCTTTGCTGCCATTTTGTGTTCCATAATCCCAGGTAACGGGCACTGGAACTTTAGTTCCATCAGACATCTGAGCAGTTACTGTAGATGGAAGTTCAAAACTCTCTCTACTTTTAGCAGTTTTTGTTATATCATCAATTTTATATGGTATTGGTTTTACTGTTAAAGTTGTAAATACTGTTTTGTCTGAACCTTTAACTTTTCCAGTAAAGGTGTATATCCCCGGCTTTGTAGTATTTATTTTAGTAAGATTCCAGTCTACAGATACTTCTTTTTTATTGCCATCTGTAGCGGTTATTATCATAGTTGCTGGTGGAGTATACTTTTCATTTTGCCATATAGTATCTGTTATATTCTCAGCTTTTCCTATCCCTAGTGGAAGCCCTTTAGCAATTTGTTCAGCATCATAACTTACAGAACCTGGTCCACCTAAAACCTTTAGCTTGTTAACTATATGCTTCTTCAAAAATCTCTGCGTAGAAGCATCCATAGGACTATCTACAAATAAGACAGGAGATGCTGTCCTTGGAGCTAATGCAGAAGCTGCAAGTGAATCTGGAAAATCTTTGGCAGAAGCTACATACAAGGTATCTGTATCTAGTTCATTTTGAAAAGCATCTATTATGCTGGTATTTTTCTCATATGCATTTCCATAACCTACTCTTTTGACGTTAGAAAGACCTTTTATAGCTTCTTCACTTATGGTATTTTCATCTCCTACCACATATACCTGTGCCATTTTAGAGGTATTGCCTAAATACTTCTTAACAGAATCTGGCATGTGGTTTTTCTCCGTTAAGACTATGGGCATTCCTTTTGCAGCTGCTATAGATGCAATGGTCATACCATCCCTAAAATCATTACCATTGATAATAGCTACTTCCCCGGTTTTCCCAACCTTTGCAGCCACCTGAAGGGCAGTTTCGTATCTATCTGCTCCACCAAGTCTAGTTACCTTTATTTTTCTTGCCTTTAAAGCATCCTCTATGCTTTGTGATACTACACCTTTTCCTCCTATTATAAATACATTTTTCACATTTAACCTTGTGAGTTCTGCGGAAGTATAATGATTTAGTACCTCTGCCTCCGTTAAAAGTATAGGTGCATTATATTTTTTAGCAAGAGGAGCAGCAGAAAGAGCATCTGGGAAATTTTCGCCATTTACTATTACAGCATAATCTGTATCCATATTCCAACCATCATTACATACCTTAGCAGCAGTTTCATACCTATCCATGCCATTATATCTGTTTACCTCTGGTGCAGCTTGTACCTTTGCAGCATTTAATGTGCTGGAGACTGCTACTGCTGCTACTATTAATGCCAGTCTTTTGCTTTTTAACACGCCTATAAATATTGATTTATTCATTAATATATATACAGCTCCTTTCTTTAATTTTCTTCAATTACTGAACTTATTGCATTGAAAAAGTTTCTATAGTTATCATACATTCCTACTTTTTCTTGAGCAAAATCCAAATCCCTTTGTCTCTGTTCAAGCTCATATTTAATATCTTCTACACTGCTAGCACCGCTATAGCTTGGACTTTGCATACTTATTATTTGCAGCTGTGCCTTCATCTTTTCTATATCTCTGCTGCATCTATCGACTTCTACTCTATAATCATCATATCTGTAATCTGCGTAAATATAATTTATTTCATTTATAATTTTTGCCATATCCTTTGGGGTATAAGTTGTAATAAGCTGATTCTGTAAATCCTTAACTTTTCTATTCATATCATCTTTCTTATTTATATCTGCTATTTGATCCTCAATACTTGTTAAATCATCATTTATATCTTTAAGCTGAAGAGCAGATAACCCACCAAAGGATAATTGACTATTTAACCATTCCCTATCCTTATAAAGTTCTGTAAGCTTCGTATTGTAAGCACCCAAATCATAGGGACGATATAACTGTCTAAGTTTAAGCTTACTGTAATTGCTATAATTATAGGCACTTTCAAATTCACTTATCTGGTTTTTAATTTGCCCATTTATAATAGAATCTGTTGAATAAAAGTTGTCACTCTCTTCCACTAAAGCCGCATCAAAATCTCTATAATAAAGTGAATTTTTATAGTTTAATATAGGGGTATAGTCCCTAATAGGATTATCTTCTAAGTAAAGAGTATTTAAGTAAGTTAATCCTCCTATATAAGTTAAATCATCTATATTATTGCTGCTAGCATCTAAATACTTTAGGTTGTATAGCTTTTGCAGTGGTTTTAAGTCTTTTCCATCTATGTTGTTATTAAGACTTATATCAAGTTGTTCTAGGTTAACTAACTTTTCTAAGGAGGTTAGACTGCTTATCCCTGTTTTGCTTAGGTTTAGAGTCTTTAAGCTTGTCAGCTTTTCTAAATCACTAAGACTTCCTAAGCTGTTTCCCTTTAAATTTAAGGATACAAGGTTTGTAAGCACCTTTAAGTTATCTAAATCTCCACTGTTTATTCTATTTTTATTGCTGGTAGATGCCTTAATATTAGAATTACTTAAATCTAAAAAGGTTAAATTAGTAAGATACTTAAATACATTTTGACTTACCTTATCATAGTCCTTTTCATCATAGTCCTTCTCTGATTTCCTTGAGTCATCTAAGTTACTTATTTTATTGTCGCTTAAACTTAACTGCTTAAGGTTCCTAAGATTGGATATATAGGATATATCCATTATCTGATTATGGCTTAAATTCAAGTTCTCAAGGGCATATAATTTTATAATGGGCTTTACATTTGTTATCTGATTGTAACTTAAATCCAAACTTTGCAGACCGGAAAAATACTCAAGTCCAGTTATGTCTCCTATTCCCTTATTACTTAAGTCTAAAGATGTAATGTTTTTCAAATCAGAGTAGTGTAATTCCCTGTCATGAATCCCTACCTTATCCCTAACAAGCTTTTCAAACTGCTTATCTTTAAATTTCACTGAAGAATTTGTGAAATCAACACCGCTATCAAAAATTACAGTTCCAAAAATGTCATTTACTCTGTTATCCGGCATTACAGCTTCTCCACCTAATACTGTCAAATATTCTGGAGCAGTACTGTTGTTATCGTAGTTAGGTATTTTATCTAAAATGAAGTTTTTTAACATTTGAGAATTAGAATTACCACTAAGTATAACGGGAGACTTGGTCTTAGCTGCTAAAGCTGCACCGGATAAAGCATCTGCAAAGCCATCTCCTGAGGCGATAAATATATTATTAAGATTAAACAAATCATATTCTGTAGAATACTGTGTCTTATCATAGTCATCTTTACTCTTTTTATGATCATCGTATTCTATAGTTTTACCTTCATAATTCTGTAAAAATCTAGCTACTATATTAATATTTCTTTCATACTTATCTTGTCCGATTATTCTCTCAACATTTCCAAATTGCTGTATTCCACCCTCATCTTTAAAGGTATTTTCAAATTCTCTTACTACATTATCACTTACTATATTGTTATCTCCTACTACAAAAACCTTCATTTTTCTAAAGGCTCCCACATTGTCTTTTGTGTTATCCTTTTGTCCATTTTGTGGATTACTGTATTCAGAACTTTTTATAGTTCTTAACCTATTTATATATTCCTTTGTTGTATTAGGCATAGTATTTTTAGGAACTAAAACCACAGGGACTTCCATAGCAGCAGCTGCTGCCCCTACAGATATGGCATCAGCATAGTCCTCTCCAGTAGCCACTGTTAAAGTATCTACATTTCCAAACTTCTCTGCTATTTTTATAGATGTTTCATATCTATCAGCGCCTCCGATTCTTTCAGTACTTATACCCAAGGAATTAAGCTCGCTTACAATTTTTTCGCTGACAGATCCTGCTCCTCCAATTATAACAACCCTCTGCACCTGAAGACTTTTCAATTCATTTAATACTGATGAATCAATATAGTTTCTATGAGTTAAAAGTATAGGGGCATTATACTTTTTTGCAAGAGGTACTGCACTTAAGGCATCAGGATAATCTTCACCACAGGCTAAAATAGCATAATAAGAAGATGACCAGCCGTCTTGAGCTACCTTTAAGGAAGTAGTGTACCTATCTTCACCATATAACCTCTTTAGCCCTGGAAATGCTGCACTAACCTTATAAAAAAAATTAGTGCTTAGGGTAGCAGTTAATATTAAAGCGAGTATATATTTCTTTTTCCTAATCACTATATTTCCTCCAATACTTTTATTAAAAATAAAACATCATAATTTTAATATTATTTAAGAAACAAATTTAATTTCTTGTGTGATACACAATGGAATATTCATCCTATCTTATTATCGTATAATTTACAATAATATTTAATAATAGGCTGTTTTAAAATAAATTTTCTTTTTAAGTTTAATATACTAAATATGACATTATATTCTATTATACAATAAATTATGAGGAAATAAAAATCAACCTTTAAGTTAAACACCTAGTAATGTTTTCCAACTTAAAGGTTGATATTATATAATTAATATATCTTTTTGTCATAGCCTTCCATTCTAACATAAGCTTCAAATCTTCTTAAAGCATCTTCTTGAGTTATTTTACCATTCACTAAGTTACGGTATAAGAGATATAAACTAGCATTAAGGTCCGGGTTTACAAGCTTAGTTTCTTTCATCTTTTCTCTTATAAGCTCTTCTAGAGACACTGTTTTATTGGTAGTTTCATCGACTATATTATTCAATAAATCCTCGATTTTCTTGGCCATCTTTTCATCTCTACATATAGTCTTAAGCTCTTTTAATTCTGAAGTTATCTTATCTAGCAGATCTTTGTTTAACAAAATTTTATTGTTCATAGGATCCCACCTTCAATTTTAATTTAAAAAAATGAATTAAAGTCATTTGTTTTAACATACATTTCAAATAACTCCAGCGCCTGTTCTTCAGTAATTTGTCCATTGATTAATTTACGATGTAGTATATAAAGATTTGCATTCATTTCAGGATCTGCGCTTTTCGTTTCTCTCATCTTTTGAAGTATCTTCTCTTCTAAAGATAAATTATCTAAGTTAATTTCACTTTCCAGCATGTTTATGAGGGCTTCTATCTCTCTTCTAGTTTTTTTTTCCTTAGTTGTTACTCTTATAGTATGCATTCCAGCTTTAATTTTATCTATGCATTCTTTATTAATCAGTATTTTCTCGTTACCACCCAAAACTGTTTCCCACCTTTTATTGTTAAATATGTTTAATAATTTTTTAAGTCTAATAATATATTATTCCATATCTTTATTCTATCAATGAAATCATGAATGTGTCAATTAAGATGATAGATTTTGTAAATAAAAAACAATTTAACAAAAACCTATATTTAACTAACTAAGATTTTTAAATTTTTATAGGAATCTAATGCTAATAATATTATTTTCCCTCTAGTTCAAAAGAAATTAACAGTATGGCTAGTAACAACAATGAAAGTATAAATAAGTTAATAGAAGATATATCTAAAAGTACAAGCTTAATCGTTAGTGATTCAATGTCAGTGAATGAAGAATCAAACAATTAAATACAGACAATAAACAGTACCGTTCAATCCTTTAAAACCATTATGGATTCTGTATCTAGAGTTGCCTCTAAAATGAAAAAGGCAACCGACTCCATTAACAGCGTAGACAATCAAAAGAATGAAATACTAAGCAATATAGAGAAAATTTCTTCATTAGCGCAAGAAGTGTCTACTTCCTCTGAAGAAATAGCCGCTTTATCTGAAAAGCTAAGCTCTTTTTCTAATGATGTATCATCTTCAACTAACATATTAAATAATACTTCAAAGGAAATGATGGCGAATATAGATAAGTTTAAGTTATAGAAAAATGACTTAAATAATCTACTTGTTATCAACTAAATTTTAGGCTCAACAACCTAATGTTGAGCCTAAAATAAACAGTTCTCTTTATTCATACTACTTTATCTTAGCTTAATTATACAATATCCTCTTTCTTTCTTTCTAAGAACTGAATATTGTCCGCCTCGATTTCAGTAACGTATCGTTTTGCACTCTCATCTGTAGTATAGCTTCTTGTACTTACTTTTCCACTTACACCTATAAGCTTTCCTTTCAGTAAATACGGCTGAATTTTATGTCCGAAATCACTCCAATATCTAACTGGAATAAAGTCTGCTTCTTTTCCTCCACTATTATTTGAAAACCTTCTGTCCACTGCTAAGGTAAATCTTAAAACACCTCTTTCTTTACCTTCCAGCTGCATAAGTTCCGCATCTTTTGTCAGTCGCCCAATTAAAACTACTTTGTTCAAGACCTTGTCCTCCTAATTACATTTTCTGTAATTATGTCCAAGTTAACAAAGTTTAATCACTGCTTACACCCACATCTATCACAGTATTGAGCTTTTTTTTCGATAAGCCTACCACAGCTTCTACATTCCTTTTTATTTTTTAGCTTTAGCATCTTCTTTTTTAGTTTTTTTAATTCTCTCTCTAGTTCATTTATTTCAGTACAATACTCTAATATTTCCCTAATATTTGAAATGTTTAGGTCCCCCTCTTTAAAGTCCCTATATATTCTTTCACCTATTTTTAAATACACTTCATCTATTTTTTTCTTACAGGATGCCATAGAAATTGATAGTTCTGAGTATTCAACAAGACTTTGGGACTTTTTAGCTGCAGCTTCTGCCCCGTCTTCCAGTGAAATTTTTAAAATCTTTAACTTATCTCCTATTGACATATCTATCTCTCCTATTTTTACTTATAGTAAAATATATTCTAATAGTCACTAAAATGTTATGGGAAACTTATAAGAAGATCTTATGTAAATTAAAATGGGCTATATTGTAATACAAATTTATGTATTACAATATAGCTCATGCCAAGGTTTATATTAAACTACATTCTTGTTAGGTAAAATTTCAGTCCAATATCCATCTGGGTCTGCTATAAAGTAAAGACCCATTCCTTTATTTTCATAGCAGATACAACCCATTTTCTTATGATGTTCATAAGCACCTTCAAAATCCTCAGTTTTTACCGCCATGTGTATTTCATTATCTCCTAAATTATAAGGTTCTTTTCTATCACGAAGCCATGTTAGCTCAAGCTGATAAGCATTAACGCCATCCCCCATAAACACAAGAGTGAAGCTTTTATCTTCTGGCTGATACCTTCTAATCTCTTTAAATCCTAAAGCCTCTTTATAAAAAGCTACGCTTTTTTCCAGATCAAATACATTTATATTATTGTGTTCGAATGTAAATTTCATAGTTCATTTCCCCTTTCATCCAATTTGTCTTTTTATTATATACTAAATTTTAATATTTTTAAACTATTATGTATAAGTATAGCTCGCCAATAATCTTATTATTTAATATAAAAATACTGGTTTTCAATCCACAGTTAATATTTTTACAAATATTTATACAGAAAGCTCTATGTGTGGTCGGCATCAAAATAGTATATAATAATTATAAGTAAAATCAATAATGTGCAGGAATATACACTAAGTATAGAAGGAGAATTACTATGAATAAATCAAAAATAAGAATATACTATATATTCCACAGCGGATTTGCTGTAGAAACTGAAAATCATTTTTTAGTATTTGATTACTATATGAGCGCCAAAGAATTAAATAATAATGGCCAAAGTAAGTTTTCACTACAGGACAATATAAAAAATAAAAATAATGTTCTGGTTTTTTCTTCTCATAATCACGAGGATCATTTTAATACTGAAATTTTACATTGGGAAAAAATTAATCCTAGTATTAAATATATACTGGATAGTGACATACCTGTAGACTTTAAAAAAAGTAACTACTATAAGCTTTCAAAATACGAAGAAACAATTTTCGAGTTTAAAGATGATTCACCACATGCTCATAAGAATAATAGTAAAATTGATAACTCTTCAGAAGTTTATGTAAAAGCCTATGGTTCTACAGATATAGGTATATCTTTTTTGATTAAAGTAGATGGTATAACACTTTTTCATGCTGGTGATTTAAACTGGTGGCATTGGAAGGACGATTCTCTTGAGGAAAGGAGCTTCGCAGAGAAAAACTTTAAATTAGAAATAGAAAAAATTAAGGATGAAAATATAGATATAGCTTTTTTCCCTGTAGACCCTAGACTTGAAGAACACTACAGTTTAGGTGGCGAGTATTTTATTAAAGAGTTAAAACCTAAATTTTTCATTCCTATGCATTTTGGTGATAACTGCAATATTACAAAGAAATTTGCAGAAAAGGTTAAAGAACTTCCTACAAAGGTAGTAATAATTAATAGCAGTGGAGAAGAACTATCTCTCCATACTAGTAATCCTTATTTATAATTTAAATAACAATATTGAAAAAACTGCATAATTATAGTCTTGGGATAATCCTATCCTAAGACTATAATTATGCACTACTATTTAAAGTATATCATACTTTTATTTAAGTCTTAAGATACACTCTATACCTTTATCAGAATACTCATACTATCTAGTTCTAGAAATAATCTGTCTACAGCATCAGTCTTTCTATAGATACTCCTTTTTCATTTTTAAAGTCTATAAACCCTGAATCTGAAAGTAGTAAAGGCTTTGAAAGATTTTTGAAATCTACCTGAACTATTTTGCAGACCTTATTGTTACTTAGTAAAACTTTTTCACCAATGTAGTAATTTGCAACATGCTCTATGAACATTTTACAGCACTCATAATCTAACCTTCCTAAACTTTCTCTACGAATTGTTTCTAGAGCACTAAAAGGATCCATCTTTTTTCTATAAGGTCTGTCTGAATTTATAGCATCAAAAACGTCACTAATTGCTATTATTTTTGCAAAAAGGTGAATTTCATTACCTTTCAACCTTAAAGGATATCCCGAACCATCTAACCGTTCATGGTGCATAACTATGCCATAGCCCACTGTCTGATGCAAGTAAGGTATGTTTTTAGCAAATTCATATCCAATTATAGGGTGTTTTTTTATTAGTTCATACTCCCCTCTTGTCAATGTATCTGATTTGCTAAGTATTCTCTTGTCTATTTTTGTTTTTCCAAAGTCGTGAAGGATAGCTGCATAAGTTAATAAATTAACCTCTTTTTCGTCAAGGCCCATCCAATTACCTATCATTGAACTTAATGCTGCAACATTTACAGAATGTCTGTAAATACAATCATCACCACTTCCATGAAGTACTATATTTTTAATGACCAAACTAGGTGGACCTAACTCATCTTGAATCTTCTTTCCAAAAAGTCTAATTTCATCCACATTTGCTTTATTGGTGTTTTCAATAGTAGAAAACATATCTTCCACTATATCTGAAAACTCTTGAAAACTTTTCTCTATCTCTTCTACAGTTTTTTGTTTTGGTAAGTCAGATTCCTCTACCTCTTGGTCACTATAGATAAGCACTTTATCAAATAGATACTTTTCTTTGAGTTTTCCGATTATTGATTCGGTAAATATTAATCCTGGACTAATTAATATTAGATTATTAAACATTATTTTTTGTGCAGAAATCATTCCAGCTTTAAGTTCTTGTACTGATACATATATTTTAGTTTTCCCCATAGTGTTTCCATTCCCCTTATCTATTGTCTCTAACATTTACACTAAAACTTAGTTGCAAATTACAATTTTCTGCATTTATTCCAATAAAAATCTCATTATATAATATGATACCATTTTATGCTACTTTTTTCCACAAAAAACACCAAGTTTTAAAAATTTTCTCCTTCCTTCTGCTGTATACGAATGGATTTACTAACAAAAACTCCTTTGATCGTATTTAGTGAATATTTAACAAATGGTAACTTTAGGTTCATGAATAAAATAGGCTATCTCACAAATTAGGTTTTGTGAGATAGCTCATTAAGAGTTTTTCATAATAATTCAATTTTATTTTACAATTTTTAAATTTCCCATGTCTTTCACTATTTCTACAGTTACTAAATCTTTCCTCATCTCTTCAACCTTTTCTGTTTCAATCACCAAAACTGAACAGTTCCTCAATATCCTTCTCGCTCATATTAGATGTATGGTAAATCATGATATATTTTACCTTGCTGATATTGATGAAAAATTTATACAAACAACTAAAAACTGTGAAAGATTAGAGGATAGTGTTCTGGTTTACTACCAGTAGTGCGTAGAAAAAATTAAGGGGTATTATAGTAATCAAAGAGCATAATTTAGCTGAATTTTTAGAAGCTTTACGTTAATCAATCAAATGTATCATAAATAAATAAGAATAGATAGTTACCACAATTGTGATAACTATCTATTCTTATCTTGTACAAACTCTAATTGTGCTACCACTATTAAGCTTGACTTTCACATATCTAAATTCTCTTTATAGCTTTTACGGCTGGAACATACCCCTCACATAGCTTGTAATATTGTAAAGCTTCATCTTCAAATCCTAAGCATTCAAATATAACACCTATATTATATAACGGTAAGTAGGAAGTAATTCCTTCTATTTTCCCCTCCTTGAATTCCGTACATTTCAAAAAAGTTTCTGCTGCTATTTGAAATTTACTATTATTCATTTCTATAAGACCTAATATAAATAAAAAATCTGGAGAATTACAATAGTACTTTTCATATTCATATAGTATTAGTGCTTCTTTAAACAACTCTAAATTTATCAATGTATAACCATAGCTCTCTACTAAATCTTCAGCATATTCATATTGGAAATTATCTATAAAACTTATAGCTTCCTTAAAAGAATTATAAGCATTTTTATAATCCTTATGCATAAAATAGCTTTTACCCAGTTGATAATGTAAGTACGGATCCGTAAAATTATTTTCTAGAGCCTTCTTTAAAAGATCTATATTCCTTTGAATTTTATTTGTTTTATTTACAACTTCTTTAGAATACCCTATATGATTTATAATTAAATCTATATTGTTAGCATTATATAAATTTCTATCTTTCCTAACTATCTGTTCATGTATTATACCTTCGTAATTAAAGTAATTTTTATTAAAAAGTCTGTTAACCCTCTCTATATACCTTTTTACTCCGTATTCATCTTCATATTCATTTATTCTCTTTAACCTACCAACAATTGTATTGTTATTTTTATTACAAAACTCAAGTATGCTTTTTTTATTAAATTCTTTTATAATCTCATCAGCATCTAAAATTAATACCCAGTCATTTGAAGCTTTTGAAATAGCGTAATTTCTAGCTTTTGAAAAATCGTTACACCACCTAAAATCAAAAACCTTATCAGTACATTGAAATGCAATTTCTTTAGTTTTATCTGTAGATCCTGTATCAACTATAATTATTTCATCTATTAGTTCTTTAGCACTATTTAAGCATTTTTCTAGTGTTTCCTCTTCGTTTTTAACTATCATGCATAAAGTTAACATATTGATCTCCCTCTTTTATAATTTCATCAAGTATTTTCCATAATCTGTCTTAAGAAGAGGTTCAGCTAATTTCTCAAGCTGAGTTCTAGTAATAAATTTGCTTCTGTATGCTATTTCCTCTATGCAAGCAACATATAATCCTTGTCTCTTTTGAATAGCTTGTACAAAGTTGCTAGCTTCAAGCAATGAATCATGAGTACCTGTATCAAGCCAGGCAAAACCTCTACCTAAAGTTTTTACATTTAATTTTCTAGCCTTAAGATATACTTTATTTATATCCGTTATTTCTAATTCTCCTCGTAATGAGGGTTTCAGAGACTTAGCTATTTGAACTACACTATTATCATAAAAATATAGTCCTGGTATTGCATAATTTGATTTTGGATTTTTAGGCTTTTCTTCTATAGATAAAGCCTTGCCGTCCTTATCAAATTCTATAACTCCATAGTCTTCCGGATTATTTACATAGTAAGCAAAAATACAGGGGCTCTCATTATTATCTACTACGTCTTTTAAAATTCCAGAAAAACCATAGCCATAAAAAATATTATCCCCAAGTACCAGTGCAACCTTTTCATTTCCAATAAACTCTTCGCCTATTATAAATGCTTCTGCAATTCCTTTAGGCGCATCCTGAATTTTATATGAAAGAGAAATGCCAAGCTGACTTCCATCTCCTAACAGCTCTTGGAATGATGGTATATCTCTTTTAGTAGAAATTATTAATATATCTTTTATGCCAGCAAGCATAAGAGTTGACAATGGATAATATATCATAGGTTTGTCGTATACAGGAATAATCTGTTTACTTACCATTTTAGTGCTTGGATATAACCTTGTTCCGCTTCCCCCTGCTAGTATAATACCTTTCATAGCCTTTATCCCCCTTACCTTTTGTTATACATTTCATTATAGTAATTTTCATATTCACCAGAAGTTACAGAATTGATCCACTTCTCATTATTTATGTACCATTCTATAGTATGTAAGATTCCCTCTTCAAACTTAGTTTCTGGAAGCCACCCTAACTCATTTCCTATTTTAGTAGGGTCTATAGCATACCTTCTATCGTGACCTTTTCTATCTTCAACGAATTTTATTAAGCTGTCATTTATATGCTTCTTTTTATCACTATCATCCGGTAGTATACTATGTAGCTTTTCAATAATTAGTTTTACAATATATATATTTTCTTTCTCATTGTGTCCACCTATATTATACACTTCACCTAAAGTTCCTCTGTCGAGCACCATATCAATTGCCTTACAATGATCTTTTACATAAAGCCAATCCCTAATATTTTTACCGTCTCCATAAATCGGTAGTTCCTTGCCATTTAAACAGTTATTTATTATAAGAGGTATTAATTTTTCAGGAAACTGATATGGTCCATAGTTATTAGAACATCTAGTTATATTTATGGGCATTTTGTAAGTATCATAATATGCTTTAACTAGCATATCAGCTGAAGCCTTACTTGCTGAATAGGGACTATGGGGATTTAATGGTGTATCCTCATCAAAGTATCCCTTTTCTCCTAGTGAACCATATACTTCATCTGTAGATACTTGAATATATTTTTTTCCTGATTTAAACCCAGAATTTACTTTCCAATATTGTTTTGTTAAATCTAATAAAACTTGAGTTCCTAAAACATTTGTCCTTACGAATATTTCAGGCTCCTTTATACTTCTGTCTACATGAGATTCCGCTGCAAAATTTACTACATAATCTACATCATGTTCTGTAAAAATTTTATGTAAAGCTTCTCTATCACATATATCGCCCTTTATAAATTTATAATTAGAGTTTCCATCTAAATCCTTAAGATTATTTAGGTTTCCAGCATAGGTAAGTTTATCTAGATTTATGATAAATATATCGTTTTTATATTTATTAAGCATATAACATATAAAATTAGATCCTATAAATCCTGCTCCACCTGTAACAAGGTAAGTTTTCATATAAATCTTCTCCTAACTTTAGAATATTTAACTTACAATGATTATCGTTAGAAAAACAAAATGATTTAGAAGATAACCTCTAAATCATTTATTCAAAGCAAAAGTTTAACTGTTTTAAACTTTTCCATCCTTTATCCTTATCTGATAATATAATCTCTTGTATATTATCTAAAGGCCACTCAATGCTTATTTGCTCATCATTCCATGTAATTCCACATTCATATTCTGGATAATAAAAGTCAGTACACTTATATATAAACTCAGCAGTTTCAGAAAGAACTAAAAAACCATGTGCAAAGCCTTTTGGAATGTATAATTGTTTTTTGTTTTCTTCACTTAAAACAATACCAAACCATTTACCATATGTACTAGAACTTTTTCTAAGATCTACTGCAACATCAAAAACTTCTCCCTTTGTTATCCTTACTAACTTTCCTTGAGGACATTCTTTCTGAAAATGAAGTCCCCTTAATACGCCCTTTCTTGACATAGAGTGATTATCTTGAACAAACCTCATATCGAGTCCTGCATTCTCAAAATCCTCGTAGTTATAGGTTTCCATAAAATATCCTCTGTTATCTCCAAATACTTTAGGCTCAATAACATAAACACCTTCTATAAAAGTTTCACCAAACTTAAATTGACCCATAATTTCACTTCTTTCTTTTAATCCTATGTAACCTAGATATTCCTCTTAATAAAGCTTTTTAAAGCTTCATTCCAATTTCTCGTTTCATCACCAACAGTACACCTTAGCATCATGTTATCAAGGCATGAGTAGGATGGTCTTCTAGCTTTCCTATCTAATTTATCTGAAGTTATAGGTTTTACTACGCAATCAATTTCTGCATATTCTACTATTTTACAAGCGAATTCGTACCAAGAACATTCACCATTACCTGTACAATGGTATATTCCATATTCATCTGTTAAAGCTATTTTTAATATATGATAAGCTAAGTCTTCTACATTAGTCGGATTACCTCTTTGATCGTTTACTACTTCAAGGTATCCTTTTTCCCTTGCTGCTTTTAAGATAGTCTTTACAAAATTTTTACCCTCATCTCCATAAAGCCATGCAGTTCTCACTATAAAATACTTACTGCAAAAATCTTGTACATATTTTTCACCTAAAAGCTTTGACTTACCATAAACACTTACTGGCTTTGTTATATCATATTCCTTATAAGGAATATTACTTGATCCGTCGAATACATAGTCTGTAGATATATGTATGAGCTTTGCTCCAACTTTTTCAGCAGCTACTGCAAGGTTTCTCGCACCTAAACTATTTACTTTAAAAGCCATATCAGAGTTTTCTTCACAGCCATCAACATTAGTGTATGCTGCCGTATTAATTATTATATTAGGTTTAGCATGCTCAATATACTGCAAAACTTTATCCAAGTTTGATATATCAATGTCTCTACTATTAATTCCTATAATTTCTGATTTTCTGTATTTCTTTGATATTTCCCCAATCTCTGAAATACCTTTCTTAAATCCACTAATTATTTCAGTTCCAAGTTGCCCACTAGATCCTGCTACAATAATTCTCAATTTTATCACCTATTATTACAAATTCTTTTATCGTTATTTGAAGAATTATAAATATAAAAATTAAATTATTAGTTATTTTTTTAATAAATCTATTTATAGAAATACTCTTTAAACTGCTTAATAATATATTCTATTTGATCATTGTCAATGCCTGGCCAAACCCCTATCCAAAAGGTATCCTTCATTATGATATCTGTGTTTTCTAAATTTCCTACTACTCTATATTTAACTCTATTTTCTGTAAACATTGGTTGCTTTAACATATTCCCTGCAAAAAGTAATCTTGTTCCTATTTTTCTTTCTTCTAGAAATTGTACAAGTCCATTTCTGTCATATCTAGTATTTTGTTTTAATGTTATCGGAAATCCAAACCAACTAGGTTCACTATTTTCTGTTTCTCTAGGTAGAATTAAATATTCTTCAAAGTTTTTTAATCCTTCATGCAATTTTCTATAATTTTCTCTTCTTATTTCAATAAACTTAGTTAGTTTTTTTAGTTGCGATACTCCTATGGCAGCTTGCATATCTGTAACTTTAAGATTATATCCTAAATGAGAATAAACATACTTGTGGTCATATCCTATAGGTAGTTCTCCATGTTGTTGAGTAAATCTATGTCCACAAAAGTTATCTTTTCCTGGAGGGCATATACAATCTCTTCCCCAATCTCTTATAGAGCGAATTATATTATGTAATTCTAAATTATTAGTAACTACAGCTCCACCTTCACCCATAGTTATATGATGTGCTGGATAAAAACTATATGTAGATATATGCCCAAAAGTTCCTGTATATTTTCCTCCATACTTTGCTCCTAGTGCATCACAGTTATCCTCTATAACCCATAAATCATACTTTTCAGCAAACTCCATCACTTTATTTAAATTAAAAGGATTTCCCAAAGTATGTGCTAAAATTATAGCTCTTGTTTTGTCTGATATAGCTTTCTCCAAGTCATCAATTTTTATGTTATAAGTTTCAAGTTCTACATCTACAAATACAGGAACTAACCCATTTTGAATTATTGGCGCTACTGTAGTAGGAAATCCAGCAGCCACAGTTATTACTTCATCACCATGCTTCAATCTTCGATCGCCTAATTTATGAGAAGTCAAAGCAGTTACCGCTACTAAATTTGCAGAGGAACCTGAATTTACAAGGGAGCAATGCCTCGTACCTAAAAACTTAGGAAACTCCTTTTCAAATTGATTTCCATATCTCCCTGAAGTTAACCACATATCTAAAGAGGCATCTATTAAATTGGCTAAATCCTCTTCATCTAATACTTTACCTGAAGCTGGTATATAAGTTTCCCCTGGAATAAACTTTTTATCGATGCTTTTTTTATTATGGAACTCTTTAGCTTTATTTAAAATATCAGCTCTAAAATTAATTTCATTAAAACTCAAATCACTCATTCTATTCACTCCATATTAAGTTTTGTATCTTTGCTTCTTTTTCGTATTCGTCTATCTGTTTCAAAGTATATTCATACATATTTTGATTATCATTTTTATAATAAGTCTTATACCAACTTATTGTTTTCTCTACCGCTTTACTAACATTATATGCTGGACTCCATTTTAAGTAAGCCTTAGCTTTACTTATGTCTAATTTTAACGTATTAGCTTCATGAGGATTATAGCCTTTATCTAACACTATAGAACCTTTTCCCCAAGAACTTATAGCTAACTTTATTATTTCCTCTACGTTTAAAACATCTGTATCCTTCGGTCCAAAGTTCCAAGCACTACTATACTTTTCTTTACTCTTAAACATTAATGCACCAAGCCACAAATATCCTGATAATGGCTCCAATACATGCTGCCAAGGTCTTATGGCTAGAGGATTTCTTATAATTATACTTCTATCTTCTGATACTGCTCTAACAAAATCAGGAACTAACCTATCCTCTGCCCAATCCCCACCACCTATAATATTCCCTGCTCTTACGGAAGCTAAGGCTATATCTCTTTCATTATAAAAACTATTTCTGTAGGAAGAAACCACAAGTTCAACACATCCCTTACTAGAACTATAAGGGTCATATCCACCCATTGGGTCTGTTTCCCTGTATCCATAAACCCATTCTTTGTTTTCATAACACTTATCTGTGGTAATAACTACTACTGCTTTTACACTATCTGTACTTTTTGCCGCTTCAAGCACGTTAACTGTACCCATCACGTTAGTTTCATAGGTTTCTCTTGGAAAGTTATATGAATGTCTTACAAGAGGTTGTGCCGCCAAGTGAAAAACTATGTCTGGTCTATACTCTTTAAATACACTTACTAAACTAGAATAGTCTCTAATATCACCAATTATATTGGTAATTTTGTTATCCAAATTACACATTTTAAACATAGAAGGATTAGTTGAAGGCTCTAGAGAGTATCCTATAACTTCTGCGCCCAATTTACTAAGCCATATAGAAAGCCAGGCTCCCTTAAATCCAGTAGCACCTGTAACTAATACTTTTTTATTCTTATATATATTACTAAACTTATTCACTTAATAATTCCTACTCTTTCTAAGTAATAATTTATTTTAAAACATTCCTATGCTGTATTTTTTTGCTTCATATATATTTTTATTTTATATATTTATACGCCATTATTCCAAGACCAATTTTTTTATGTTTTAGTACAGAATCATATTTTAATTTAACTTTACCATTTTCATTTAAATTAATAATATCCTTTCAGAAACTTCTCCACAAACTTGCAAATATCCAAATGTATTATTAAGAACATCTTTCACAGCTATTCCTACAAAAATGTCACCATGATTTTGAAAATTCATTTCTTTCATATTGTCTTTACTACTGTCAAAACCACAAATTATTCCTTCGTTAATAACTTTTCCATTTCTATTTTATATCACATATAGTTTGTTTATATCATTAAATCTTTTAATTATAAAATTACGTGTTGTACTAAATTCTCACACTTGTGAATCTTACCAATGCACTTTACTGCAAGACTTTCTGAAAGCCTGTAGCATATTACATAATCCTATTGTTACGCTTATTTTTTCATTATCCGAATTATACAAATTTATGGTATAAATTCAATAACAAATAATTTAATCGGTAAAGTTTTTTACTATATCTACATTTCTTATCTTAGTTGCTTTTCTTATTTCATATTTCATCAATTGTAACTTTCAAAACCATTTTCATTTAAAATTTTAGTCATTTCATTAAATATATTATCTTCATCAATATTATATTTTTTTCTAAAATAATCTCTGCTTCCAGCACAATCAGCATATACATCTGGTATTCCAAAAGCTTTAAACGTTACGTGCTCTAACCTACTTGATACAACCACTTCTGAAACTGCTGACGCTAAACCACCTATTACATTATGTTCCTCCATAGTAAATATGTATTTTGTATTACTTATACACTCATTTATTATATTAATATCAATAGGTTTTATAGTATGCATACTTATCAAGTTAACGCTATACCCGATTTCTTTTAACCTTTTTGAAATATTTATAGATTGCTCCAGCATATTTCCTGTAGCTATTATTGAAACATCATTTCCTTCAAATACTCTAATAGCCTTTCCTATCTGAAAATTTATATTTTTTTTAGTATATAATCTAGGTTCCCTATTTTTATTTAATCTAATATATGTTGGTCCTCCTATATTCAATACCTGTTCAACAATATTTTCAGTTTCAAATGGGTCACCTGGACATATAACCTTCATATTAGGTAATGATCTCATGATTGCTATATCTTCTATCGCATGGTGAGTTGCTCCTGAGGCTCCATAGCTTAGCCCCCCACCAACGCCTATTAAATTTACATTTAGATTTTGATAACACAAATCAACTCTAATTTGTTCAAAGCACCTCATTGTAAGAAACGGTGCTATGGAGTAAACATATATTTTTTTTCCATTTAACGCTAACCCTGCAGCTATTCCAATCATAGCTGACTCAGCTATTCCTACGTTTATGAATCTATCTGAAAATTCTTTTTCAAAGTTTTCAAATACAGAAAACCCCAAGTCTCCAGTTATTAAATAAATATCTTTATCTTTTCTCGCCATTTCTGTAACTTTATTAATGAATGTTGTTCTCATTTACATTAGCTCCTTTATTGCTAATTCATATTGTTCTTTGTTAGGCGACTTATAATGCCACTCAAGCTTATCTTCCATAAAAGAAACTCCTTTACCTTTGATAGTGTGTGCTATTATAACAGTTGGTTTATCTTTTGACTCATAAGCTTGTTTTAAGCTTTTATATATTTCCTCAAAATTATGCCCATCGATTTCCTCTACACTCCAGTTGAAAGCTCTCCACTTTTCAGCCAAAGGATATAGTCCAGTTATTTTATCAACTGTACCCAATCCTTGAAGTCTATTATTATCTACAATAACTATTAAATCATTTAAATTTCTTGATGCAGCAAACATAGCTGACTCCCATACAGATCCTTCATTACATTCCCCGTCACCCATTAATACAACAGTCTTACACAGTTTTCTATCATTTTTATCACTTAACGCTAAACCACATCCTAAAGGCAATCCATGTCCTAAAGATCCTGTAGAGACTTCTATACCAGGTAATGAATCTTTTTTAGGATGTCCAATTAAATGAGAGCCATCTTCATAATATGTATCTAGTATTTTCCTATCAATAAATCCTGCTTGTGCTAAAACTGCATATAATCCTGAAGAGGCATGACCCTTACTTAGTATAAATTTATCTCTATCTCTATTTTTATAATTTTCAGGAGTAATGTTTAATATTTTAAAATATAGTACAATTAAGATATCAATCATAGATAATGCAGAACCTAAGTGAGAACTACATGCTTTATAAGACATTCTGACTACGTCTTTTCTTATTTTCTTTGATATATTAACCAATTCATTTATCTCTATTTGATTCATTGTTTCAACCTCTATACTCCTAAATTTCATTTTAACTATTCAATAAAATGAGGACTTCCCTTTAATGAAATAATTTTTATTTCATTTTTATAATTTTCACGAATATACTTAGATATTTCATCTTCAAATGAAATTGCAAATACTATTAGAATATCGGGACTATCTTTTTTTATTCTTTCTGGCAAATCTATTTTTACACCTGTAAATGGTATATACTTATCTTTTAAAAATACATTTTTATCATATATTTTATCGATAACCTTTTTATCTAAACCTGACATTGAAAGTAACATAGTAGTTCTATGTGACGCCCCATAACCACATATTTTTAATCCTTTATTTTTTTCTTTACATATAAATTCGTATATACTGTTATAGTAATCTTTCATCCTCTCTATAAATTTATTGATGGTATCTAAATCAATTTTAGTTAACTCACTTGTATAATTCCTAACATTATTACTTTTTCTATAAATCAAGAATATAGATCCACCATGAATATTAACATCTTTTTTATCTATAAGACTAAATCCAGATTTATTAGCTAAATATGTAATAGTTGTTTCTGAAAAATAATTTAAGTGTTCATGAAAAAAGTTTGAATATAAATTTTCTTCAAGAATTTTTTCAATACTTGGTACTTCAATAACCAATAATCCATTATCAGTTAGGCAGCTATTTATACCGTCAAATATACAATCAAAATCGTCTATATGCTCTAGAACATGTCTAACTATAAATAAATCTACTTTATTAAAACTACTATATTTTAAGTTATCTTTCGAGAAGTAAGTAGTTGCTGATTTTATTCCTCTACTATTCCAAGCATCATCTGTCAATTTTTTTGATGGTTCATATCCAAAAACACAGTTATCTCCTATCTCTTTCAGTAGATATAATAACTGTCCATTACTTGAACCGATTTCAATTATATTTTTATTTTTTATATTATAATCTTTATATAGATATTTTGCTACATACTCTAAATGTTTCATATAACTATCTGAGAAAGTCCCAGCATAGCTATATTGTTCGTATATATTATTGTTAACAACTTCTTTTAGCTGTACATGTCCACAACTTTTACAAAATTCAATAGTCATCGGTAACTTTAAAGACATATTCAGCTCTTCTTCATCATAATATAAACCTGCTACAGGTAAAGACTCATAATGAATCAATTCTATTAGTTCCATGCTATTGCAACATCTACACTCATTAATTATTTTCATATTGCTTCACTCCTATCTGATACCACCTAATCATTTTTAGTAACCACTCTTCTAATTTTTCTTCTGGATTATAGTTCAACAATTTTTTAGCCTTATCTATATTAGGACAACATCTTAACGGAGCATTATTTAAATATTCAGCATCATTTTGTTTCTTTAATATATAATTGATATTATTTCCAAATAGTTTGCACATTAAGCTCGCTAACTCTCTTACACTTATTTCTGGATTATCATTTCCTATATTAAAAGCTTCACCGTCATAATTTGAAAATAATAATTTCCAAAACCCAACATGAGCATCCGTTATATAGCAAAATGTTCTTGTTGCTAAGCCACTACTCAATATCTTTATATCTTCTCCATTTAATCCATTGCTGATAAAATCAGCAATAACTCTACCATCATTTAGTTTCATCCCTGGTCCAAATACATGCCAAGGTCTTACTATTTTTGCATGTATCTTATAGTTGATTACATAATTCATCAGCAAGGTTTCACAAAATCTTTTTGTTTCTGTATAGCATGCCCTTGGACCTGTACATAAAACTTTTCCCTCATATACCTCAGATGTTGGTATATTGTCTTCATCAGGATTACCATATATTTCTCCACTACTAAAATATAAAATACTTTTTACACTATTATTAGTACTATATTCTAATATTGTTTTAAGTCCATTTAAATTGGCATATATAGTATCTAGAGTATCATTCAGATAATATTTAGGTGAGGCTTTAGAGGCTGCATGTATTATATAGTCTACATCTTCGTTTATATCAAATGACTTTGATATATCTTGAGTTATAAACTTTATATTTGGATTATTTCTTAAATGTTCTAATCTCTTATAATTTAACAATGGGGAATGAATCATAGCTATAACCTTACAAGGAACTTTAAAATAACACTCATTTAGTACATTTATCGTATCTAAGAAATAACTAGCTAACATACCACTTGATCCAGTTATTAAAATTTTCTTACCTTGAAGTTTATTAAAATCATTTCCTACCCTTTTAATGATACTATGACAATCATTTATGATAATCTCCAATTGTTCTTTATTCAAAGTAATCAACTCCAATGTATATTTATTTGCTGTAAACATAGTTCATAATAATTTACGTATCATTTTCATATTAGCAATAAAAATTATTCCACCTATAATCTCATATTTGAACTTTATTCATATATCATTTACCAGTAATTACTATGTTTCAAGTTTGTTCAAATCTGACTTACTATAACACTAAAGTATATTTAATATCATCTGCCCTTAAAACCTACAACTACAAAGTTATCTTTATCTGTATATGAACTCAATCAATAACCTACAACATTTGCACTGAATTCATTAAACTAAAATAAAATCCGGTAATTTTTAGTACTAGTATATAAAGTAAGTTAAAACTACTTTATCTCTATGTAGCACTTATAAAACATATTTACTTCCATATTTTCCATGGTGCATCTCCATTTTCATACATATTATTCACTACTTCTACATCTTTAAAAGTGTCTAATGCTCTCCAAAACCCGTTATGTTCATATACAGCAAGTTGTGAATCTTTTGCTAAATTCTTTAATGGCTCCTGTTCAAACATACAATCTTCATCCGGTATATAGTCAAATACCCTTTTATTTAATACCATATAACCACCATTAACCATATCCATAAGTACAGGCTTTTCTCTGAATGATTTAACTATTCCATTCTCAACGTCCATTAAACCAAAAGTAGAAAATGGGTGAACACCAGTCAATGTGGAAATTCTATTCTTTGATTTGTGATATTCAAGCAATTCAATTAAGTTAACATCACTTAGTCCATCTCCATAGGTAAACATAAAAGTATTTTCTTCTATATATTTCTCTACTTGCTTCAAACGTGCCGCTGTTCCAGTTTCGAGCCCTGTATCTACAATAGTAATCTTCCAGTTATCTTCTTCTTTTGTCAGATAATCAATATTTTTATTACCATTTATATGAAGTGTAAAATCGTTGTTTCTCCAATACATCTCCATAAAGTATTGCTTAATCATGTCCCCCTTATATCCAACACAAAGTATAAAGTCATTTATACCATAATGAGAATATAATTTCATTATATGCCAAAGTATTGGTTTTCCGCCTACTAATACTAAAGGCTTTGGTCTATATTCTGTTTCTTCGCGCATACGTGTACCTTTTCCACCACAAAGAATTACTGCTTTCATTAGTTTCACCCTCTTTATTAATACATTTCATATATAAGCTTTAACTTAGAACTTAAATTTCCTTTGTTAAATAGCACATTTATATTCGTTTCTATGTATAAATTATACAAGTTGAAATTGAATCAACTACTTCTTTAAAATCATTTGTAATTCTCTATTTGCTTCATTAAAATAAGTTTCACTATTATAATAATCATATACCAGACTCATAATATTACTAATATCTAAGTCTATGTTTTCATTTATAATTTTTCTGCACCAAGGAATTATCATAGAAGTTAAAAGTTTATACTTTTCATTTTTAACAACATCTTCCTTTAACCCAAATTCCTTAAAATGAGTCAATATATCTAAGTAATTTTTAATAAAAACCTCACCAAAGTTATATCCACTTGGCTTATGTTCGCCAGAACCCCTACTTAGAGTATTACCTTTTAAAATGGCAAAATTAGGATTATTTCTTAATAATTCTAATTGAATATATACTTGATTAATATCTGTATAAATAAATTTTTCTTTATCCACAATTTTATCAAACTCATCTTTTTTTACTACCATACCTGATATAAAGGTTGTAACAAAAGATACTTGTTCAACATAATTATTAATACCTTCCCCATTATAAATAGTGAAATTGTCATTTGAAGGAAGCATGTACATTAATGAGCAATTTCTATTTTTATATATCATATCTACTAATTTATAAATCGTCAAATATGCTAAATAATCGTCATCTCCATGTGCAATTACAAATTCTCCTGAAGCTTTTTCTAATACTTTATGAACATTTTTCATTGCCCCTATATTATTTTCGTTTTTATAATATACCAAATTATTATACTTACTTTTATATTTATCTACTACTATATTTGTATTATCTGTAGAATTGTTATCACACACCAAAACTTCAAATAAGCTATCATTTCCTATTTGATTAAATATTGCATACAAACATTTATCTAAGTAATTAGACCTATTATAAGTAAAAATACCTATCGTCAGTAAAGGCTTAAAAGTTTGTCTCTCCTCAATAACCTCCATTAAATGGTTTTCATCTTTTACCTTAATCCATTTTCCTGAAACTCTATCAAAGCATTTTTTAACTCTAGCAGGGCTTCCAGCTACAACGCAATAATCAGGAATGTCCTTAGTAACAACACTATTAGCAGCTATTGTACATCCTCTTCCAATGTGAACATTACCGACTATGACACAATTATTTGCAATCCAGCTACCTTGTCCAATAATAACTTCATTAGTAAAAGATGTTACACCTTGGTACATAATTGGTATGCCTACTTCTTTGTACTCATGATTATGATCTGTAATATGAACATTTGCAGCTATTATAACGTTTTTCTCTATTACTATTTTATTAGTAGCTGAAACAGTAAGCCTTTTCCCTATATCACATCCATCTTCAATAATTATTCTTGGTTCTCCATTAAAATTATTATAAGGTAACATAAGCCTTACATCTTTTTGGATTGAGACATTATTTCCAATTGAGATTCCTTCTGCAGTAAAAATCTCTGCTTCACCCTGTATCCTAGAATTTCGGCCAAACTTGTAAAACTTTTCGCTAGTATTTTTATTTAAATTAACTATATTATTATCATCTCTAAATATCTCTTTTGAATATTCATCTAAAAATTTTTTTCTATAGTCATCATATCTATCTTTTGGATTAAATCCCTCACAATCATGAATACACCAAGCTTCTCTTTGCTTTGGAATTACTATTATATACCCTGACTTAATAAACTCCATACTTTGAGATACATCATGAAAATGCCATCCATCAAATATGTCTTCTTTCCAATGTATATCATATTGAGTTATCATTATTAGTCCATCTATAGCTTTCACTTCTTCATAAGCATTTGTAACTTCATTAAAAGATAAAAGCTCTATCTTACCTGCACGACTATCATACACTTTTCCATACTTATGTATTGATTCCCACCAAATTCCACTAGGGGGAATTGTTTTAGCTCCTGCTACTCCAATCATTCCTACCTTATCATTAGAATTAAAAACACCTAATATATCATATAAAAAATCTTTGTTTATAATATACGTATCTTGATGTAAGTATACCTTATACTTAGCATCTGTATCTTGGATTGCAGCGTTATACGCCGATGTGATACTTTCTGCCTCCTTAATTGAAATAACATCTATTTCATAACCTTTAGGTATATTTAAGTTATTTATGTATAACAAACATTCTTCATATTGTCTATCATCATTTACACAGGTTATAAAACATATTTTTTTATCGTTCATTTGTATCACCTAATATTTCTTCCTTTAATTTTAATATATCACTATCATGATATTTATTAGAGAATGAGTCTAAATAACTTATAGCAGTTTCTTTGTCTCCTAACTGGGATATTATATATGAAATATTGTAAACTGTATCTTTATGATTGGGATTATATTTATAGGATAGCTCTAACATTTTTAATGCATCTATTTGTCTTTGATTATTAAACATATCTATAGCTATAGTGTTAAAAACCTCTTCTTTTTTTATTATATTTTCCATCACTATATCATTTATTACTTCGTAGTTTTTTTTATCTAAATAATTCTTTAGTAGTTTTAAATTTTCATCAATATTAATAGAGTTTTCTATTCTTCTTAAAATAAGCTTTATTTCTTTTACATCTATAGAGTTCTTATTGAGTGTTATTAAATATTCTTTCGTTACATATTGAGATTTCATGTCCTCCCCTGTTAACTTGCAAATATAATCCAATACCATTTCGTTATCAGAAGTTATATTTATAGTTTCACTTTCTATAGTAGTGTTTGAAAAATCTTTATAAGAGAATATCTCTTTAATCTCATTATAGTTGTACATTCTTTTACTATTAAAATCTGCACTTCCCATTAATATTTTTATAAGCTCTTCATAAAAGTTAGAATTCTTTATAGTTACTATCACCTTGCCCGTTTCTTTAAGAAACTTTAGTAGCTTTTTAACTGCTGACCTTGGAGCTTCTGATTTTTCCAAAGTATTTGTAATTATAATGTAATCAAAATAGTTTTCTGGGTAGTAAAATTCATCGTCTATACTTGTTTCTTTTAAAGTAATAAGTTTATGTATAACTTTGGTGGTGTACCTGTTATCATCTATGGCATATAATTTTGCATCTTTAAATATATACTTAATTTTATATAAAAGAGAGCCCGTACCACACCCTATATGAAGCACATTAATATTAGATTTATTTACATCAAGTTTTTCTATAATATCATAATTTACGGAAAAATTCTCTTCTGAACTAAATCCCCATTTATTCATAAATTTAATTGAATTATCATTAAGTAATTTATTGAATTTTTCTGGATTGTCTTTAAAGGAGGTGCTTCCAAAATGATGAACAAAAGTATCATTACAAAGCATTAATTTATATCCCTCAGATTGTATTCTATATCCTAAATCATCATCCTCAAAATTTCCTGGAAAAAATATTTCATCCAGCAACCCTACTTTATCCAAAACAGGCCTTTTAACTAACATACAAAAACCTATCAATTTTACTTTCTGTTCCCATTTTGCTGAATCAGATACATTATATTCATCTGCAAAAGCTACCATTTCTTCTATAGATTTGTATTCTGTTTTTATTGCTTGATAATTTGAACAACTATTACTAACAGCTCCAACTGCCCCAATGTATTCATCACTATATAAACAGTTATTGAGATTTTCAAGCCATCTTGGTGTTACAATTGTATCATTATTTAATAGCAATATATCATTACCTTTTTCTGCTGCTTCTATACCTACATTACATCCACCAGGAAACCCTAAATTTATATCATTTAAAATAACTTTTATATCATTTTGTTCTTTTAACCAATCTCTTGTATCATCAGTAGAATTGTTATCTACAACAATGATTTCATAAGTTCCAGCCTTAGTATATTTCTTTACGCTATCTATGCACAATTTAGTATAGTCTAATTTATTGTATGTTAAAATAACTATACTAGTTTTTAACTCTTTATTACTGAAGTTATCTATCTCTAAATTAGAACTCTCTTCTAATTTATTTATTATTGTATCTACATTAGAAATAAATTCAATATCCTGCGATTTAATCTTAGACTGTGAATAATAATTATATGCTTCCTTATATTGTCTCCTATGCTCATGAATGTAGCCTAGATTAAAAAGTATATCTGGATTACTTTTATCTAGTTCTAAAGCTTTTTTTAGAATAGTTTCAGCTTCATCTAATTCATTTTTCATTATTAATATTACAGATTTCATAGAAAGAATTTCTATATCATCTTTTGTTTCCTCTTCGTATTCTAAAATTAACTTTGTTGCTTCATCCGTAATGCCTTCGTTGATTAACTTTTGTATTTTTTCTTTTATCTTAATTATATATGGTTCTATGTATCTCATTTTGCCACCTCAAACTATCTTATTACCTCTTTAGAATAATATAGATTTTCATATACACTACTACTTATATCGACAATATAATCAATTTCTTTAATTATAAAAAAACAAAGAAACAAGATGTACTGCCTCGTTTCTCCAAGTTAGTTTCTTTACTTTTATAAAACTTTTATAAAATACCTAATAATAACAGTTATGTTTTTATGTATTCCTATTGGTTTTATAAACTATAACTGTTTCTCCTTAGCCTTTACTCAACGTATTTATTATATTTTTAATTTGTATCTTAAATTCTTCATCCTGACACAACTCGTAAGCCTTACTATAATAATATATTGCTGCATCAAAGTTTTGTTTTGATTCCAGAACGCATGCCAAATTATATATTGTATCAAAGTTGTTTTGTTTTAGAATATTTGATATTGCTAAATTAATTAGTGAATTATCCAACTGCCCTTTTAAAAACAATACCACACCTAGTGAATTTTTCACTCTAGTATCATATAGGAATACCCCATCTAATTCTCGTAATATATTTTCAGCTTCATCTAACATATTATTGTTAACAAGTTCTTCAACCTTTGCTAAAATGTTATCTTTTTCTTTTTCCATTTCACTTGAAATTACAGTATCACTAATACTTTCTGTAAAAACTTCCAAAACCTTTTTAAATTCAGGCATTTCTTTAGTAATAGCTTTTAAACCCTTTATGTAATGAAGTTTATCATTACAATATTTACTTATAACGCAGTTTATTTTGTACCAAAAATACTGATATCTATTTAAGATAAACTTACTATTTTCTTCATTAATAGTATCAAAGTTATAGATTTGTTGAATCAAATTAATATTATTTGTAAAAGTTCTTTGTATTAAGTCCTCTAACTTTTTTTCCTGTATATATGATAAGAAAGTCAACTTCATTTCTATCATATTAATAAAACTTAAACTTTTTATATCTGGGCATAAGAAATTATCTTTTTCATAATTATTTAATATTTTTATACATTCATAATCGCTACATACGTAATCCAAATACTTTTCTTTATCTATATTATCAAGTTTTTTTATCTCTTCTAATACAGAAATATCTTCTTTAATTTTTGATTTCAATATCTCTGCTTTCCATGAATAAAAATTCTCATAATTAACCTCTGCATTTTTTATATCTATTTTATTATCAAAAATAATATATTTTAAATAACAACTCATAATTTTATTCAAATCTTTAAAACTGTTGAATAGATTATTAAAATTACTATTTGAACTTTCTAACACAACTCTTTGTATTACAACACTAATATTTTCTATGTCCTTATCTTTTATCTCTTTATTTTTATAAAAATCACTTATTTTTTTGTATTCTTTTTCTTTTATAAAGGAGTATAATATAATCTGATTTAATTCTTCTCTTTCTTTTCTATTTAACTTCTCACATAACTGAATAATTTTCTTATAATTCTTTAATTCATATAAATTAATAATTCTATTCATCAACATTTCACTATGTCTTGAGGTTGAAAAATCAACTACTGTAACATAATCTATATATTCTTTTTTGTTATTTTCATATAGTTCAAAATACTTACCAAAGTATTTTTCTGCTGCAGAATAATTTTTTAAAAAGTTATTACTTTTAGACAGTAAGTAGTAAAAATCTATAAAGTTATCGCCTATTAATATAGCCTTTTCACATACCTCTATAGTTCTTTCATAATTACTACTGTCAAAAAGTTCTATGGCTAATTGTCGATCTACATATAAATATCTTACATCATTTTTCAACTCTTTTTTACTTTTTACTAGCTTATAAGCTTTATTTATTGACTTTAAGGCTTGGTTTTTTTTATTTGCCATGGAATAACTTTGGCATAATTGAAATAAGGTATATATTTCATCTTTTCCTTCATCTAAGTCCTTTAATAATAACTTAATGTTTCTATCATATTTGTACTGCATTAAGTCATAATCATTTCTACAATATCCATAATGATTAAAGGTTATGTTGGTAATGCAGGTTGGTTTTTTGCAGATAGGTTGTTCATGAACCCTTCCTGCATAGTGGAAATCACCTTCATTTTTAAAGAGTCTAATTAATCCTCCTATAACATACATATCTCCTGAAGTATAATTATTAAGCTTAACTACGGCACTATTATATGATTTATATTTTTCTTTAAAAAAACTAATGAGTTCATCAGGATTTTCTAAAACTTCGTCTGCGTCTATTACCAAAATCCAATTACCTTTACAGTAGCTAATACTTAAGTTTCTCATTTCTGCAAAATTATTAGTCCACTGATGTTCATATATTTTTTCAGTATACTTTTTTGCTATACTAATAGTATTATCTGTGCTGCCAGTATCTACTATAATTATTTCATAATTCACATTATTTTTCAAAGGTTTTAATGCTTGTAAACATTTTTCTATGTTTTTTTCTTCATTTTTAACAATCATCGCTATGCTTAGTAACATTATATATCTATCCTTCCAAGGTTAATTCTTAAATAATGACTATCAATCACAGAGTATTAATTAAAAAATAAGATATGCTAAACTTAATATAGTTTTGCATATCTTATTTTTTAGCTATTCTTCACTATTAAATTATCTTAATAATTGAAGAACTCCTTGTGGTTGTTGATTAGCTTGAGCAAGCATTGCTTGTGCAGCTTGGTTAAGAATGTTATTCTTTGAGAAGTTCATCATTTCTTTAGCCATATCAACATCTCTAACTCTTGATTCAGCTGAGCTTAAGTTTTCAGAAGCATTATTTAAGTTAGCAATAGTATGCTCTAATCTATTTTGTACTGCTCCAAGTTTTGATCTTTCTTTTGATACTGCTTCAATTGCATCATTTACTACACAAATTGCAGCTGTTGCATCAGCTGCACTGCTTACTGAACTAGCTACTGAAGCAACACTTAAATTGGAAGCTTGCATTCCTGAGAAAGTAAGAGTTATTTGTTGATCCTTATTAGCTCCAACTTGGAATTTTACTCCAAGAGAAGTTGCACTAAACATTGTTTGAGTATTGAATTCAGTTTGTGTAGCAATTCTATCGATTTCTGAAGTTAATGCAGTTAATTCATCCTTTATTGCGTTTCTATCTGCTGTAACGTTAGTATCATTTGATGCTTGTACTGTTAACTCTCTCATTCTTTGAAGAATTGAGTGAGTTTCATTTAATGCTCCTTCTGCTGTTTGGATCATTGAGATACCATCTTGTGAGTTTCTTGAAGCTTGGTCAAGACCTCTGATTTGTCCTCTCATTTTTTCAGATATTGCTAGTCCTGCTGCATCGTCTCCAGCTCTGTTAATTCTTAAACCTGAGCTTAATTTCTCCATTGATTTTCCAGCTGCTGCTGTGTTTGCAGTCATTTGTCTATGAGAGTTCATAGCATTCATATTGTGATTGATTATCATAATAATATTCCTCCTTGATTTTTAAATTGTGGAATTCCTTTTCCACCCTTTTTATTTATATATCATTATTAAAATCTAAAAAATTTAGATTCTAGTAGATATCGAATTGTTACTACTTAATACAATTTTGGATATCTTATTTTTTCAGTTATTCTTCGCCATTAAATTATCTTAATAATTGAAGAACTCCTTGTGGCTGTTGATTAGCTTGAGCAAGCATTGCTTGTGCAGCTTGGTTAAGAATGTTATTCTTTGAGAAGTTCATCATTTCCTTAGCCATATCAACATCTCTAACTCTTGATTCAGCTGAACTTAAGTTTTCAGAAGCATTATTTAAGTTAGCAATAGTATGTTCTAATCTATTTTGTACTGCTCCTAGTTTTGATCTTTCTTTTGATACTGCTTCAATTGCATCATTTACTACACAAATTGCAGCTGTTGCATCAGCTGCAGTGCTTACTGAACTAGCTACTGAAGCAATACTTAAATTTGAAGCTTGCATTCCTGAGAAAGTAAGAGTTATTTGTTGACCCTTATTAGCTCCAACTTGGAAGTTCACTCCAAGAGAAGTTGCACTAAACATTGTTTGAGTATTGAACTCAGTTTGTGTAGCAATTCTATTGATTTCGCTAGTTAAAGCAGTTAACTCGTCCTTTATTGCGTTTCTATCAGCTGTAACGTTAGTATCATTTGATGCTTGTACTGTTAACTCTCTCATTCTTTGAAGAATTGAGTGAGTTTCGTTTAAAGCTCCTTCTGCTGTTTGAATCATTGAGATACCATCTTGTGAGTTTCTTGAAGCTTGGTCAAGACCTCTGATTTGTCCTCTCATTTTTTCAGATATTGCTAGTCCTGCTGCATCATCTCCAGCTCTGTTAATTCTTAAACCTGAGCTTAATTTTTCCATTGATTTTCCAGCTGCTGCTGTGTTTGCAGTCATTTGTCTATGAGAGTTCATAGCATTCATGTTGTGATTGATTATCATAATAATATTCCTCCTTGATTTTTAAATTGTGGAATTCCTTTTCCACCTTTTTTGTTTACAGTAAATATATCGTTAGCTTTTTTTAATGCTTAATAGCATTTTAAATTTTTTTATTAAAAAACACTGAATCTACTGAAAATCTTTTATTGTAACTTTTATTAGCCGACTTTGATGTTTTTAGTTCATCTATATTTTTAAGAATAGTAGCTTTTTTTTCTTTTGTTACCTTTATCAACTTTTGATTTAGTACTAATATATCTAACTCTCTGCACAGGCGTAAAAATTCTTCTTTAGAATAAGTTATATTATCTATTTCATCCATTATATTTTGCCTATTAGCTAATAGCTTATCTAAACTATCATAATCTTCATTTTCAGCACTAGTTATAAGTTGTATAGTTATATTCTTGTACTGAATTAGCTTTTCTCTTAAATTCATAATAAGCTCTCCATGTTAAGTTTATTCACTAGCCCTGACTCATTCCTAGCTGACTAGCCAGCCAACTGCTTTGAGAATTCATAGTATTCATTGCAGTTTCTAACTGAGCAAATTGTTTATAATATCTCTCTTCTTTATCATATATTTTTTCTAACATTTCCTTTATTTTGGTTTCTTTATCTTGAATTTGACTAGTAATACTGTTCTTATATTCTGTAAAATCCCCTTTAATTCCTGCTATTTCTAAAAGAGTTCCTTTTCTACCATTACTATCTCTGAAGACTGATATGTTATCTTCAAAAATGTCACTTATTCTATTAAATATACCTTCTTCATTATATCTTTCTTTTCTATCATCACTTCCCATAGTTCGAGAATAAGAACTATGGCTTGTAGACTTTTGAGTAAATAAGCTCATTACCTTGTCTGGTTCATTTTTTAAAGCTTCTTTTAACTTTTCTTCGTCGATAATTATCTTTCCTCTTTGAGCTATGTCAGATGAAGTATTTAATCCTACTTCAAATAAATTAGTACCAGCACCTTCAACTCCATCAAAAAATGCTTTTCTCATTTGAAGCAGCATATTTTCCAAGGTACTATCTTTAGAAAGTATACCTTGTTTAGCTTTTGTTTCCCACTTTTCTATTTCACTGTCACTCATAGATTTTTTTTGTTCATCAGTAAGAGGCAAATAGGTATACTGCTTTTTTTCTTCTACTGCACTAGAAATTTTACCTATAAGTTCATTATAACTATCTATAAATCCTTTAATGGAGTCAAATCCTTTGTTCACATTAGAGTTTACAGAAAAGCTTATGGGACTAGTAGTAGTTCCATTTAATACATAGTTTACCCCATCAATAGTAAAATTGTTTAAAGACTGCTTAACAGTAGTAGAAACGCCATTACTAGTTAACGTAACTGTAGCATCCTCTCCCGTTTTATTTATGCTAGAGGAACCAAAAATTTTATTCAAGAAAGTTCCTGTAGTATCTGATCCAGTTAGAGTTTGGCTAGCTCCAGTTTGCGTTGAAGTCATTACAAACTGTCTTGTAAGCTGAGTATAGGAAATATCTACTCCTGCCTTACTTTCAATATCTCTAATTATATCATCTATTGATTTATTTTTTGCACCTACTATAATGTCATCTGGGTTAGTTTTATTATCGGTATCACTGTTAAAGTTGTAGTGAAAAGTCTTACCATTTACAGTAAACTTAACTTCTCCACTTATTATATTTGACATTTTATCACTAATACTCTGATCTACAGTAAATGAGCTAGGCAGCCCTACGGTACTAGCCCCATTTCCTGTTATAGTGATTTGGTTTTTTGAAGTGGATTTAAATATTAACTTACCATCTACAGACTTATCTGCTGTTATACCTGTTCCTGATAACTGAGTAGTAATTTGTGATGCTATAGTGCTTATGGCGTTGTTATTTGAGGCATCTTTAAACTCTGATGTTGCCGAATCCCAATGGAATGTTTGTTCAGCTAGTTTCACCGTTTTAGTTGTAGTACTAGTTCCATCAAATATCTTCACAGTTAATGTATCATTTACATCTTTTATTATTTTTTGATCATAAGATAATGTGTTTCCTGAAACATTAGGAGTAGATACAGTAGTACTGGCTACTCCTGTGCTACTTAATGAAACTGCTGTAGTTGATACTGCTGCACCGCTATTTGAATAATTTACACTTCCAGCTACAGAACTATTACTAGCGTCTACAAATGATATATTTAAGCCATCTGTTGATTGTGCTTTCACTCCTGTTGGAAATTTAGTAACTCCATCTGTAGCAGTAGCCCCTGACAGCTTACTATTAATTTGTGATGCTAAGCTTTCCATTGTATAGTTTCCATTTGAAACAGTAACATTATAATCTTTGCCCTGTACAGTTACCTTCAAGCTGTTATTTGTGTCATCTATTTTTACTTTGTGATAAAACTTTATAGCGTTATCTTTTACAACAGCTTGTATACTATCACTTAGCTTGCCGCTTCCATCATCAGTTGCTGCTAATTTTGTATTTATAGCTGAAGCAACATTACTTAAACTACTGTAATTACCTGTATCAAGGGTTATGCTTTTGCCATCCACTGTTATCTGATTATTTGAATTGTCCAACACTACTGGAAAGGTTAAATTATTTGTTGCTTCTTTTAAATTGATATAAGGTGTTGATCCTGACAATGAAGATGCTTTAGTTGCCATATTACCAACACTAACAGAATAATTTCCCTCCGCTGCTCCTGTACCTGCTGTCATCTTAACTGCATTACTAGTATCTGTGGTATTCACATCAAAAGTAGATATCTTACTTCCTGAAAGTATATAGTTACTTGATAAAGGATCTAAATATTTACTTTTAAAAGAATTAATTTGTCCAATAAAATCTCGATACGAGTCCTGTTTCCACTGAAGTACTTGCTGTTGTTGTTTTACTTTATCTACTCTACTATAGTAAGCAGACATCATCTGTTTTATTGCGGCATCAGTATCAATACCTGTTGCCATCCCTGTTAACCTAAATTTGCTACTAGCATTAGTTATGCTACTCATAACTTACTCCCCCCTCTGGAAATAAATTTTCCTTATTTTGTCATTTTCGAAATCTTATAAGCTTCGTGCCAAGTATCTCTAACATCCTCTATTAGAGCAATAACCTCGTCCATTATCGATACATCTTTTTTTATGTTGGCATCTATAAGTCTTCTTACAATAAAATCATAAATACTCATTAATCCATGAGCCCATTGTCCACCTTTATTTACGTCAAGAGTTGCCATAAGTTCATAAAATATGTCCTGAGTCCTGACTATATTTTCATGGGACCTCTTTATATCTTTGTCAATAATCGCTTGTCTACCCACTTTTGCAAACTTAACTGCTCCGTCTACTAACATTAATAGTAACTGGTCTTTTGAAGCATAATTTACACTATTAGTTTTATACGCATTATATGCATTTGAAGCATACACATTCATACACCCCTTTTTTACTTTAGTAGTTCAGAATTCTAATATTAATTATCTATAAACTTCAACTTAAATATGACTTTGCTAATTCAATTATTTCTAGTTCTACTTTCTTACATCCAGAAGATTTCCCTTCATTTCATCTTTTGAAGGTTCTGCTTCCTTATAAGCTGGGACTTGAACTTCTTCAATCTTTATTGCTTCCACAGTGAATTTTTTCTTATTCTTATCCCTTTCTTTCTTTTGTTTTTCCAATTCAGAATTAAAGTCTGCTCCACCTTTTTTATCTTTATTTTTGCTATCTGAATTTACAGCTATTTTAGCTTTATTATGAATTTTTCCCGATTTTGTGGTTTCCTTTATTCTCTGTCGTAATTCTGGGTCAATCTTATTTAACCTATATTCCATAAATCTACCACCCCTCATTAAACAGATAATTGATATGGATAAACTGTTTATAATAAAATTATAGCATTATAAACACCTATGCTTTTTGATCTACAAATACTCCCGCTAATTCGCAAAGTTTGTTTATCATATCTATAAGCCTTTTCGGTGGTAGTTCTTTTACTATTTCTTTTGTTTTATTATTTATTATCTTTATAGTTAATTCTTTTGTTTTTCCATATAACTCATATTCTACATGAGTATCGTTATCTTCTAGCAGTTTATTAAATTTATCTATTGCTTTTTTTATATCCTTTTCTGATATGTCCTGATTATTGTTTAACTGGTAACCTAATTCGCTGCTTTTAGAATCTGTATCAGATAAGTTATTATTTAGACTAATCCCTTGTATATCCTCATTACTGTTATCTATAGAACCTGTGTTTAAATTCAAAGATGCCTGTCTTCCTTGACCTATATTGTTAACTTCCATGCGTAAACACCTCTCACTTTAAATTCTATATTTTATTTGTGTTAAACTGTATATAAATAATATGTATTAGACAGACTTTAGTAAAAACTAATGATCTGCCTAATATAGTAATTAATTTTGTACAATTTCTTAGTTTTACTTCTTTATGTTTTTTAAAACACTAATATCAGAAGCTACAGAATTTTTATTTTCCTGTCCTACCTCTTTATATAGTTCTTTTCTAAGAATTGTTACACTCTTAGGTGCGGATATAGAAAGTTTTACAGAGTTATCATCCAGTTTTACTACTGTTATTTCTATATCATCTCCTATGAGAAGTGATTCACCTTTCTTTCTGCTTATGACTAACATCTAACCATCTCCTCGGATGCTCTATTCACTCCCAAAACTAAGGGTATACTTTTTAAAGGACATCTTAGTTTTATAAGTTCCTAATCTTCTATATTCTTATCATATTATTTTTATACAATGGATGCTTTATAACATAATTAGGGTTATCTAGTATTATTTGTTCCCCTAAATTATTCTTTATATTTATTATTATTGGAGCCTTTAAATTTACAGTTATATTTTCTACTTTAGAGTTTAAAGTAACTGTATTTAAAACTAAAACATCTTCTGGTTTTTCTATCTTAAGTTCACTAACTTTTTCTTCATCTAATTTAAGCTCATAGTCCTTTACTAAATTAAAAGGTGATATTACTACTAGCCCTATAGCCATATCCTCTATTGATTGAAGAATGCTGAATACTTCATTATCTTCAACGTTGAAAAGAATAAATTTCTTTAATTCCTCAAAACCAGGAATACCTTTTTTAAAATTTATAACATTTTTTTCTTCGAATTCTCTTACTCCATGATATTTTGTATTTAGTTTCATCCTTTTAACACCTCTTTTATCAGTGGACAACTGAAAGTTTATGGCTATCAATGATAGTTTTCCTCATTGTCCATTGAATACTTATCTCATATAATCCATTAGTGTTGGCTGAAGAACCTTAGCACTAGTTTGCAATGATGCTAAATAAACTGTTTGCATAACTGCATATTCCATGGTTTTTTCTGTTATGTCTATATCTTCTGTTTTAGAGAGGATATCAGTCATGTCTAGGTTTGACTGTTCATTTTGTTCCTTGGCGCCTTCCATTCTCTTTTGCTTTGCACCAACCTCAGAGCGGAACTTTAGTATTTGAGACATAGCAGCATCTATATCTACTAAATCCTGATTTGTTAAAGCTTTTGTTCCAGCTTCAGCATCTGTATTTCCATTATCATCTTTACCCTCTAAGTGATTTAATATTCTTTGCATTAAACCCATTATATTATCTTTATCTGAATTGCCATAGTTAACAACATCTACAGCTGAAACATTATATTTTATTATTACTCCTTGTGAAAGTTCTGTTTCGCGGCTGCCAGATATCATATTCATCTGCATACTAGGAAACTCCTGATTTTTGCTATTAAATTCAGCAGCATCAATATCCGTTGCTGAAATAGCTACTTTATCATTATTTTGAGTAAAAAATGATATTTTCTTTCCATCTGCACTTTTTTCTGCTATAATTTTCCCTCTTAGGAGTTTTTCTGGTGGAGTACCAGTCTCCGATTCACTTATCTTTTTATTTATGCTATTTACTACATCATCTACAGAAGATTTATCTGTAAAAGCATCTAAAGTTATTTCTACATCTTTTCCATCTATATTAAAGGTTATTTTTTTTCCTGACCAGTTTTTCGGAGTAACAGTTTCGGATGTGACATTTGGAAGCTTTTTCAACTCCTTGCCACCACTGCTGGTATATATTAACCTATTGTTTTGAGCACTATCAAGCTCAGCGTTTACAGGCTTCGACGCCCCCTTAGTACCACCAAAAATGTACTCACCATCAAAGCTTGTATTTAAAACCTGTGATATTTGCCCAATTCTTTGATTTATCTCATCCTTTATCTTTAATCTTTCATCAGAACCATAGGCTGCATTCCCTGCTGATACCATTTTTTCTCTTATCGACTGAAATACATTTCCTAGCTGGCCAAGTGCTGTATCTGTAGTATCAAGCCAGTTTATTACATTTGTTATATTTTTATTATACTGTTTATTCGCATCTATTTGTGTGTGCATCTGCATTGATCTTGATACGTTAAAAGGATCATCTGAAGGTTTACTAAAATTCTTTCCTGATGACATCTGCTGCTGAAGTTGCCTCATTTTTCCTAAATTCGTCTGCATATCACTTAGATAATTATTAGCAAGCATTTTATTTGTAACTCTCAAAGTATAATCACCTCTTTTAATTAAAATAATTGACACAGCACAAAGACTGTTTCTGTGCCACTAATTTAGTAATAGTTTTTATCTTTTAAGTCCATTTATGACTACATCTAAAAGTTCGTCTACCGTTGAAATAATCTTAGCATTGGCTTGATAGCAGTGCTGAAACTGAACAAGATTTGCCATTTCTTCATCAAGAGATACTCCTGATACTGAAGCCCTTGATTCTTCAAATCCAGCTAAAACCTTTGCTTCATTTTCTACCATTCTTCTTGCTTCCTGTTCTTGTATTCCAAGCCTATTTACAGTGTCCTTGAAATAGCTATCTAACGTCATACCGCCGATATCATTTGTTATTACATTTAAACCACCTAAATTAGGATCAGAACTAAATATGTCTTTTAAAAATCCTGACTTTGTGGTTTCAGTATTTACATCCTGAATTTTCATCAATTTGTCTCTAAGCATTTCTACTGCTAAGGCTCTTTTTCCATCACTTTCACCACTTAACGGCTTTCCATTCTCATCATATTTAGCTGCAGTTTTAATTCTCATAGGATTATCTAATATAGCCGTATTTATAGTAATATTGGCTGCAGTTATATTTTGCTCTGCTTCAGCTATTGCACTTTCGTCTCCTGTATAAACACCATTTTTAGCTGCATCTCCATTAACGAAAAAGTTGTTTATGTCTTCCCCGTTATCTTTAACAGAACCTTTATTTTGACTAATTATTCCGTTTACTGCGAAAGCTAAGGCCTTAGCAAATTTGTCTAACTGTCCTTCATAAGTGTCTACATCACTTTGTACAGACATGTATCCTTTTAACTCACCAGTTGGCGGTTTAAACAGAGCTAATTCTTCAAAGCTACAACTTTGTTTGTCAGTTAAATTGCTCTTATCTGCTGTATCAGCTACTGTTCTTGCACCATCAACCTTTAGAGCTATGCCATTATTATTAGCCCAAAGCACCCTAGATTCGTCCAGTTGCTTAAATTTATCTGCTGCACTTATATAACCTTCATCTCCTGGCTTCCCTGTATCCTCAAGCTTAACCTTTATAGTTACCTTATTGTTTTCTGAAGTAGTGTCTCCATTTTTGTAGTAGGTAACGGTATAGCTTCCTGATCCTTCAAATTTTTCTTCTGAGGAGCCTTCTTTAACGATACTCTTTATATAGGAAAACTTAACAGAATTATTTGGATTTAATATTTGAACTATATTTAAAGGCTTACCATTTTTATCAAGTGGTGCAGTACCGTTATCACCTACACCCGCATATTTCCCATCATTTGCTGTAGTGACATCGATTCCTTCAAAGTCTTTCTTGTCTATTTTTATGCCAAACTTAGTACTTAACTTATCTAATAGCAAATCACGTTTGTCCATTAAATCATTAGGAATATTTCCTGCTACTTTTACCTGCTTTATTTGTTGATTTATTTGATTTAATTGTCCAAGCATACTGTTTATGTCAAAGACTGTATCTTTTATCATGGTTTGTGTATTGTCCTTAAGATTTTCAAGTCTTGCATAGGTATGATTTAACTCGTTAGTAAGTGCTAAAGATTGCTGAGCAACTATTGATCTGGCATTAGACTCTTTTGCAGAAGTGGCAAGGGTATTCCACGAATCAAAAAACTTACCAATAAGTGTAGACATACCTGTATCTGAAGGCTCGTTAAGGATATTTTCTATTTCACTTAAAAACTTATCTCTTCCTTTAAACTGACCATCAACTCCTAGTTCAACTCTTACTTGGTAATCGAGGAAGGAGTCTCTTATTCTATTAATAGCTGCTACTGCTACCCCTGTACCAATTTGGCCTGGTTCAGCGGCATTATTCATAGCTGGCATTGGAAAAGGCCTTGTAGTTTCAAGCTGAACCCTTTGTCTTGAGTATCCCTCCGTATTAGCATTAGCAATATTATGTGATGTTACATCTATAGCTCTCTGTTGCGCAAAGAGCCCTCTTTTTGCTACATGAAAAGTCCCAAATAAACCGGACATTTAATTCACTCCTTCTATCTTTTCTTCCCATAAGGATTATAGGTCTTAGGTCCCTTGTCAGGGTTTAAAACATTAAGCATTTGAGTTGTAAAGCCAAGACCCTGCCTTATTAAAAGCTCATTGGTATCCTTTTGAAGCTGTATTTCTTCTAAAAGATTTTTTATATTTCTATAATTATTTTCTAGTTCTTCGTTTTTTAACTGGTTAACTATTTCACTCATTCCTTGACCATTAGTTAACTTTCTTCTCTGAATCTCAAATTTAGCGACCTCTTTTGCACATTCTTCAATTGTAGCTGCAATTTTATCTAGAGCAAAGACTTCTCTTTTGGTCAGATATTCAAATTGTCCATCTAAAGCAGAAAGAAGAGCTTGAAGTGCTTTATGCTCTTCTAATATAACTCTGTTCAAATCACTTACCATACCATACCTCCGTTTATTTAATTGGCAGTGTATAACTTTCACCTAACTTGACGTTATTTAAGTTTCAGGGAATATGTTAATGTTAACTAAATTCTTTTCATTTCTTCTAATATCTTTGCCGCTACCAATTTTGAGTCTCTATTATAAGTACCATTAGATATTTCACTTTTTAATCTTTCTATTTTCTCTTTTGAAGTAACAAACTTATCGTCTATTGAATACGAACTTAGACTCTTTGCAACAGATGAAATCTGAATAGAATCCTTTTGTGAAAGTTCCATTTTCTTCTCTACAGCCATTTTATTATTTGAATATAAACCTACTATATTATTCGGACTAACTCCATTAATCTTCATACTAATTACACTCCTAATCTACAATAAAAATTATTGCATCCCTACTATTAATATTATCGGGTAAATGAATTTAATGTTTATACCTTAGAACCTTATTTTCAGTGTAAAATCCTTTTTTTTACTATTTTAGTGAAAATACAAATTCAATTAAATTGACAGTTAAAACTTTATATTTTCCACTTATCTTTGCTAAAAAAGAAAACAGCCCTTTGTAAAAGGCTGTCTTTATTTTCCCAAAGACTTAATTCTATCTTCGTTACTAATGATACTTGTAATTCTTACACCAAAGTTTTCATCAACTACCACAACTTCACCATAAGCTATTTTCTTACCATTTACCAATATTTCTACCGGTTCTTCTGCTAGTTTATCTAGTTCTATAAGTGAACCAGTTCCTAAGCTTAATATATCCTTAATATTCTTCTTTGTACGACCAAGAACTACAGATATTTCTAGAGGTACATCTAAAATTAAATCTATATTCTTAGGCACAGTTTGACTTGCACCTAATGAATTTAGTGGCTGGAAAGTAGCTTGATTTATCTCTACTTGTGGCTGTCTATGTGTTTCTATCGGCTTTTCATACACTGACTGAGAATAGTTATTGTGTTGTTGTGTATTTTCATATGCAACCTGTTGAGCAGCTGATTGTGAATACTGCTGTGACACTACCTGAGGCTCTGATATATTTTGTGTTTGTGTCTGCTGTGTTCCTGCTTCTTCCTGTCCCATCATTATTGAAACTATCTTTTTAGCAGTTTTTATTGGAAGTAACTGCATCATATAACTATCTACTAAAGTTCCTATGGTTAGAGAAAAGGACACCTTTACTATAGGCTCATCATCTGATATACCTTCTGCTAGAGGGGCCGTCAAGTCATTCCATATTTTGGATAACGGTGGGGATATGTTAACTTCCCTCATAAACATAGTTGCCATTGAAGTAGCTGCAGATCCTATCATCTGGTTCATAGCCTCTGATACAGCACTTAGTTCTATTTCCGTTAACTCTGTCATTGTATCTGCAGCAACAATACCTTCTCCACCCATCATAAGGTTTGCAATTACCGCCGCATCTGTAATTTTCATTACAAGAAGGTTTTCACCAACTATACCGCTTGTATATTTAACTTCTAAGGCAATATTTGGTATCTCAAACTCGCCTTTTAAATTTCTAAGTGAGGTTACACTTACTACTGGAGTAGTGATATTTACTGACTGATTTATAATCTGAGAAAGTGCCGTGGAAGCAGATCCCATTGATATATTACCAATTTCCCCTAGTAAATCCTTCTCTAAATCCGATAACTCCGGCAAGTCCAATTCTGCTGCAGCTGCAGTAGTTGATGAAGGGTCTGGCTGCGTATCTTCTCCTCCATTTAAAAGTGCATCTATTTCTTCTTGTGAAAGAAACCCATTACCCATAATTTTCCACATCCTTATCTATAATATCAAGTATCTGTATCCCCATATTTTTACCTAGTGTACCAGGCTTACCGTAATAATATGGTTTACCGTCTACCATTAGTTTAACAGGGCTGCTGGTCTTTTCATTTAAAGTTATTACATCACCTATATTTAAATTCAAAAACTCGTCTACAGTAATAGTGGCAGTACCAAGTACCGCGGAAAGCTCCATACTTACTATATTTAATCTTTCTCTTAACTTTTCTCTTGATTCCTTTACGATATCTTCATCATTTTCCTGGAACCAATATTGAACAACTAACTTGTCTAGAACCTTTTCTATACTTAGATATGGTATACATATATTAAGAAAGGTACTTCCCCTACCTAATTCTACTGAAAAAGTTATCAAAGCCACTGGTTCATTTGGTGCTAGAGTTTGGTTTAGAGCTGGATTAGTTTCCAGACCCTCTATTTCTGTCTGAACTTCCAGTACATCCTCCCAAGCAAGTCTTAAGTTTGATATTAATCCTGAGTTTACAACCTTAATGATATTTTTATCAATATCAGTAAATTCTCTTAATCTATGCTTTCCTCCACCTTTTCCGCCAAGAAGCACGTCTATTATTTCAAAAACAAACTGAGGATTTGTTTCAAATAATACAGAACCGCTTAAAGGAGGCATTCTAAATACAGTTAAAATAGTTGGGTTCGGCACAGAATGAATAAATTCTTCATAGGTTATCTGCTGAACGGATTCTATTTTAACTTTTACGTTAGTTCTCATCTGCGCAGTTAAATAGTTTGAAATTATTCTGGCATAATTATCATGGATAAGCTCAAGAGTCCTTATGTGATCCTTAGAGAACTTCTGAGGACTTCTAAAGTCATAAGGTTTTACTTTTTGCTTTTCCTCTTCCTTCGGCACTTCGTCAGGTGTTAGTTCTCCGGCGGATAACGCAGATAAAAGGGCGTCTATTTCGCTCTGTGATAACACATCTGCCATCTTTTTCCCTCATTTCTAATTACAATTTCTTATATTATGCTGAAAGTAATTTATCAATATCTATAAGTGTTACAATTCTGTCTTTAAAGTTTATAACTCCTTCTATATATGCTTTTTTACTTTCATCACTTATCTTTTCGATTATATCTTCTTCAACATCTAAAACTTCATCTACTTGATCTACAGTTATTCCAACAAGTTCGTCTTCCATTTCTAAAATAATTATATTACTTTGTTTTTCTTCTTCCTTTGGTACATCAAGTAATAAATTTATATCTAAAAGTGATATTACATTCCCTCTTAAATTAATAAGACCTTTTATGTGTGCTGGAGCCTTTGGCACCTTTGTTATTTCCATAGCATCATTTATGCTTTGAACTTTAACAGTTTCTACAGCAAACTGTTCATTATTTAATTTAAATATAACAACCTGCATGGCTACACCTCCATATAGTAAATATTTATCATAATTTTTATCCATAACATATACTTAAAATTCTAAATAGTTCAATTGAGAACTGAAAATTGAGAACGAATCTATTTTCATAAAACAGAATGTGAAATTCTTTTTATATTTATAATATGGAGTATTTTTAATTTAGTTTTTAGTTATAATAAAATATTTACTATTACCTGATAATTTTCGACCATAATTTAATTATCTTTAGAGGTTATAAGTAATTATCTGTATAAATTCTAAATTAAATTCATCCCACATCAAATATTAAATTTACCTATTTCTATCATTCTCAATTCTCAATTCTCAATCCCAAAAGCAAATTTTCATTATTGAAAATTTAAATAAGCTTTAATTTATGTACCTCTATCTGATGTATACTCAATTATTCCTAGGATTTTTAAAATCAGCAATGATAATTAATAGTACATAAGATAGAGGCACATAGATACCTTGACTTAGTTTAATATTTAATTTTTAACCTATAACCTTTTTTATAGCTTCTAGTACTCTGTCTGGCTGGAATGGTTTTACTATAAAGTCCCTTGCCCCTGCTTTTATAGCATCCATAACCATTGTTTGCTGTCCCATTGCTGAGCACATTATTATTTTTGCTGCTGGATCAAAAGCTTTTATTGCTTTTACTGCTTCTATACCATCCATATCTGGCATAGTTATGTCCATTGTAACTACATCTGGTTTTTCTTTTTTATATAATTCTACAGCCTTTATTCCATTGTTTGCTTCTCCAACAACTTCGTATCCATTTTTCTCTAATATGTCCTTTATCATCATTCTCATAAAAGCAGCATCATCAACAATTAATATTTTTGACATTTTATTCCCTCCAAAATCCTTCACATCTAGTGTTATTAACTAATTCCTAAAGTGCTTAATATTTTTTCAAGTGAGCCAGGCATTGGTACATAATAGAAATGCCCACTTATTTCTGCGTTATTTTCTATAAATACAGTTTCTATGTCAAGTACATAATCATCAAACTGTCCTGACTCAATAAAAGTTGTAGATAGTATTGCTCCAAGCATATCGTAAGTTACAGCTGGAACAGAAGGCATTATAGTAAGTCCAGTGAATTTAGATATAGCATTCATATAGGAACTTGATATAATGTTTCCTATTTCACATATTACAGAATTACCCATTTCACTTAGATATTCTTCTTTTTCTCCTGTTAAAATTTGAACTAAACTTAAAGCTGTATCCTTTTCAAATACAAATAATATATTGCCTGGGGTCTCTCCTAGTACTCTAACTATAACTCCTACAACTATTTCATCTCCACCTATGCTTGAAAATATATCATCAAAAGGAACTATATTTATATTTGGTACCGTCATATCTACTTTTTTATTTATAAGCTGTGATAGAGCTGTTGCAGCATTTCCCGTACCTATATTTCCTACTTCCCTAAGAGCGTCAAGCTGTAGTGGACTAAGGTTTTGATAGCTCATATATGATTCTTACCTCCTTACACCAAAGCAGCAACATCAAGTATTAGAGTTACCAATCCATCCCCTAGTATCGTTGCCCCTATATATTCTCTAAGTCCTTGAAGTGTTTTTCCTAGTGGTTTTATAACAATTTCCTTCTGTCCCAGCAATCCATCTACCATAAGTCCCACCGTTTTCTCTCCGACTTTCACTATTACTATATAGTTCTTAATGCTGTCAGACTTTCCAACTCCTAATCTATTGTGAAGTCTTATAAGCGGCGTAACATTACCATTATATATTATCACTTCTTTATTATTAGTCATTTTTACTAAATCATCACTGTAGTCTATAACTCTATCAATATACCCTAGAGATATAGCCATAGTTTCGCTACCAACATTTACAAGAAGAGCTTGGATTATCTGTAATGTTAGTGGAAGTCTTATTATAAAGGTTGAACCCTTATCTTTTTCGCTTATTACATCTACAGTTCCGCCTAGAGCTGATATCTTTGTTTTAACTACATCCATACCAACTCCTCTTCCTGAGATATCTGTAACCTGCTCGTTTGTACTGAACCCCTGCATAAAGATCAAGTTTCTAATATCATTATCAGTCATTCCGTCTGTATTTATGCCAAGTCTTTCTGCCTTTGCCTTAACTTTATCTACAGGTATTCCTGATCCATCATCTTCAACCTTTATTACAGCTTTAGTTCCTTCTTGGTAAGCTATAAGCTTTATTTTTCCTATTGGATCTTTTCCTTTTGCAACTCTTTCTTCCTTTGACTCTATGCCGTGGTCTGCTGCGTTTCTTATCAAATGGATAAGAGGTTCTCCTATTTCATCTATTACTGTTCTATCAAGTTCAGTATCTGCTCCCTGAATTAATAGCTCCATTTCCTTCTCAAGTTCAACGGAAAGATCTCTTATCATTCTTGGGAATCTATTAAATACAGTATCTAGTGGAAGCATTCTAATCTTCATAACCAAATCCTGAAGGTCAGATGTAGTTCTTGCAACCTGCTCTAAAGTTTCATTTAGATCTGTTAATCTATGATTGCTGCTTATCTGTTCAAGTCTTGTTCTATGAATAACAAGTTCTGATACCATATTCATAAACTTATCAAGTCTCTCTAAGTCTACTCTTACAGATTGATGAGTCTTCTTATGAACTTCCTTCTGTACTGGCTTAGCAATGTTATTGTTCTTGCTTTGTGGGGCTGTAACTACAGGTTTTGGCTCTATTTTAGTTTTGATTTCTTCAACATTAGTTTGCTCTTGTTCAATCTTTTTAGCTTTCTCTGCCTTTACATCTACACTACCTACTAAAACCTTGTCTACTTCTGAAATATTCATCAGTGTTTCGTATATTTCGTTTTTATCCTTTGTAGATAGGAATATTAAATCTATTTCAAAGTCAAAGTTTTCATTTTCTATATCCTCTGCACTTGGTATAGATTTTATTATTTCACCAAACTCTTCTAAACTCTTAAATATTAAAAATGCTCTAGCAGATTTTAATAGAGTATTTTCACTTAGCTTTATTTTTATCTGGTAAGAATGAAAACCTCTATCCTCAGCCTGCTTTACCACATTTATATCATACTCGTTTAACTCAACTGGTGTTCCATCAACTTTTTCTTCTTGAATTTCTTCCTTAGTTTGTGCTTCCTCTGCCTTCCCCTCAGTAATAGACTCTAGTTCCTTTATTATTTCATCAATAGGCATTTCATCTTCTGCCCCATCAGAAATATTATTAACCATCTGCTCTAAAGTATCTAGGCACTTAAATAATACTGTAACAACCTTCTCTGTAACCTTAAGCTGTCCATCTCTAAATTCAGAAAGCACATCTTCCATTTTATGAGTAAGCTCTGCCATCTGGTTGAATCCCATTGTTGCCGCCATTCCCTTTATTGTATGAGCTACCCTAAATATTTCATTTAACTTATCTATATCATCTGGCTCTTGCTCAAGTTGGAGTAGAGAATCATTTAATGTCTGTAGGTTGTCCATTGATTCTTCTAAAAACATCGACATGTACTGTGATGTATCCATTATATTCCCTCCTTACAGCTTCCTATATATGAAGGTGGAAGCTTTTTCAAACCCATAATCTCTATAATTATATATACTTTCAGTGGCGCCTACAAACAGCAGCCCACCTTTTTTTAAGGATTGACTAAATTTTTTATAAATTTGATCTTTCACATCCTGATTAAAATATATTACCACATTTCTGCATACAATTAAATCAAAATCTCGTTCATAACTTTCAAGTATAAGGTCATGTTTTTTAAAGGTTACCATACTCTTTATTTTCGGGCTTATATTATATTTATCGTCCTTTATTGCAAAATACTTACCCAAGTATTCTTTTTTTACGTTTTTAAGTTCTGAGGAAACATATTCCCCTTTTTTAGCCTTTTCAAGTATAGTATTATCTAAGTCTGTAGCTAATATTTTATGCCGCCCTGATGGTGATAACTCGTCTAAGTACATAGCTATAGAATAAGGTTCTGCTCCAATAGAACAGGCAGCACTCCATATTTTAAGTGAGTTGCTGTTTTTCAACAATTCACTCTTTAGCTTTTCTTTTAAATCTTCAAATATCTCTGGGTTTCTAAAAAACTCTGAAACATTTATCGTTATAAAATCTAGAAATTTTTGTTTTTGAGCAGGATCCTTTTTTAACAGTGTTATATACTCATCTATGGTTTTTGCACCTACTCTTGACATTAAACTCCCTATTCTTCTATGCAGTTGATTTGACTTATAAGCTGATAAGTTTATATTAAACTCTTTCAGTACCCACTGCTCAAAATAGGCCATATCCATAAAGCTTACCTCCCATTCCCAGCTACTACTTTTATAAGTTCCTGTGCTATACTATCTATCGGAAGTACCATATCAACCATACCTGTTTCAAAAGCTGCCTTTGGCATACCATATATGGTACAGGTAGATTTGTCTTCTGATATAGTAGTTCCACCGCATTTTTTAATTTCCATTGTTCCCTGAGCTCCGTCTTTTCCCATACCTGTAAGCACTGCACTTATAATATGAGCTCCATAGGTTTTTGCCGCTGATATAAATAGCTTATCAACTGCTGGCCTCACTCCCCATAGAGTAGGCTCTGTATTTAAGTGTATTTTTTGGTCACAGCCTACTTCCATGTGAAATCCTCCTGGGGCAATATAAACTGTATCTTTTTCTATACTCATTCCATCTGATGCTTCTACTACCTTTAGTTTACTATTTAAATTAAGCCTCTCAGCAAAGGCCTTTGTGAAGCCCACAGGCATATGCTGTACTACGAAAACAGGAACTCCTAAACGCTCTGGAAAAGAGGTTATTACCGTATATAATGCCTTTGGCCCTCCTGTAGAAGCGCCTATAACTATTGCATCTATTTTGCCAACCTTCCCTCTTCTATGGCTTTTGCTGTTATTACATTCTGCAACCTTTACAGTATCTTTAGGCTGAACAGCAAGTTTTCCATATGCCAACCTTATCTTTTCAATTAAATCAGTCTTTACTTTGTTTATATCCAATGATATAGCTCCAGAGGGCTTAGGTAGAAAATCAAAAGCTCCTGCTTCTAGACATTCCATAGTCATATGAGGTCCTTTTTTAGAAATACTGCTTAAGACAATTACCGGGATATTCATATTTCTTTTTTTTAGTTCCTTAAGGGCGGTGATACCATCCATTTTAGGCATCTCTACATCTAAAGTTATTATGTCTGGTAAACTAGTATCAAGTCTAGCTAATAGGTCTTCTCCATTTCTTGCTGTACCTATTACTTCCATATCCATCTCCTCATTTATCATATCAGAGATTATTTTTCTCATTAAAGCGGAATCATCTACTACTAAAACTTTTATTTTTTTCAAGTTAGTATCACTCCATTTTTATTAAAATTACCTCTTAACTAAAGCTCTTTAACTCCCATTCCAACAGTCTTTATTTGAACTAATCCATCAGAACTGCTGAGTATCATTGTCCTACCTTTGTTTCCACCTACATCTTCGGCGATTATTGGAATAGAGTGCTGTTTAAGTGAATTCTTTACTGCAATGCTGTTTCTATTTCCTATATCCATAATCATACTCTTATCTGAGAAATTAAACATAGAAGCACCTCCAGCTATTTTTGCCTTCATAGTTCTTCTTGATGCTCCCAATTTTTCTAATTTATCTATAAGCATAGGAATGGCTAAGTCTGCGAATTTCAGGGGGTTAGTAACATTGTTAAATTGGGTGCTGTCTGGCAGCATTATATGTGCTAGTCCCCCCAAACCCTTTGTTTTATCGTATATAGCTATTCCAATACATGAACCCAGTCCTACTGTTATTATTCTATCAGGGGCGGAGGCAGTATTCATGTCTGCAATCCCTACTTTTATTTCTTTTACTTCCATAAATATGCACCTTTCAATTTATACTAAATAAACATTTTTTCTTCCTCTGTTAATATTGTACCTAGGTTTAGGAATATAATTATTTTACCATCTATTTTAATTAGTCCTTTTATATATCTTCTTGAAATACCTGAAACTATTTCTGGTGGTGCTTCTATATTTTTTTCATTTACATCTCTTACTTCTGACACCACATCAACTATAATTCCAATCTTACTGCCTGATTGCTTAGCTACTATTATCTTTGATTCATCCTTTTTATCACTATTTACAAGGCCAAATCTGTGAGTAAGGGATATAACTGGCAGAATACTACCCTCATAATTAATAACCCCTTCAACGAACATTGGTGAATCTGGAAGTTTTGTTGGTTCCTCATAACCTAAAATTCTCTCCACTTCCATTATATCTGTAGCATAATGCTCTCCATTTATACTAAATATTAAAACTTTTATTTCCTTACCTTCCATAATGACTCCTCCCCGTTAACTCTGTGGTAACATGAGTTATAATTTCATTATATAATAAAGTATCGTCTGTAGTAAGAATTTATTTAACTGTCCGTTTGTAATTAATAAGTATCTACAGTGGTTTTTCTATAAATTTAACCTATCTACAACTATGTCATCACTGCTATCTAAATAACCATGTACATTTTTACTTGGAACATCAAGAACTAGCTCCCTTGATCCCACTGCAATTATAGTATTTTGGTAAGCCACATCTATCCATATATGTCCTTCTTTTTCCACCTGGAGCTTTGTAGCTACCCCTGCTGTACTCCCAACAGTTCTGCATTTAATTTCCTTCTTAGCTTTTAATACTCCACCTCTTGCAACACTTTTTTCTTCGGTAAAGTATATACTTCCATTGGCGGTAATGTCAGATATATACTCCCCTCTTCCTGTTATAAATATATCTCCAGAACTATTTATGCTGCAATCCTGACAGTAGGCTACTTTTACGTTTACAGGAAGTGATAAGGTGGCATTAAGGATTGTAATTATTTCATCTATATAGTTTATTATCAAGTCTAATTCTGAATAATGCTTAATAGTAATTGGAGATATACCAAGAAGTTTTCCTTTTATTAAATCAGTTAAATTATTACTATCTGAACTACCCATGCTATCATCCAATAATCTTATATCAGTAATAACATTAATACATAATTTAGGCAGCATCCTAAATTTATTTTCTATAAGAATTTTTACTATCTCTCCGTCTTTTCTATCAACACCTAAGAGATTAAATTTTTTTATTTCTTCTACAGCTTGCATTAAAGCATTAATCCTATCTTTTAAAGCTTGCAAATCATTAAGTGTTTTAATTTTTTTTACATCTTCCCCTCCTGCAAATATTTTAGAAGCAATAACATTACCTTTAATTTCTATATTTCCGTTGGCTTTTATTTTAGCTCTTTCAACATCCTTTTCTATGTTTAGAGCATTGCCACACTGGATTTCCATACCTTCTTGAACACTACCATATACTATTACATCACCAATAAACTTAATATTTCCTGTTTTCAGATCCACATCACTTCTTACTTCATGGAGCTGATATACGTAAAAAGTATTATTTTTCACACAAGGCTTTCCATCTATAGCAGCAGCTATTGTATTTTCATCAACGAGTATACACCCTTCTCCCGCCTTCAGCTTAAGCTTCTTTCCCACTTTGTGCTTTTTGACCTTTCCTGTAATATCATACCCGTCTTGTCCTTCTTCACCGATGTGTCTTACTGCAATTACATCACCCTTATGAACCGCTTCTACTGATCCTATACTTTTAAAATCTATATTTCCTACCTTATCTTCTTCTAATTTTTTGAGGTCTGTTTCCATTTTAAATTTTATCTCTACGGTATCATTTTGTCCATTTTTTACCTGCTGACCCCGAGCTATTAAAAACTTTTTACAACTATTTTCTACACATTGCTTCAAGTTTTCTTCTATTATACCATAAACTACATTATTATTTAATAATTCTTCTTTAACTTCTCCTATATTATATTTAGGTGGATTGATTTGTGATACTATTTCTGGTTCTAAAGTTACTAATTTATTTTCCCTTTTATCCTTAAGCTTGTATATATTTTTAGGTTCATAAATAATTGTAGCATAGGCCTCAGTATAGTTTTCTGATAAAGATATTTTAAGCTCTCTCGAGGCTTTATTTTCTTGAAAAAATATTTCTATATTATCATTTTCATACACTTCTTTTCTGACTTTAACCTCTTCTCCATTGATAACTACCTTTAAGTTATTAGACACTAAAATCTCTGCTGCTTTTCCATCTTTTTCAGGGTTTTTAACTATTATCTTTCCGTCAGCTATTGTTACAGTTCCATCTTCTTCCTTAAAGTTTTCATCTTCTTCTAGAACTCTATCTGCCTCTAATCCTATATTCTCCTCTGGAATTTCTACTTCTATTAAAGCCTTTTTTCTGAATAAAGACTTTTTTTCCTCTAGTACTTTATAGTCTAAATTTTCTCTTAATATCCCCAAATCTTCACATGCCTTTTCTATACACAGTTCTACAGTAGCCGCCCCATATACCTTTTTCATCATTAAATCCCCCATTTTTCTAAATTTTCATAGATTATCTTTTCCCAAATTAATCTTCACATATTGTTTTCATGTAAAGTATCTCGAAAATCAAATAAAATGTTATTTTAGTAAATTACTGGTTTTATAAAATCATTATACCATGTAAACAGCCACTTAGAAACAGGTATTAAAATCCTTCCACTTCTATTCTACCTATTAGCTTCTAACTACTAATCAAATAAAAACTACCGCATAGGCAGTAGTTTTAGTCTTGGCTTTTCAATATTATTTCAGCTGCAATTTTTCCCTTTTCCATCTTGCCATACGTAACATTTAATCTGTCCACCTTCTCCATATTAGTTACTATTACTGGTGTAAGATTACTTTTTGCCTTTTCTTCTATTAGTTTTCTGTTAAAGGTTATTAGCAAATCTCCTTTTTCAACTCTATCACCCTGTTTAACATAGGCAGTAAAACCTTCTCCTTTTAAAGCAACAGTATCTATTCCTATATGAATAAGCACTTCAATACCCTCTTCAGTTCTTACCGCTACTGCATGATTAGTAGGAAATAAAACCTTTACTATTCCTCTAACTGGCGAATACACTTTGTTATCCTTTGGCTTTATAGCAAATCCATCTCCAAGCATCCTGTCAGAAAACACTTCGTCCGGTATTGTCTCCAGGTGAATCACCTCTCCTTTTATTGGGTTTTCCAACTGAATTGATAAGTTTAGCCCTTCAGCAGTTTCTTGTAGTTCACCTATATTCTGCTTATAATGCCTACTCTTTATAATTTCTGCTTTTACATCATCCTTTATGCTTTCCGCTTCTGTTCCATATATTATCTGTATACTATCCCCTAATTCCAGTGTACCAGATGATCCTGTTTTTCTTAGCAAGACTTTATTAACAGCTTTTCGATTTTTTAAAGTCAGTCTAAGCCTTGTAATACAGGCGTCAATCATTTCCACATTATCTGCTCCTCCAACCGCCTCCAAAATCATAGACGCTCTTTCTGAACTAGCGGCTTTTATGTTATCCAATGAAATCTCTATATCTTCCCTACCTGGAGTTTTTATATTCATTCCTATAATTGTCAAATAAAATACTATAAAATAGGTAATAAAATAGAACATTCCAATGGCCCATATTAGCAGTGGATGTTCTGCAAACTTATACCCTAAAACATAATCAATGGCCGATGCAGAAAAGGTATATCCTAACCTTATATTTAAAAGACTTGTAACTATTCCTGCGGAAAAAGCTGCTCCTACATGAAATAGAAAAAGTATTGGTGCAACAAATATAAAAGAAAACTCTATTGGTTCCGTTATACCTGTTAGGAAAGACACAAGTGCTGCGGAAATCATAATTCCTGATATCTTCTTCCTGTTTTCCTCTCTAGCTGCTGCTATGATAGCCAATGCTGCTGCAGGAAGCCCAAACATAAGTATAGGATATTCTGACGCCATGAACATTCCTGCTGTCTTATCTCCATGAAAATACCTAGCAGTATCTCCAAAATAAGTTATTCCATCTGCTGCTGTAAAGGAACCAAACTGATATAGAAATACAGGATAGTACACGTGATGAAGGCCTATAGGTATCAAAAGCCTTTTTCCTGCTGCATAAAAAGCGGGACCTAATATAGAAGTTGATGCCCAACCTGCAAATGTATCTATTATCTGCTGCATAACAGGCCACAAACTTACACCTACAGAGGCAAATATTAAGACTGCCACTGAAGTTATTATTGGTATAAATCTTTTACCTGAGAAAAAACCAAGAACCTGTGGGAGCTTTATACTATAATACCTATTGTAAAGAGTCGCTGAAATCAATCCAATTGATATTCCTCCAAATACTCCCATATCTATAACCGTCCCTATGTTTTTACTTCCAGCAGCCATAATAGCCTGCAAAATTATTTGACCTACTACCGCTGCTAAAGCTGCAACTGCTTCTCCTTCTGAAAAACCTATTGCCACTCCTACTGCAAAAATCATTGGCAGGTTAGTAAAAATAGCATCTCCTGCAGTGGCTAAGTATTTAAAGGCCGCGCCATATCTTCCAAGCAAGTCCTCCTGTCCAAGTCTAAATAAAAGTCCTGCTGCAGGCAATACTGAAACAGGAAGCATTAGTGACCTTCCTATCTTCTGAAATACTGCAAATAATTTTTTCATATATATCACCTAGTTATTCTACCAGCCTTTTGATATGTAGAGCAATGTATCCAATTTCGTCTTCAGGAATTGTTATAGAAAATAAATCCTCAATTTTCATAGCTATTTTAATACCTACACTATATTGAGCTGCCAACCCTGTTTTTATACTTTCTAATAAATCATTTTTAATTGGCTTACCTTTTTCAACTCTTTCTATCATAAAGTTTATATGGTTCATTGTTCTTATATAGGCTAGAGAGCTTTTCTCCAATTTTTTACCTGTAAGTCTTTGAATTAATTCCATTACCTGACCTATCTTTTTTGTATAGGCTAAAGATTCTGACACCTCTTTTTTTGTTAGTGCTGCTCTTATATGCAGACATATAAAACCTGCTTCATCTTCTGGAAAATTGATGTTAAATCGTTTATTTATAGCCTCTACAGCCTCTACAGATATTCTATATTCTACAGGATATAATGCATTCAGCTCACTCTTAAAAGGATTTTCTATATTTACACCTTTGTTTATTCTATTTAACGCAAAACTTATATGATCCGGCAAAGATATATGTATTGCTTCATTTAACTTTACTTTCAATTCTTTCTCTGCGTAGTTTATAATTTCTTCTGATATACCAACTATGCTGCTTTCTATATTCTTTAATACCTTTTGATAGTTCTCTCCTATCTTTGAAGTCTTCTTTATAAATACATTTTCAACTCTGTCTTTAGGTATTACACCGCTTTTTCCAAAATCAAAACCTATACCTTTACCTACTAATATCAATTCCTCAGCATCTTCTTCTGCTATTACAACGTTGTTATTCAAAACTTTTCTTATCTTATAACCTTCCATCCTACTCCACTCTACTCCTTACGAATTGGTAATATCCTCATCTACTAGTATATTATATCCCCTCATAATTTTTAGAATCACTTCATTTTTTGCAGAGTCAAACTTCATATTGTCTACTTCTCTTATAGGTAAAACCTTAGGTGATGTTCCAGATATAAATAATCCATCCAAATCCTTTAGAACTTCATAGTGTATTTTCTCTTCTGCAACTTCAAACCCTATATCCTTACACTTCTCTATTATAACATTTCTCGTTATTCCAGGTAATACATCCTCTAGGGGTGATGTTATTACTTTATCACCTTTTATCATAAATATATTAGATTTACTTCCCTCTGTTATATAGCCCTTATTATCAACTAGTATGGCTTCGTAAGCTTCCTTCTCTCTTATTTCCTTATCTACCGCTTCTCTAAATCCCATATTTATAACCTTAGCATTAGGATTTTTTCTTTCTCCATGGTAGAGAATAGTCCTTACTCCCTTTTCATAATCCTCTGTAGATGGGTAGTGGTGTTTTACAAAGTAAGCAGCAAAAGTATTGTCCTTATTAAAGTTAAATATAAATTTCACATTACCAATTGCTGTGTCATTTACTTTTATGAGCTCAGTTATCTTCTCCTTTAACTCATCAATTGTAATCCACAAATCCATATTAGTTACTGCAGCGGAATTTTCAAGACGCTTAAGGTGCTTTTGCAAGAATAATGGTTTTCCATCTATTATTCTTATTACTTCATATAAGGATTTTCCTTCACTAAGGATTTTTTCATCAAATTCATTAGAATTTTTTATTTCATTATTATATATAAAATACTTATTAATACACTCACCCATTATATGTCCCTCCCTTTGCTTTATTTCCAGTTTAGTATTTTTATTTTGTCATGTCCTTTCTTGTAATTAATAAGGTAAGGATTTCCCACAAGGTTAAAAAGCGGTAAGTCTGCCAGTGAATCTGAGAACATATAGGAATTGTTAAAGTCCACTTCTATATTTTCTTCTTTCAGAACTTCCATAAGTCTTCTTACCTTTTCCTCACCTTTGCAGTTTTTACCTGCAATCTTTCTACTGTATTTTCCTCCAACCTGTGTGAACCTAGTTCCTATTACTTTATCTACTTCTTTTATCTTATACAATTCATTCAAGTAAAATTCAGCAGAAGCAGATATTAAATATACCTTATACCCCTCTGACTTCAGCTTTTTCATGGTATCCATAGCATCCTTATAAAATATTCTGCTTAATCTCTTTTCATAAAATTCTTCTACTATTTTCTGCATATCCTTTTCATGAACTCCATCTATAAAAGCTATAAAATTCTCCTTTGCTCTCTGAGAATCTAACACCTTTATTGCATACAAAAATGCAGAAAAAACTCCTCTCGGTGCATGGACTATAAGCTTTGGATATTTCTTTATCATAAACAGATAAAATTCTGCCAAAGTTTCTCTCTTTGTTAGTGTATAGTCTACATCAAATATAGCTAGTTTATCCATTTAAAGTACTCCTTTCCAAACAGTCACTAATATTGTCTTTATCACAAAGAAAGCCGGTGCTACTTAGCATCGACTTTCTTATAATTTTCTCTTAATTCAATTTTTTATTCTTGTTCATCCATTAATTGCTCATAGTAAGCTGAAACTTCTTCGAACTCTGAATCATCAGGAATTACAAGTTCTCCTTCGTCGCCTTCGCCTACTACCTTAAATAAGTATACAGCTCCATTTTCTGGATTTTGCACTATAGCATATTCACTATTTTTATATTCAAATCCATCTACTACTTCACATGGAACAACGTTTCCGTTTTCATCTTCTAAATCAACTATTAAAGATTCGTGATCTCCTTCTCCGCATCCGCATCCACACTCATGCTCATGATCGTGTCCACCGCATCCGCAGCCACCGTTATTTTCTTCTCCGCAGCCACAGCCGCATTCATTTAATTTATCCTTATCCATAATATATCCCTGGAATTAATCTAGTATAAGTATACAGGCTTTATAAACATCCTGAACCATTAGATAGTAAAATTGATACTATCATCTAGTCTATCCAGGACTTACACCTCCTTTTAGTATTATGTTCTAATTTTACCCTTAATTTCGAAATAAAGAAAGAGTTTTTTTTAAATTTATTATTTAAATTTAATTATTACATAAAATTCAATATTAAGCATACGTAGTACCTAAGTATATTTTATCAAATTTCACTTTTTATATTCTAAACAAATATTATATTTATAAACATTAATTTTAAAATTATTAGTAATAATTCTATATAAGTACTAGCCCCTGCCTTATAATTTTACTACATCACTTTCTTTAACACAAAAAGATGAGGTGCAAAGCACCTCATCTTCTTATTATATACTATTGATTTGCAAGCTTCTTATAGCCTTCAAGTCTTTCCATAGCATCTCTTTGAGTTTTCTCAAATAATGCTTCAGCAGCTTCTGGGAATTGCTTAGCAAGTGAAGCATATCTTACTTCGCCCATTAAGAACTCTCTGAAGTCTCCTTTTGGCTCTTTTGAATCTAGGATGAATGGATTCTTTCCTTCTTCTTTTAATGCTGGATTGAATCTGTACATAGCCCAGTATCCGCACTCAACAGCTTTCTTACCTTCTTGTTGGCTCTTGCCCATTCCACCTTTTAATCCGTGGTTGATACATGGTGAGTAACCAATGATTAATGATGGTCCTGGATAAGCTTCAGCCTCAGCTATAGCTTTTAATGTTTGAGCTTTATCTGCTCCCATTGATACTTGTGCTACGTAAACATATCCGTAAGTCATAGCCATCATACCAAGGTCTTTCTTCTTAGTTTGCTTACCGCTAGCTGCGAATTTAGCTATAGCAGCTGTTGGAGTAGCTTTTGAAGATTGTCCACCAGTGTTTGAGTAAACTTCTGTATCAAATACAAATACATTTACGTCTTCTCCTGATGCAAGAACGTGGTCTAATCCGCCGTATCCGATGTCATAAGCCCATCCGTCTCCACCGAAGATCCAGTTTGATCTCTTCACTAAGAAGTCTTTGTTTTCATATATTTCTTTTAATGTAGGACAGTCACAGTTAGCAGCTTCTATTGCAGCTATTACTCTGTCAGCTCTTTCTCTTGAACCTTCTCCTACAGTCATGTTATCTAACCAATCTTGAAGAGCTACTTTTACTTCTCCTTCTGGAGCGTTAGTTAAAGCTTCTTTTGCAGTCATAGCTAATTTTTCTCTTACTTGTTGAACTCCTAAGTACATTCCAAGACCGAACTCAGCATTGTCTTCAAATAATGAGTTAGCCCAAGCTGGACCATGTCCTTTTTGATTTTTAGTGTATGGAGTTGCTGGTGCTGATGCTCCCCAGATTGATGAACATCCAGTAGCATTAGCTATCATCATTCTGTCACCAAATAATTGAGTTACAAGTTTAGCGTATGAAGTTTCCATACATCCAGCACAAGCTCCTGAGAACTCAAGTAATGGCTGTTCGAATTGGCTTCCTTTTACGCTGAATTTGTTCATTGGGTTTTCCTTAGTCTTAACTGTCATAGCAAAATCCCAAGCTTCAGCTTTCTCTAATTGAGTATCAAGTGGCTTCATAACAAGAGCCTTTTCTTTAGCAGGACAGATGTCAGCACAGTTTCCACAACCTGAACAATCAAGTGGTGATACAGCCATGTGGAACTTAAGTCCTTTTGCTCCTGTAGCATCTTTAGCTACAAATGTAGCTGGTGCTTTTGCCATTTCTTCTTCATCTGCAAGTATTGGTCTTATTGCAGCGTGTGGACATACGAATGAACATTGGTTACATTGTATACACTTGTCCATTTGCCATTCTGGAACGCTTATAGCTATTCCTCTCTTTTCAAAAGCAGCAGTTCCGTGTGGGAATGTACCATCTTCCATTCCTACGAATGCGCTTACAGGAAGTTTGTCTCCCTCTTGTCTGTTCATTGGGTAAACAATCTTCTCTATGAATTCTGGAACTTCAGTAGTTGCAGCAGCTTCTTCTACCGCATCTGTCCATGAAGCTGGAACTTCTATTTTAACTATTGATTCAACACCTTTGTCGATAGCAGCGTTGTTCATGTCAACAACTTTTTGTCCCTTCTTACCATATGAAGCTACAACTGCATCTTTTAGGTATTTTATAGCATCTTCAACTGGAATAACGTTAGCAAGCTTGAAGAATGCTGATTGCATTATCATGTTAATTCTTCCGCCTAGTCCAATTTCTTGAGCTATTTTAACAGCATTTAATGTGTAGAACTTAATGTTGTTTTCAGCTATAAACTTCTTATAAGCTGCTGGTAAATTCGCTTCTACTTCTTCTGGAGTCCAGATAGTATTTAATAAGAATGTACCGTTCTTCTTTAATCCTTCTAATACGTTATATTTATAAACGTAGGATTGGTTGTGACAAGCTACGAAATCAGCTTTGTTTATTAAGTATGGGGACTTGATTGGAGTCTTACCAAATCTTAAGTGTGAAACTGTTATTCCACCTGATTTCTTAGAGTCATATGCAAAGTATCCTTGTGCATACATGTCTGTATGGTCTCCAATGATCTTTATAGCACTCTTGTTTGCTCCAACAGTACCATCTGATCCAAGACCCCAGAACTTACAAGCAGTAGTTCCTGCTGGTGTTGTATCTATATCTTCTCCAACTGGTAATGAAGTGTTAGTTACATCATCAACTATACCAACTGTGAATCTGTCTTTTGGATTAGCTAACTTTAAGTTTTCGAATACTGGAAGTATTTGTCCTGGAACTGGGTCTTTTGAACCTAATCCATATCTTCCTCCAACTATTACTGGCTGGAACTCTTTTCCGTAGAATGCATTCTTAACATCTAAGTATAATGGCTCACCGATTGAACCTGGCTCTTTAGTTCTGTCAAGAACAGCTATGCTCTTAACTGTTTCTGGTATAGCTTTGAAGAAGTGCTCTAATGAGAATGGTCTATATAAGTGAACATTTAATAAACCAACTTTTTCTCCTCTAGCCATTAAGTAATCTATTGTTTCTTCTATAGTATCACATACTGAACCCATAGCTATTATCATTCTTTCAGCATCTGGTGCTCCGTAGTAGTTAAATAGATGATATTCTCTTCCTGTAAGCTTTGTCATTTCTTGCATGTAGCCTTCAACTATCTCTGGAAGTGCATCATAGTATCTGTTTGAAACTTCTCTTTCTTGGAAGTATATATCTGGATTTTGAGCAGTACCACGAGTTACTGGGTGGTCTGGGTTTAATGCGTTTCTTCTAAATGCGTTAACAGCATCCATGTCAACTAAACCTTTTAACTCATCATATTCTAAAACTTCAATCTTTTGTACTTCGTGTGAAGTTCTAAATCCATCAAAGAAGTTTACGAAAGGAACTCTTCCTTTTATTGCTGATAAGTGTGCTACAGCTGATAAGTCCATAACCTGTTGTACTGAACTTTCTGCAAGTAATGCAAATCCAGTTTGTCTTGCAGCCATAACGTCTTGGTGGTCACCAAAGATATTAAGTGAGTTTGCAGCAAGAGCTCTTGCTGATACATGTAGAACTCCTGGTAGAAGTTCTCCAGCTATCTTATACATATTTGGAATCATAAGTAAAAGACCTTGTGATGCAGTATATGTAGTAGTTAATGCACCTGCCTGTAATGAACCGTGGACAGCACCAGCTGCTCCTCCTTCAGACTGCATTTCCATAACTTTTACAGTTTGTCCAAAAATATTCTTTCTTCCTTGTGCCACCCACTCATCAACGTGTTCAGCCATTGGTGAGGATGGAGTTATAGGAAATATAGCAGCTACATCTGTAAATGCGTAAGAAATATGAGCTGCAGCGGTATTTCCATCCATAGTCTTCATTTTTCTCATTAAAAATTCCCTTCTTTCTTCAATCTTATATTTTTCTATAAATTAAGAATATGCAACAAAACAACAGCTGCATATTCATTATAGGCAATTAACCGGAGCCAAAATCTATAATTTAGTTTAATTAATTGAATAGATTTAAAACATTCAATCTGATTATCTAAGAATTACTCATCTTATCATCATACCACTATAAAGTTACAAAATTAACTTTAATACAACAAAAAACTTAAGTAATTTTGCAATAAAAGTTACATTTTTACTATACAACAAATTTTCCACTATGTAAAACTTCATTTAAGCAATTTTTATGCCTAAAAAGTAATCTAGTATAATTTAAACTTGTATTACTTTAAAAGACGCTTTAATTTAATAAATTATAACAGTGTTTAGTTTATCAGATTGAACTGTTCATCTTTTTAGTAAGATATTTACTAGCCTTAAACAACTGTATTACTTATGCTTCATTACTGTTTCTCACAACATGACGCTAACTAGAAGGTTTTTTATTCAAAAATAAAAATTTAACATTTGGCAATGAATGCTTTTTATTCAAATCCTTAAGTATAATTATACCTTTTCTGCTTAATAATTCAATAGGTCTTTGTTGATTTTTCGAAAGATTTAATTTTTTATTAACAATCATGAAATATATTTCATCATTTAGTATAAAAAAACCTTCTACTTAATTTGTTAGAAGGTTTCTTTTTTCTATAAACTATGCTTTTCTATAAGTCTAATTATTTCATCAACTCCATTTTTAAGAGGACTTGAAGACATTTTACTTATATATCTATCTTTATTCCTATAAAGTTCCTCTAATTTATCCGCAAGAATTTCTTCGTTAAGTTCTTCTTCTTGAATAACCATACTGTATCCACTTTTCTCAAAGGAAGCAGCATTTAGAATTTGATCTCCTCTACTTGATTTTTTTGAAAGAGGAATTAATAAATTAGGTTTCTTCAACGTCAAAAGTTCAAATATCACATTAGCTCCAGCTCTAGATATAACTATATCAGCAGAACTCATTATATGAGGAAGTTCTTCACTTACATACTCAAATTGTTTATATCCACTTTTTCCACTAAGTTTTTCATCTAAGTTATCTTTTCCACATATATGAACTACATTGTACCTTACAAGTATTTTATCCAGTATGCCTCTAACAGTGTCATTTATATACTTTGAACCTAAGCTCCCACCAATTATTAGCAACACTGGTTTTTTATCTATAAATTGGCATATTTCTCTTCCTTGTGCTGCATCCCCCTTTAAGAGTTCCTCTCTTATGGGAGTTCCTGTAAGCACTGCTTTATCACCTTTGATATTTTTTATAGACTCAGGAAATGTAACACATACCTTTGTACAATATGGTGCCGCCAGTTTATTTGCTAGTCCTGGAGTTATATCTGATTCATGTGCAATAACAGGAATTTTGCTTAAATGAGCAGCTATTACTACCGGTACAGATACAAAACCTCCCTTTGAAAATACTATGTTAGGTTTCACTTTCTTCATTATAAAAATAGCCTGTAGTATCCCCTTTACTACTTTAAAAGGATCTGTAAAGTTCTTTATATCAAAGTACCTTCTAAGCTTTCCGCTGGATATAATATGATACCTGATTTTTTCTCCTTCAATAATTTTTCTTTCTATACCATCCCTAGTTCCTATATATTCTATCTCATATCCCATTTTTCTAAGCTTTGGTACAAGCGCAAGATTTGGTGTAACATGTCCTGCTGAACCTCCACCAGTCATTATAATCTTTTTCAAGGTGTATCCTCCCAACTTCTTAGAAATTAGAATCAAAAATTGAGATTTGAAAATTAGAACGAAAATCATTCCTTATATCTCATCTGCAACCTTAATTCCCAACTTATATCATACTATATTTTTTTTAGGTAAACAATTATACATTGTGAATTATATTAAATACATAATTGGTTACAATAGTAAGAAATAATTTAAGAATAAAAGGAGGAGTTGTATGTTAAAAAACCAATCTAGAACAGGATTAAATAAAGTTAGAATTGATACTTTAATGGAGCTAGGTGAAGATATGAATACTGAATATAAGGATAACTTAACTTACAACACAAATAGTTCTACAATTATAAAGATGATAGCAGAATATGAGAAAAACCTAATTGGAAAATAAAAATAAATACAAAACAAACATCTGCCGCTTTATTATAAATACGACAGATGTTTGTCCTAGTTTATATCTGAAAACTCTATATTTATCCTATCAATATTTTCAGATAGAATAGCATAACTGTTTATATTGCTGCTATCTGCACCTACCTTTTTAATTTTAACTATAAACTCTGTTCCTTTTCCAACTTCACTTATTACTTTTATTTCTCCATCCATTAGTTCTACAATCTTTTTTACTAGTGCCAAGCCTATACCAGTTCCCTCTGCCCTTCTTGATAGAGAACTATCAACTTGAGCAAATCTATCAAATATTGCCTCTGTTTTATCTTCTGGTATTCCAACACCATAATCCTTTACATTGAGGTAAAAGTATTCCTCTTCTATTACTAAAGATACTATAATTTGCTTTCCTTCTGGAGTAAATTTGATTGCATTTGATAATAGATTTAAAAGCACCTTTTCATACTTATCTCTATCAAGCTTTACATTACACTCCTCTTCATTTGTGTCAAATATCAGTTCTATTCCTTTACTAGTTGCATAAGAATTAGCTGAATTTACTATTGCCTCACTTACGTATACTATGTCAAATTCCGTGGTACTTAAACTCAAGAAGCCAGCTTCTGCTTTAGATATGTCTAATATGTTATTAATAAGCTTAAGTAATCTGCTGCAATTTTGATTAATCCTTGATAAAGTTTTATCCATGTTAGGAGTTATCTCTTTACCATATATATCATAAGCCAATTGAAGAGAAGAATATATTATAGTTAGCGGAGTTCTTAACTCATGAGAAATTATAGTGAAAAATTCATCTTTTAATCTGGTTATTTTTTCAAGTTCTATGTTGTGATTCACTTCTTCTGTGATATCTGATCCATGAATATGTATTCTTGTAGTGTTGTCCTTGTTCTTACATGGTATAAATTTTATTTTATAGAATCTTTCCTCTCCTTTATGATTTTTCACCCTATAAGGGCTTACGGTGTAAGATTTATAATTTTCTCCCACATTATTGATTATTTTATATAGCCCCTCATTTATATATTTAATTTGTTTACCGTATTCATTCTCTTCTTCTAGTACTTGATTTTTTCCAATTACTTCTTCATATTTTTTATTTGTAAGCCTATAGGTTGTATTTGGATAGTCCACTACGGCTATAGGAACACTTACTGTGTTGACTACATCACTAATAAACTCTGCCTGCACTTCTGCATTTATTTGATGAAGCTTAATTTCCGTTACATCCTTAATAGTTAATATAGTATGCAAAAGCTCATCATTTTTGTTAATTATAGGAGCGCTATTTATTTCTATATATTTAGTTTGCAAAGTAGTTCTTTCTATTAACTTAAATATGGCATTCTTCATGGGACTTTTGCTTTTAATATAGTGTTTTAGTATTTTAGCACAGTCTGTCTCTTCCTGTTCTATCGGTATTACTTCATATTTTTCAAAGATTTTATTCTTATTAACGATGTCTATAGCTCTTAAATTTAATATATCAAATACTGATTTATTACAAAGACTCATTCTTCTATTTTTATCAAAAACCATTATTCCTTCTGAAATATTGTTTATAACATCTTTTAAATGCATAAGATGCTCTTTTTCTCTGCTTCTTAGTATTTCTATTATGTCACATTTAGCTTTTAATTCTGTAGACAGCTCAAGAAACTTTTGTCTTTCATTTTTTATTTTGTACAGGTAATCTTCCGTTACATCTCTTAAGGTTACAACAGCTCCTATAACCCTTTCTCCTTCAAGCAAAGGAAAGCTAGATATGGAAAAATACAGGTCCTCACTACTTATATTAAACTTTACTATTAAGTTTTTAACTTCCTCTTTATTTTTTAAGGATTTATACAGAGGGAAGTCCTGCTCATTAATCTTAACATCATCCTCCAAACAGCCATTGTAATTATATAAAAAATCATATCCATTTTTTATAACTGGAATTTTTAATTGCTCTAGTGTCATATTACCTTTATTATTAATATAAATTATATTTCCTTCTTCATCTGTTATGTATACAAAGTATGGCAAAGACTCTACTATCTTTATTGTTAAATCACTACTCTTCAATACATCAATTGTACATTTTTGCATTAATAACCTTCCCCCAAAAATTTAATAGTTTACTAATTCTATACTTAATAAATAAATTCCTTCTATTATGTATTTTATCATAAATATATCCTTTTACACCAAAAAACCTCATCATTTTTGCATTTTTCCAAATTTTACATAACAATAAATATTGTTATCAGTTCCAATGCGATAAAGTGATAACTTTTTAAGTAAAACTTGATTTTTTTTAGTTAACAACTTAAAATGATTTTAGAATTATTGGTTAATACTTGCATAAATATAGATTGCAATTTAGTTAGGAGTATTTTAAATGACACATGAACCTATAATAAAACCTGTTTATCAGCAAATAGCGATTGATATAGCGAACAAAATAATCTCTGGAGATTTTCAAATAGGTACAAAACTTCATGGCAGGTCTTCCCTTGCTGGATACTATAATGTTTCTCCTGAAACCATTAGACGTGCAGTAATTTTGCTTTCAGATATGAATATAGTGGAAGTTGCTAAAGGTAGCGGAATTATAGTAAAATCTATTGATAATTCTTTAAAATTTATAGATAAATTTAGAGATATAGAATCTATAAGCTCCTTAAAAAAGGAGATATCAGATTTAATTGCAGAAAAACAGGAAAAGGAAAACAAATTAGAGATTTTGATTAATAATCTTATAGATTATTCAAATCGTTTTAAAAATAGCAATCCCTTTATTCCCTTTGAATTTGAAATAAATAAGAATTCAAGATTACTTGGAAAAACTATATCAGAAATTAAATTTTGGCAGAATACCGGTGGCACAATAATAGGAATCAGACGTAATAACAACTTAATATTGTCCCCTGGGCCCTATGCTACCTTTAATGCCGGTGATATTTTTATAGTAATAGGTGACGAAAATACCTATGAGAGAATTAAAAAATTTTTAAAGGAATAAGCAGACACTAATAAAAGCACTATAGATATCATTAAATCAGCTGATATTTATAGTGCTTTCATTAATCATTAACTGCTTGATAACCTAAAATCTTTTACTATTAACTGCAGGCTAACATTACCATTATACTCATTGATAGATGGTGAGAATATTAAGTCCATTTTTAGATTTGTAAAAGCTCCATTTATAATTTCTATAAGCTTTTCTTCTCCATAGACCTCTTCTATGAGCTGCTTAAACTTATCTGCTCCATCAAAGGATATTGCATCTATTTTTTCCATGCTGCCCTTTGGTCTTACAAAAAGTTTTAACACACTTTTTTCCTTTCCCATTAAGTATATTCTAAATACAGTTACCTCTTTTTCAGCAAAAATTGGTGATGAATTTCCTTTTCCAAAGGGCTCTAATCTTTCTATATCTTCTATAAGCTTAAAAGACAGCTGCTCTAATGGAATCCGTTTATCTATTCTTATCTTAGGTATTATATCTTCCTCTGTAAGAGTACAGTTATCGTTTAAAGTTTTTCTAAGCTTATCAATATTCTCCTCTTTTATAGATAATCCTGCCGCTAAAGGGTGTCCTCCGAACTTCTCCATTAGATCTTTACACTTTATAAGTTCTTCAAACATATTATATTCCTCTATAGATCTTCCTGAACCTTTAGGCGTCTTTTCTCCTTGTGTAAGAACTATGGCCGGTACACTATATCTTTCTTTTAACCTTCCTGCAACTATACCTGCTATACTTTCATGAACATCAGGCTTATATACAACTAAAACTTTATCATCTTTCATATTAGAATTTTCTATCATATCGATGATTTGATTTACGCTATCTACCGTCATATTTTGTCTTTCTATATTTAACTGACGAAGCTTCTTTGCAAGATCCTGCGCCTCTTTTTCATCTTCCGATAATAGTAATTTTAAGGCTAAGGCTGCACTATCTAGTCTTCCTGTAGCATTTATACAAGGTCCTATAACAAAACCTATATGATAGGATACTATATTTTTATTTTCTAAAGAATTTTCTTTTATAAGTGCTTTTATTCCTATATTACTAGTAGAATTTAATAATCCAAGTCCACTTTTAGCAATAATTCTATTTTCTCCAATTAAATCAACTACATCACAGATAGTTCCTATAGCTGCATACTCTATAAATTTATAGGCCTCCCTTTTATCTATTCCCATTTTGCCATATAAAACTTGCACAAACTTAAAAGCTACACCAGCTCCGCAAAGTATTTTAAAGGGATATTTACAATCCTGTTGCTTAGGATTTATTATTGCATCTGCTTCTGGTATGGTAAATTCCCTTTCACCATTATCCTTAACCATAAAAGGAATATCATGATGATCGGTAATTACTATTGTCATTCCAAGTTCTTTAGCAAACTTAACCTGTTCTATGGCAGATATACCATTATCACAGGTAATAATTACTTCATATCCTTCTTCCTTTAAAGTTTTTATACTATCACTATTTATTCCATAGCCCTCCATAATTCTATCCGGTATATGATATTTTACCTCTGCCCCACAACGTAAAAGTGCTGAGTATAAAATATATGTACTAATTATGCCATCTGCATCATAATCTCCATAAACAACTATCTTTTTTCCCTCTTCTATAGCATCCTTTATTATACCAGTTCCTTTATCCATATCCTTCATGAGAAGGGGATTTTGTAGGTTTTCTATACTGGGATTCATAAATTTGATTATTTCTTCTTCAGTTTTTATATCTCTATTCGCTAATATAGTTACTAATGTTTCACTTATTCCAGTAGCTTCAGAAAGCTTTTTTATGTTAACAGCTCTTTGTTTTAACATCCATCTAGCCATTTTATGTATCACCTCTTTCCGTAAATATTATACCATGTTAATAATAATATTGATTAATAAATAAATCATCTTTTTATTTATAATATGGAAATTTATTACTATAGTGGTATAATACAAATATAATATGTATTACTAGTAAATAATAAAATAGAAAGGTGGATGGTACCTATGAGTAAAGAAACTTTAAAAAATTTTTTAAAAGCAGATGCCTTTGAAGAATTAAAACAGATTGAAACAGACCAGGATAAGGAATTACCTCAACCAGCTGTTCAAAAGAGCTGTCCAGCCTCACCTAAATTAATAGACTTAGTTTCTGCTGATGCCTTTGAGTGTGGTTCTATGAGCATCTTGGATTCTTTAAAATTCAGAAAAAGTAGAAGAGTTTTTTCAGAAGATACTTTAACTATAGAAGAATTATCCTATCTTCTATGGAGCGCTCAGGGAGTTAAGAAAATAGTAAATAAAGGTTATGCAACTTTAAGAACAGTACCTTCTGCTGGTGCTAGACATTCCTTTGAGACTTATCTGGCAGTATTAAACGTAGAAGGCTTGGAAAATGGAATTTATAGATACTTACCCTTAGAACATAAGCTACTATTTTTATACTCTGACACTGACCTTGCAGATAAGCTTAATTCTGCTGTTTTAAACCAAAAGTTTGTATCAAACAGTGCAGTAACTTTTATATGGTCTACTATTCCTTACAGAATGGAGTGGAGATATAGCGTAGCTTCCGCTAAACTTATTGCTATAGATGCTGGTCATGTGTGCGAAAATATTTACCTTGCAGCAGAGTCCATAAATGCTGGTACCTGTGCTATAGCTGCTTATGACCAAGATCAAATGGATAGACTAATTGGTGTAGATGGAAACAATGAATTCACTATCTATTTAGCTGCAGTAGGAAAAGTAAAGTAAATCTGTGTAGATTATAGGCTGCTGAAATGCAGAATTAATTGGGGCAAATGCCCCATTTGCCAAAGACTACTATTTATATTTTCTCTATATCTGTTACTTCATAACCAGTGTCATCCACTGCCTCTTTAATTTTATTATCATCTATACTGGTTCTGCTTTCTACAAATGCAGTTTCTGTTCTTAAATCTATGTTTACTGAGGTTACCCCAGGGAGCTCTACCAATGCATCATGAACCTGTCTTACGCACTTCATACAGCTCATTCCCTCAATAGTTAATATCTTTTTCATTTTTATTCGCCCCTTTTTATTGTATTTTTAAATAATAGTTTTATCCAATTTTACAGGTTTTATAACAATTTACAATGTATTACTATAATATTATTTTTGTTATAACTCTGTTCCAAGGAACTATTATAATCACCTAGCCCTTTAACCTTTTGTTATAATTTGTATAGTTGGATTTATTAATACCTTTCTTATAACCTCTAGTATATTTTCCTCACTAATACTTTGTAATCCATCAACCTCCTCATAAATCCTTTCTGCTCTACCATACATAAGCTCATAGGTAGTAAGCTCTTTGCATAGCTGAATGGACTTTTCCAGTTTAAGCTGTCTTTTAAGCTTGATATTTTTGCTTAATTCTTTTATTCTCTCTTCGTTAAAATATCCCTTTAATTTTTTTAATTCTTCAATCTTATTACCTATAATATCCAAGGCCTTTTGCACTTTATCCTCTGAAGTTCCTAGATTAATGGTGAAAATTTTAATTCCTCTTTCGTTTTTTATGTAGCTCCCTACATCGTAGGCAAGAGCATTTTTTGTTCTTATCTCCTCGAAAAGTACACTGCTTGTTCCCTCTCCGAAGGCAGCATTAAACAAAGTTAAAGCCTTTAATTCATTTTCTTCTAGTTCTTCAATATTAAATAAGTACTGAATTTTAGCTCCTCCTATAGATCCTGATTTTTCTTCAAATATCCCTGCCATATTCCTTTCCATCTTTATGTTACTTTTACTCTTATCTATATTTGTAGAGATTACCTCATTTTTTCCTAACCACTGTCCAAAATATTCTTTTACCACTGACAATATCTGCTCACAGCTTAAAGAAGAACATACACTTATAACGCAATTTTCTGGAACATAATACTTTTGATAAAAATCTTTTATATGCTTTAAGGTAATAGACTTCACACTTTCTTCAGTTCCTATTATCAAATTTTTTATTCTCTTATTACTGAAGGCATTATAAAGAAGGCTGTCTTCACAATGCTGATATATGTCATCCTTCCACTCCTTAAGTTCTTCTAATATAATGTTCATCTCTTCTTTAAAACCATCTTTTCTAAAAGCAGGATTTAAAACTATATCTGAATAAAGTTCAAAACCTGCTTTAAAATCCTCTGATAGGGAAGTTCCATAATATATAACATAGGGAAAGTTGGTCATAGCATTCTCAAAGCCAAATATTTTGTCGCATAGGTTATTTATTTCTTTTTCACTTCTTGTTTTTGTTCCTTTTGATACCATATGCTCTACAGCATGAGCAGTTCCTAATGGAAATTCATCAGTCTCCTCTATAGCTCCACCATTAAAACCTATACAAAAGGATGTTATACCTGCTGGACGATGTTCATAAATTAATTTCACTCCATTATCTAATGTGTATTTATTCAAATTCATTTCCACCTCTCTAAATCAAAAATAAAATAAGCACCAGTATCTATACCAGTGCTTATCTTCTCTATATAACAAGGGGACTCATTATATTGTTTTTCCTAAGCTGCTTACCTAGGTCACTTATTATTATAAATGATAATTGTTACATATTTGTGTCGTCACTGTTACATATTTGTTTACTTTTTAGTAAAACCTTATTCTTCTATTATATAAGGTATAGTAACCATGGCAATATTTCTCCTTCTAAGCAGCATGGTTTTAACCAGTAGTGCTGTTTGATTATGAAGTATATTTCCCCACCACTTTGTAACTACAAACTGCGGCATTACAACGGTTATTGTATCCATCGGTCCTGCTGCATATTCTTCAGACTCTATAAACTTAACTAAAGGTCCAACTATATTTCTATATGGAGACTTTTTAACAACTATAGGGATACCTACTCCATATTCCTCCCACTTTTTAAGAAGTTTTTCTGTACACTCTTCATCTACAGATACGTGGAAGACAATTATATTTTCTGACATAGTTCTGGCATAGTTTAATGCCTTTAAAAAAGACTTATTTAAAGTATCTATAGGAACTATAACATATCTTTTTTGTTCCGCTAAATCTACTGCCTTTGGTCTTTCATAAACAGTAAGCCTTAACTGTTCAGCAACATGGATGTAGTGAGCCCTAATCCTTAACATTGTAGTCACAAATATAGGTATTAATATACACACAATCCATGCTCCATGAAAGAACTTTGTTACTCCAATTATTATTACAGTGATAAAAGTCACCAATGCCCCTAGCCCATTTACAAAGGCCTTATGTCTCCAGCCCTTTTTCTTTTCTGTAACCCACTTAGTAAACATTCCAGTTTGAGATAAGGTAAAGGATACAAATACACCTACAGCATATAGAGGCATAAGAAGGTGCGTATCTCCTCTAAATAGTATTACTAGGATAGATGCTAAAACTGCTAAAACTATAATACCATTAGAAAATCCTAGTCTCTTACCTCTTTTTGTAAACTGTCTTGGTACAAAGCCATCTTTAGCCATAAGAGCTAAAAGTAATGGAAGTCCTGCAAAGGCAGTGTTTGCTGCCATTATTAATATTATTGCAGTAGTTGCCTGGATTACATAGAACATAAAACCTGTACCAAATACCTGAGCAGCTATTTGAGCAATAACTGTAACCTCTGAATTTGGAACTGCGTGATATAAGGTAGCTAAATAAGATAATCCGCCAAATATCATTAAAACAATAGATGCAAGTAAGCCTAAAACTATTTTTGCATTTTTCTGTGCTGGCTCTTTAAAGCTTGGTATACCGTTACTTACAGCTTCTATACCTGTTAAAGCAGTACACCCGGAAGCAAATGCTTTAAGAAATAGTATAATTGTTATATCCCCTGTCACCTTAGGAACTTCATATAAGGTTTGAGGAGTATAGCCAAATACAAATACTTTAACAACCCCTGTAACTATCATAGCTAGTACCGAAATCATAAAAAAGTAGGTAGGAATACCAAAGATTTTTGAAGATTCTCTTATTCCTCTAAGGTTTCCTATGGTCATAAGCAATATAAGTCCTAAGGTTATGGAGATCTTATGGGTTAATAATGCCGGAAAAGTAGATGTTATTGCTGCCGTTCCTGCACTGGTACTTACCGCAACGGTTAATATATAGTCAATAGTAAGTGCTCCGCCAGCAACCAGCCCTGGCACTGTTCCCAGATTTTCTTTAGCAACTATATAAGCCCCTCCACCATTTGGATAACTGTCTATAGTTTGTCTATAAGAAAATACTAACATAAACATAAGAAATACTATACATAGAGCAGCATAGAACATATATCTATATGACATTAGCCCTATAATAGGTACAAGTACCCACAAGATTTCCTCTCCTGCATAAGCTACTGAAGATATAGCATCACTAGATAAAATAGGCAGCCCCCAAAACTTATTGAACTTTTCATCCTTCAATTCTTCCGTTTTTAAGGTTCTGCCTATGAGTAGTCTTCCTAATTTAAATTCCATTTTCCACACCTCTAAATATTAATTTTTTATAAACTTTTAAGGTATGGAATGATTATATACCATCCTAAATTTATTTCATAATCCTATTTTTTATGTTTTTAGCTTGTTTTAAGTCAGTTATCTCCAATTAAAGGTATAGGTTTGTTCTTTATAAATCTTAATCAAAGTTTCTAGCTATAGATCTATTATCAGCATTTTCAAAACTTTACAATTAATGTTTTCTATTATTCATTTATTAGCTTGTTCTGCACAAAAGTTATGAGCATAGCTTCTTTAAGCTGTTCTACAGTTTCTTTATCTGTTAAGTTCTCTAATATTTTAAAGGAAAAATCCATAGCAGTTGCAGGTCCTCTACTAGTTATAATGTTGCCATCTTGAACTACAATCTCTTCACAATATCTTATATCTCCTAGTTCTCCTTCGTAGCCAGGATAAGATGTAACTTTCTTGCCAGTTAATACTCCTGCTCTACCTAGAACTATTGGTCCTGCACATATTGCAGCTATGATTTTATTATCACTATTAAACTTCTTAACAAGCTCAGTTACCTTTTCACTATCTCTAAGATTAGCAGCTCCAGGCATACCTCCTGGAATAACTAATACATCATATTTGTGGAAATCAACCTTTTCTAATAGGCTATTAGCTTTTACATGTATGCTGTGGGAACCTAGAACTTCAGCATCCTCATTTATTGAACAGGTAATGCAGTGTACTCCTCCTCTTCTTAAAACATCTACTACCGTAAGAGCTTCCACTTCCTCAAAACCCTTTGCTAGTAAAACTATTGCCTTTTTCATGTAGATCTCTCCTTTTTAAGTTATATTTTTTCCTTTTCTAGCAATTGTAATATGCTATTTAGCTTTTTTTCTATATTAGCTACAGAATTAGAAATATTTACTATAGACTTAACTACTTTTACTATAATAAATATTATACCAATTAGTATAGCAAAGTTAACAATTGTGACGATAAACTGGCTGAAATTAATTTCCATGCTGAAACCTCCATTCACTATGTTATTTAATATATACTAAGCATATCATAAAATAGTTAATTAATTACAAAACTCTTGTTAAACCTAAAAACAAAAAGGACGTAACTTAAGGTATCCCCCTAAGTTACGTCCACATCACAGACTATTATTTAGCCCATCCCATAGATCTCTTAACAGCTTCATGCCATCCTTTTAATAATTCTTCTCTTCTTTCATCAGCCATATTTGACTCAAAATTCTTAGATATAGCCCAGTTCTTAGCTACCTCATCTCTATCCTTCCAGTATCCTACAGCAATACCAGCAAGATAAGCTGCACCTAATGCAGTAGTTTCAATAACCTCTGGTCTATCTACCTGTACTCCTAATACATCAGATTGGAACTGCATTAAGAAGTTGTTTGCTGATGCTCCTCCATCTACCTTTAATGCCTTAAGTTCTATTCCCGAATCCTCCTGCATAGCCTTTAATACATCATAAGTCTGATATGCTAATGATTCTACCGTAGCCCTTATAAAATGCTCCTTTTTAGTTCCTCTAGTTAAACCAACAATAGTTCCTCTAGCATACTGATCCCAGTATGGTGCACCTATTCCAACGAAGGCTGGAACCATATAAACTCCATTTGTATCTTCTACAGCTGTACAGTATTTTTCTGTCTCAGATGCTGATTTTATCATTCTAAGCTCATCTCTTAACCATTGAATAGAAGCTCCTCCAATAAATATACTTCCTTCAAGGGCATATTCAACTTTTCCATCTATACCAACAGCTATGGTTGTTAAAAGTCCATTCTTAGACTCAACTGCTTTTTCTCCTGTGTTCATAAGAAGGAAACATCCTGTACCATAAGTATTTTTAGCTGTTCCTGGTTTAAAGCAAGTTTGTCCGAATAATGCAGCTTGTTGATCTCCTGCATCTCCTGCTATTGGAATTGATGTGTTGAATAATGCATGATCAGTCTCTCCATAAACGCAGCTTGAAGGTTTTACTTCTGGAAGCATTGATTCTGGTATATCAAAAATCTCTAATAGTTCCTTATCCCACTTTAATTCATGTATATTGAATAGCATTGTTCTTGATGCATTTGTATAGTCTGTCACATGAACTTTTCCTTTTGTTAGGTTCCAAATAAGCCATGTATCTACGTTACCAAATACAAGATTTCCTTTTTCAGCTTCTCTTCTTGCTCCTGGTACATTATCAAGTATCCATTTTACTTTAGTAGCTGAAAAATATGCATCCAAAATCAAACCAGTTTTATCTTTAATAACTTTATCTATACCTTTTTCCCTTAACTCATCACAAATGCCTGCTGTTCTTCTACACTGCCATACTATTGCATTATAAACTGGTAGGCCTGTTCTTCTGTCCCAAACTACTGTAGTTTCCCTTTGGTTTGTAATACCTATGGCTGAAATATCCTCAGCACTTATATTAGCTTTAAATAATGCTTCTGTTGCCACGCTGAACTGAGTTGCCCATATTTCCATTGGATCATGTTCTACCCATCCAGCTTCTGGATATATTTGCTTAAACTCTTTTTGTGCTGAACTAACAACTAAACCTCTTTCATTAAATAAGATACATCTTGAACTAGTTGTTCCTTGGTCTAATGCCATAATATATTTTGCCATTTTACACCCTCCAATATTAATAACGTTTTCACTTATTTTATCAGTGTTGATTTCTAATAATCCCTATACAAAACTTAATAAAGAAGAAATCAACACCTAAACCTTTTATAGCAATAATACTCAGTTACTATTTTTAAAACAATTTAAAATACTTATAATTCCCATAACTCCTGTTCAGTAGTAGATATAGCAATAGCTCCTGCTGCAAGGGAATCCATAACATCCTTCTTATTTTTAATAAGGCCGCCTGCTATAATATCAGTCCTAACTTCCTTATTTAAAAAGCTTATTATTTTACTTGCAACCCCAGGCATTACTTCTACTGCATTAGGCTTTATATCTAGAATGTTTTTTATCCCTGTTTTTAAAGAAAGTGAATCTATAACAAAAATTCTTTGTATAGTGTACATTCCTAGTGCATTGCCATATTTGATATTTGAAGTTTTAGTACTTATTATTCCATCCGGCTTGACATATTCCTTCACATATTTGATTCCTGCAGAATCTCCTCTTAGCCCCTCGATAAGATCCACATGAATAAATACAGTTTTTTTATTTTCCTTAAGACGTTGACATATCTTTGGAATAGTTAAAATGTCACCGTATAGTACAAAAACTATACTTGCTTTACTTTTAAAAACCTTTTCTAACTCTTTGTTATCTCTTATAGCTGCTATGATGGGATTTTCCATCAACATTTCTCTTAACATATTCATATTCAGCACCCCTTTTAATTATATTCTATCTTTAGTATATCCTATAATTTTATCACTTTTGAATCTTCTTGCAAGGGTATGATGCTGATGTAATAATTTTAGGTAATTTGTTTACTAAAACACTGCTACAAATGCTAGTGCTGCTAAAACGCCTCCTACAACTGGTCCTAAAATTGGAACCCAAGAGTATGCCCAATCAGAATCTCCTTTTCCTGCTATTGGTAATATAGCATGAGCTATTCTTGGACCTAAATCTCTAGCTGGGTTTAATGCATATCCTGTTGGTCCTCCTAGGGATAAACCTAATGCCCAAATTAATCCACCTACAACAAAAGTTGATAGTCCCTCAGCTGGTTTTTGTGTACCTATTCCTAATATAGCGAATACTAATAACGCTGTTGCAATTACTTCTGTTAAAAAGTTAGCTCCATAGCTTCTAATAGCAGGACCTGTGCAGAATATTCCAAGCTTTGCACCCTTGTCCTCTGTTTCCTTCCAATGAGGAAGATAAGTTAACCATACTAAAGCTCCTCCAACAATTGCTCCTAACATTTGTGCTATTATATAGCCAGGAACTTGAGCCCATGAGAATTTACCTATAGCCGCTAAAGCTATTGTAAGTGCTGGGTTAAAGTGTGCACCACTTACACTTCCAAATATGAACGCTGGTATCATTACCGCTAAAGCCCAGCCAGTTGTTATAACTATCCATCCGCTATTTTCTCCCTTACTTTTCTTAAGTAAGACGTTTGCTACAACTCCATCTCCTAAAAGTATCAGGATCATTGTTCCAATGAACTCCGCCATTAAACTTGACATAACATTCCCTCCCAAAATATATATTTAATTTTTAATGAAAATATTGGTAATCGATTACATTAAGACCAATTTTTAAGGCTTGTACTAGCACAAAAGGCCACACTTAAAAAAGTACACTAACATACCCTTTTAAATGCGGCTCTCTAATTCTCTGCCTCAATATTAACATTATAGTTTAATTATAATTACCTGTTCTACAATTTGCAACAGTTTTTTATCTGAAAATTTGGTTAACTTTTTAACAATTTCATATTAATATTATAACTTTATTTCGGTTATTACATCATCCATAACTACAAGCATTAAGCTTTTTCCTCTTCCTGCTCTATTCTGAATCTTAAGTTCCTTAATACTTATCTTTCCTTCACTACCTTTTTCTGACTTTAGCATAAATACCCTATCTTTATCCTTTTCATTCTGAAGTATATCAGCGTAAATTACTTCATCGTCATCCTTAAGGCTTATACCAGTTACCCCTGATGCAATTTTACCCATATAACTTACGCTCTCTCCCGAAAATCTTATAGCCATAGCCTTTTTAGTTATTAAAACAACCTCTTCCTCGCCATTCTTAACATACTTAATACCTATTAAAGTATCTTTATCACTTTTAAATTTATAGCATAAAGTTTTTAAGTAGTCTCCGTCAAATTCACTTAAGGCTGTTTTCTTTACCATACCCTTACTTGTAAAAAAGTAAATACTTGAGGCTTCATTAAAGTTATCTACTGAAAGCATATTTATTATGTTCTTTCTGTCTATATCCTCCCAAAGCTCGTTTATACTTATACCTTTTTTATCTAAATTTTGAAGCATCACTGCTGGTATTGAGTATACCATACCGTCCTTAGAAAAAATTAAAATTCTACTTGCTGTGTTGGTTAAAGTGCTAATTACTCTGCCAGATTGCTGCCTTTCAGAAACCTTAATTACACCTAACTTATCTATAGATATACTAAAGCTTCTATGAAGAGCTTCAGCAACAAATTCTATCTTAACTACTCTATCTTTTGAAGGTAAGGCAAATAGCTGAGTACCTATTATATTTCTGTCTACAGACTCAATTTTTGGCTCTTCTACAGTAAAATACAATCCCTTTTCAGTGATTACATTTATAAATCTTTCATCCCTATTTTTATCAAATAACCTAACATCTATTAAGTTTTCCTCTGCTTTAAGCTTAAGGGCCATAATTTTTGTATAGTTTGTTATAAATTTATCTATACTCGTCTTTTTCATAACCCCAGTGCTGGTAAAGAACATAAAATCTTTCTCATCTGAAAAGCTAGAAATAGGATGAACTGCTATAATTCTCTCCTGGGTTAAATCCAAACCTCTTATTAAGGAGTCTAACCTTTCTCCCTTTTCCTTCCACTTAAATTCAGGAATATTTACCCCTTTAAGCTGATACATATTTCCTTTATCGGTAAAGAACATTAAAATATCCTTAGTATTTGAATTTATAAGGAGTTTATTATAATCCCCTTCTCTATATTCTATGTCCTCCACTTCCACATTAGAACGGTTATATGTCTTCAGTGGAATTCTTTTAATAAAACCCTCATTAGACATAGTTACTACTATATCCTCTTCTACTATAAGCTCTTCTATATCAATCTTCGCTTCTTCATCATTTTCAACTATAGCTGTTTTTCTACTATCAGCATATTTTTCTTTTACTTCCAGCAGCTCTTTTTTTATAACCTTTAGAAGTTCTTTTTCACTTCCTAGTATTTTGTTAAGTCTTCTTATTTCCTTCTCTAGTTCTTTATATTCCTTTTCAAAGGCTACAATTTCAAGTCCTGTAAGCCTATAAAGCATAAGCTCTAATATTGCCTCTGCTTGAACTTCAGTAAAGCTGAATTTTTCCATCAGGTTGTTAGCTGCATCTTTTTTAGATTTTGAAGCCCTTATAGTTTCTATAATCTCATCCATTATTCCTATGGCTTTTATGAATCCTTCAATTACATGAAATCTTTTTTCAGCTATCTGCAATTCTCTTTCGGATCTTTTTGTAACAACTATCTTTTGGTGATTTATGTAGTGCTGTAGTATTGACTTTAACCCCAAGGTCTGAGGTTTTCCTTCCGCTATTGCAACCATATTAAAGGAAATATTACACTGTAAATCCGTTCTCTTAAATAGGTATTTAAGAACCTTATCAGCAGTTTCCTCATCAGCAGATTTCTTAAACTCTATTACTGCTCTAATTCCAGTTCTATCCGATTCGTCTCTAATATCAGAAATAGCTTCCAATGCTTTTGAGTGTTTTTTATCTGCAGTCATTTCTGAAATAATTTGAAGAAGCTTTGCCTTGCTTCTTCTAAAAGGAAACTCTGTTATAACTATTCCAACTCTTCCGTTTTCTAGTTTCTCTATTAAAGTTTTTGCTCTTAAAGTAACCCTTCCTTCTCCTGTTTCGTAGGCAGAAATTAAAGAATTCTTTCCTATTAAAATCCCCCCTGTAGGAAGGTCTGGTCCCTTTACGTACTCCATTAGTTCCTTGGTGTTTAGCTCTGGGTTATCAATTGCTGCAATAGTTGCATCTATTACTTCACCTAAATTATGGGGTGGTATATTGGTGGCAAGTCCTACCGCTATACCAAAGGCTCCATTTACAAGAAGGTTAGGATACCTTGCTGGCAAAACCTCAGGTTCTTTTTCTGAGTTAGAGTAGTTATCTACCATATTAACTACTCCTTTTTCTATGTCCCTTATCATTTCCATTGCAATAGGTGTAAGTCTCGCTTCAGTGTAACGCATTGCCGCAGCACTATCTCCATCCATACTTCCAAAGTTTCCTTGTCCATCTATCAATGGTTTTCTTGTATTGAAATCTTGAGCTAATATAACCATGGCATCATATACTGATGTATCTCCATGTGGATGATATTTACCTAATATGTCCCCTACTATTCTTGCTGACTTGTAGTAAGGTTTATCTGGAAAAGCCTTAAGCATATAGGAACCATATACTATTCTCCTATGTACTGGCTTTAATCCATCCCTTACATCTGGAAGTGCTCTGTCTTTAGCTACTTCAACTGCATAAGGAAGATAGTTCTCTGGCATAGCTTCTTCAATAGAAACTTTTACTATATTATTATCACGTGGAATTACTGTCTGCTTTTTCGCCATTATACTAATTCCTCCCTTTAAAACTCTGCGTATTTATACATATAACTTTTTCTTGGTGCTACCACATCTCCCATAAGCAATGACACCATTTTTTCTGCCTTTGCTGCATCTTCTATGGTTATTTGATGTAGAGTTCTTGTCTCAGGATTTAATGTAGTTTCCCAAAGCTGCTCTGCATTCATTTCCCCAAGGCCTTTGTATCTTTGAAGTAATGCACCTTTTCCTACTTCTTTCATTGCCTTTTCTAACTCATCATCACTGTAAGCATATTTTAGTATTTCTTTACCCTTTGCCTGTTTATACACTTTGTATAGTGGTGGTTGAGCTAAATAAAGATGCCCATTTGCAATCAATGGTCTCATATACCTGTATATATATGTCATCCATAATGTTCTAATGTGGTACCCGTCTACATCCGCATCTGACATTATAATTATCTTATCATACTTCAAATCACTTTCATCATAGTTATCCAATACTCCTGTACCTATAGCTGTATTGAATATCTTAAGTTCTTCACTGCCAAGTACGTTCTCCAGCTTTTGCTTTTCTGTATTCATAATCTTACCTTTAGAAGGCATAATTGTCTGGAACCTTCTATCTCTAGCCTGTTTTGCAGACCCCCCCGCTGAATCTCCCTCAACTACAATAAATTCACATACAGAAGGATCTTTCAAGGTACATACTGCTATTTTTCCTGCAAGTGGTGCAGTACCTTTTCCTATTTTCTTTTTCTCTGCTTCATTTATCTTTTTTATCTTCTCCCGTCTTGCTGCTGCTTCCACTGCGTTATTTATTATACTTGCTGCGGTATCCTTACTATCCTCTATCCACTCTGAAAATTTAGTATAAGCCAAATCATTCATCATGGTATAGGCTTCTGTATTTCCAAGCTTTGTTTTCGTTTGACCTTCAAATATAGGATTGCTTATCTTAATTCTGACTATGGCTGTCATACCTTCTCTTAAGTCATCGCCTTCAAATTCCTTATCTTTTTCCTTAACTAGATTGAGCTTTTTAGCCCATTCCTTAAAAGCTCTAGTCATACCAGTTTTAAATCCGCTTTCGTGAGTCCCTGATTCTGTGGTAGGAATATTATTTACATAACTAGCTATATATTCTGTAGTAGAGTCGGTAAACTGAATACAGACCTCTCCATACATATTTAAACCATTTACTTCTCTTTCACCTTCAAAGAGTATCGGTGGACTGTGAAGAACAGTTTTACTTTCGTTTAAATAGTCTATAAAATCTAAAAGCCCTCTTTCTGAATGATACTCCTTCTCCACTGTTTCATCTTTTCTAGTATCAATAAGCTTTAGCCTTATACCTTTATTTTGGAAAGCCAGCTCTTGAAGTCTTTCATCTATTACTTCAAACTTAAATTCTGAAGCTCCGAAAACCTCTTTATCTGGCATAAAGGTTATCTTTGTGCCAGTTTCTTCTGTTTCTCCTACTACTTTAAGGGTAGTTATCGGTGTTCCCGGCATTTCTCTTTTGACAGTTTTATCATAAGCATACTCAAATCTCTGTCTATGAATTTTGCCATTTTGCTTTACCTCAACCTCCAGCCACTTTGAAAGAGCATTAACTACTGCTGCTCCAACTCCGTGAAGTCCTCCAGAGGTTTTATAAATATCATTATTAAATTTTCCTCCGGTGTGAAGCTCTGTAAAAACCATTTCTACACCAGACTTTTTCTTTGTAGGGTGTATTCCAGTGGGTATTCCTCTGCCATTATCTATAACAGTTACACTTTTATCCTTGTTTAATATAATTGTTGCCTTATCTCCAAAGCCATTGGATATTTCATCAATAGCGTTATCCAATATCTCCCATATGCAGTGATGAAGACCTTTGCTTCCTGTAGAACCTATGTACATCCCTGGTCTTATTCGGACAGGCTCTAATTTTTCTAAGGAAGTTAAGGCTGTGACATCATAAACCTGCACTTGTTCTTCTCTTTGTTCCATAACCGTCCTCCAAACTTTTTAGATTAGTCATTTAAATAATTATATAAACATTATTAAGTTTTTATATGAAAGATTTTAAACTTAATTTCAGTTTGTTAAATAATATTTAATTTATCCATTTTGTCACTATTATAACAGAAAAAAAAATCAAAAACAAATGTTCTCATAAATTAAAATTGGTACTTTCCAGACTTTCATTGATTATACAGTAGAATCAGCTAGTTTTCAAATTTATAAGCTAAATAATTATTAAAATAAAATAAAGCTAAACCCCTTATAAATATGAGTTTAGCTTGGTTTTTTAGATGATAAACTTTTTTCCTAGATATATCTTGTTAGCATTTCTGTGGCCATCCTATTCCTTTTTTGTTAACAATGCTGCAGCTATCCTTATAATACATCTTATATTGTCATCATCAATGACTCTTCTAAAATTCAACTCTGTCATTGCTTCCTTTGCAAGCTGTAGAGCCTTATCTTCTTTTATGGCATTATCCTCATTTTTATAGTTATCTTCCACATAGGTTACAGCTTTTGAAACTAATCTTAATATGCTTTTTACGTTATCTGGTGTTCTTTCTTCCTGTCCCAGGGAGTTCAATATGCTGTGGGTTATGCCGAAATAATCTTCATTAAACTTATGCCCCTTTTCCTTTAAAAGGTATAAAAGATATCCAACTCCAACAACTAAAAGAACAACAAAAACATATTGAATAACTATATAAGTCATAATTCTCCCTCCTTATATATTACTGCAAATACCTTGTTACTATCTTTATATGCAGAGTTTATATAAGAGGGACTACCTTTATGTCTTGCCTTTGCAAAATTTTAATATATCATTGAAAAGTAGACAGGTATCAATTATTCCACAGTAAGTGCAGCTTCCTTAACACTTAAGTCAATAAGCTCTCTGCTCCACTGGATTATCTTACTGCAAGCTTCCTCTATACTTTGAACCTCTAAAGTTAAATCCCAATCATATTTATTATTTTCATACATTGGATCATAATATTTCACCATTAACTCCTTAATTACCCAATCATAGTTAAAAGCTTCTACTTCACTTATATACTTATCAATATTTTTGTCACTAATATATCTTCTGAGCTTATTTAGAGCTTCTATAAGCTCAGAATTACCACTTTCAACGTAATCCTCTGTGATGTTTTTTACTCTAAAGTCTATATCACCGGTTACCCTTATATGCTTTCCCTCTACCATCTTTGAAAAAATGAAATCAGCCATAATTATTTTGCCTATTCTTTTACTTTCACCTTCCACAAAGACTAAGTTACTTTTTCTTTTCTTTAGGCTTTCATAAACAAGACTTTCAAACTGTTTTTGGCTATACTGTTCTCCAAGTCCTACACTACCTAAGAGAGAACCTCTGTGATTTGCGCAACCTTCTAAATCTAAGGTATCATACCCTTGTTCTGATAAGGTTTTTAACATCTTAGTTTTTCCCATACCTGTATTACCATGAATTACTACAAACCTTATCTCTTCCATTACCTCTGGCAACTTCTTGTTTATATAGGATCTATATCCCTTATATCCACCCTCTAACTTATAAACCCTTAACCCTAATGCAGTTAAAAGAGAAACTATAGATCCACTTCTCATACCACCTCTTGCACAAAAGAATACTAATGATTTATATTTCTTGTGAAGTTCATTTATTTTTTCATATATTGCAGGCAGCTTCTTTGCAACTGCCTCTACTCCCATTTTTTTAGCCTTTTCAACACTTTCCTGCACATAAGTAGTGCCTATACTCTTTCTCTCTTCATCATCAAAGAGAGGTATATTAATTGCTCCAGGTATAGTGGAATTCGTAAATTCTTCTGGGCTTCTTACATCAATTAAAACACAATTACCATCATTCTTATCTTCATCAATTTGAGAATACTCTATAGTTTTCATTAAAAGCATACTATTTACCTACCATTCTATTTTTTATATATAAACATTTACTTATAACTAATACGTAATCTAATTATTTATTATCTAAAACTTATTCACCCTACAGCAACTATAACACATCAAAAAACACCCTCCTCTGCTGAAAGGTGTTTATGAAGGTAAATTAAAGTCTATAACTATTATATTAGTAATATATTTATTATGCAAATTTTATTTATTGTAAAAAAATCTAAATCTATGAACAAAATTATGGTGAATAAAATCATGCTTTTTTTACTCGGCCAGTTAGTAAGATAATTGCAAAAAATACTTTCTATTTCTAGAAAGTATTTTTTGGCTAGTAACAAATCTATATTTAGGCATCTAATGAGATTTTTTCGTTAACTTGAGATTTCTTAATATGTGCATAAATAGGCAATCCTATTAAAGTAAGTCCTATTCCAAACAATGCATTCATTGTTCCTGTTAATAAAGTACTTATAACAACATATAACGCTCCAACTAAACCTATTAAAGGAACTATTGGATATAGTGGAACCTTATATGAGTTTTCTGTTATTAAATGTTTGAATTTTTTTCTTAATACAAATACTCCAGCTATACCAAGAATAAAGAATAACCACATAGCAAAAGTAGCCAAGTTAGTTAAAGCTTCGAAAGAACCAGATAAAGCATATGCAGCCGCAAGTACACTTTGGAATATAACTGCATTTGCAGGTGTAGCTGACTTTTCACTTAACTTGCCAAAGAAACCTTTAAATACAAATAAATTATCTGCAGCCATAGCATAAGGCATTCTTCCACCAGTCATTATAAATGCACTTAAGCATCCAGTAATAGATATTAAAATCCCAGCTGCAATAAGTTTTGCACCTATTGGTCCAAATAATATAACAGAAGCATCTGTAGCTGCTTTTTGTGATGCAGCAACTTGTTCTACTGGCATTGTGTTTATTATAGCTAGGTTAACACCTAGATATGCTATAGTAATAATCGTTAATCCAAGTATTATTGCTTTAGGTAAGTCTTTAGCAGGGTTTTTCATTTCTCCTGCCATATTCGCTACAGCAATCCATCCCTCGTAAGCGAATAAAACTCCAAGTAATGCAGCTCCAAATCCTGCTCCAGTACTAGCTGATGTTGTAAGTGGAGTAAAGTCATGAACCTTTCCCATTGCAAGACCAGCAATAATAATGACACCTATTGGTACTAGTTTTCCTATTGTAAATAAAGATGCAAATTTAGCACTAAATTTTGCTGAAATAAGGTTTACAGCAGTTAAAAAGGCAATTATCCCTACTGCAACAATTTTTTGTCCTGTTGGTGATATATCAATAAAACTTGTGCATTGTGTTGCAAAAACTACTGCTAATGCAGCACTCATTCCTGGATAATAAATAACAGTTTGCATCCATCCAAGTAAAAACGCCCATTTTTCTCCATATAGGTCCTTTAAATAAGCAAATAGTCCACCGGCCTTTGGTATAGCTGAGCCTATTTCTGCGATAGTAAGTGCCCCTGTTACAGTTATTATACATCCAACTACCCAAGCAAGTATTCCAAGACCTGGCGCTCCTGCATTCTTAAAAACTGCTGATGGCTTGAAAAAAACTCCACTACCTATAACTATACCAACTACAAGCAATGTAGCTTGCATCATATTGATATCCCTTTTTAGAGCAGTTGTGTTTTCTTTTGATTTTTCCATTGTAGTCTCCCCCTTGTTTATATTTTTTTATTTGTTTTATTTGTGTTTTCACTATATTATAATAGCAATTTCCGTGCCACTACTCTTTCACTATAAATAAAACTTTAGAATATAGATTTTACCTATTGTTTTGATGGCTATGTATTTTTTTGCATAAATAAAAGTGAATTTTTTTTCACTTTTACCGTGAAAAAAAATTCACTTTATAATAATCTTAAATAATGAAACTTTACTTTATGTCGTACTCAGCAATCTTATTAAATAATTGTCTTTTGCTTATTTGAAGGCATTCTGCTGCTTTTGATATATTTCCCTCACATTTATCTAAAATCTTAACAATATAATCTTTCTCAATATCTTTTCTAAAGTCTCTTAAGGATACTACATCCTCCACTTTGCTAACATCACTTATAGTAGTTTTTTTCCTTTGGGGCAAGTCCTCAAACCTTATAACACCATTTTCAGATAAGACAACTAATCTCTCAATTATATTTCTCAGTTCTCTTATATTCCCAGGATAGTTGTATGACAGTAAAAATTCTATAACATCCTTTTCTACCTTAACTATCTTTTTCTTTTGTTCTTTCTCACACTTTCTTAAGAAAAATTCTATAAGCATATTTAAATCTTCTTTTCTCTCTCTTAGAGGAGGTACTTCTAATATTATGGTGTTAATTCTATAAAATAAATCCTCCCTAAAAACGCCTTCTATAATTGCATTTTCTAGGTCTTTATTGGTAGCAGAGATAAGTCTTATATCTACATTTATGCTTTTATTACTTCCAAGCATCTCAATAGTTCTAGACTCTAAAACCCTTAAAAGTTTTATTTGCACATTTACAGGCATTTCTCCAATCTCATCTAAGAATAATGTTCCTCCGTTAGCCTGCTGAAATCTTCCTATTCTTCTTTCAAGTGCACCAGTAAAGGACCCCTTCTCGTGTCCAAAAAGTTCTGATTCTAACAAATTTTCTGATAAGGCTTGGCAGTTTACAGCAACAAAATGTTGTTGTCTTCTTTCACTTATTTCATGAACATATCTGGCTAAAACCTCTTTTCCTACACCTGATTCACCAGTAATAAGTATATTCACATTGCTTTGTGCTGCCTTTCTTACTATATTTAGTACATCTTTGTATTTTTCATTGTAAGTTTGCAAAATATAACTTGTACTATTTTGCTGGTTTCTTAAAAATTCATTCTCATATTTTAACTTCCAGAACTTCTTGATTTTTTCAATCTCCATTAATAACTCTTCCGCACCATTATCTCTAACAAAGTAGCTGAAGGCTCCTTTTTTCATTGCTTGCACCGCTGTCTCAATGGAGCCGTAACTTGTTAAGATTATTACTTCTATATTAGAAAAATCCTTTTTTATCTTTTCAGTAAGTTCAATTCCATTCATTTCTGGCATTCTTAGTCCTGTAATTACCAAATTGTAACTTTCCTGTTTAAGCTTTCTCACAGCTTCTATTCCTGATAGGACTATTTCTGAATTATAATTTTTTTCATCTAATAACTTTTTCATTGAATTTAGATAGTCCACTTCATCATCTACAATTAATATCTTAAAATTGTCCTTAAAGTTCAAAGTATCTCCTCCTGTTTATGTAGCTAATCAATTAGTTTTTATACTTAATTATGACACATTTATTAGAATATTTCATTTATTTTTTAAAATAAAGCCCAACTTATTTTAAAATTATATCTACATAAGATTATATTACAGTCCTGCAACAACATATCATATAATACAACTTATAACTGAATAACCTAATTCAATAAATAAACATAAAAAAGCCACTTTCAATGAGTATCTTTTGAAAGTGGCTTTTTCTCTATTTCATTATCTTACATATATTGTTTGTAAACTCTAATGGATCATTTATTGGTAATCCTTCAATAAGTAACGCTTGATTATACAATAAATCTGTATATAAATTTAACTTATCCTTATCATTTTCATAAGCTTCCTTTAAGGATTCAAATACGTCATGATTTACATTTATTTCCAAAACTTTATCTGCCTTTATATTTTGGTTATTAGGCATTGAGTTTAGTACCTTTTCCATTTCAATTGTAAGTTCACCATCGTTTGATAAACATACCGGATGATTTTTCAATCTTTTTGATGCTCTAACATCTTTTACTTTACCTGATAAAATACTCTTCATACTTTCAAAGAGCTCTTTGCTCTCTTTGTTATCTGCATTTTCCTTTTCTTCTACTTCTATACCTAAATCAGAACTAGATACAGATTTAAATTCCTTATCTTTATACTTCATTATCATTCGTACAGCAAACTCGTCTACATCATCAGTAAAGTATAAAATTTCATATCCTTTGTCTAATACAAGTTCTGTTTGAGGCATTTTCTCTATTCTTTCATTTGACTCTCCTGAAGCATAATAAATATACTTTTGTTCTTCTGGCATTCTAGAAACATATTCTTCTAAGGTAACCATCTTTTTCTCCTTTGATGAATAGAACATCAATAGATCTTGTAAGATATCCTTGTTACTGCCAAAGTCACTATATATACCATACTTTAATTGTCTTCCAAAGGATTTATAGAACTCCTCATACTTATCTCTTTCATTTTTCAATAGATTTTCTAATTCATTTTTTATCTTAGTTTTTATGTTTTTAGCAATAAGTTTTAACTGCCTGTCATGCTGCAGCATCTCTCTAGATATGTTAAGAGATAAGTCTTCTGAGTCTACTATTCCTTTTACAAACCCGAAATAGTCAGGCAGCAAGTCAGAGCACTTGTTCATTATTAAAACACCATTTGAATATAACTCCAATCCTTTTTCATACTCTTTAGTATAGAAATCGTATGGCATTTTTTCTGGAATAAATAGGATTGCGTTATAACTTACTGCTCCATCTACACTAATATGAATATGCTTTACTGGATTATCAAAGCCGTAGTGCTTTTCTGAGTAGAAATTGTTATAATCCTCCTCTGTGAGCTCATTCTTATTCTTTCTCCATATAGGAACCATACTGTTTACAGTCTGTTCCTCTGTGTATTCCTCATACTCTTTTTCACTGCCTTCTTTAAGCCTACTTCTAGTAACATCCATTTTTATAGGATATCTAATAAAGTCAGAGTATTTCTTTATAATTGATTTTAGTCTATATTCTTCTAGATATTCATCAAAATTTTCATCTTCTGTATTTTCTTTTATTTTAAGTATAATATCTGTGCCAAAGGAGTTTCTTTCACAAGATTCTATAGTATAGCCCTCTACTCCTTTAGATTCCCATTTGTATGCTTCATCGTTTCCGAAGGCTCTGCTTATAACAGTAACAGTGTCAGCTACCATAAAGGCAGAATAGAATCCTACACCGAACTGTCCAATTATATCATATCCATCTTTTAATTCATTTTCTTTTTTAAATTTTAAAGACCCACTTTTTGCTATAACCCCTAGGTGGTCGTCTAATTCCTCTTTTGTCATGCCAATACCGGTGTCTGAAATCTTTAATATTCTATTTTCCTTATCACAGCTCACCCTAATATAATAGTTATCTTTATCAAAGCTCAAGGAGTCATCTGTTAATGCTTTATAGTAAACCTTGTCAATTGCATCACTGGCATTAGAAATGAGCTCTCTTAGAAAAATTTCCCTATGGGTATAGATTGAATTAATCATAAGATCCAGCAGTCTTTTAGATTCTGCCTTAAACTGTTTTGTTTCCAAGTAAATCTCTCCTCCCATGATAATTATTAGCACTGTCTTCTCTTGAGTGCTAAGTTCTATTTTTTTATATAACATATTTTCAAATTTATGTCAACAGCTTTTACTATTTGTCTCTACCTTTAAAATACATCAAAAAGACCTAGAACTGTTACTTTTCTAGGTCAAAATAAACTTTAATAATTATAATAATTTTTCTTACTTAATTTACTATTGAATTATTTTATCCTAAACTGGCCTAACTCCTTTTCCAAGCCTTGAGATAAGCTTTGAAGTTCCGTAGCATTTTTTGTAAATTCACACATCATAGCGGTGATTTCTTCTATAGAAGCATTTACTTCCTCTGTAGAAGAAGCAGTTTCTTCAGAAACAGCAGATATACTCTCTACTTGATTTACAATAACACCTTTTTGATCATTAATAGTTAAAATACTACTTCTTATCTGACCTGCCATAGAGATTAAATTATTTATTGAGCGATAGATTTCATTAAATATTTCTGTGGTTTCTTCAACAGTCTTACCTTGATCTGTTATCATAGTACTTGCTTCTTCCATTGCCTTTACTGCTGTTGAAGACTTTGATTTAATAGCTTCTACTATAACCTTTATCTCGTCAGTAGATTTTCTTGACTGTTCCGCTAATTTTCTAATTTCATCTGCTACAACAGCGAATCCCTTACCAGCCTCTCCTGCACGTGCAGCCTCTATGCTTGCATTTAAAGATAAGAGGTTTGTCTGATCAGTAATTTGTGTAATAGTATCAGAAATCTTGTTAATTTCTTGTGTACTTACATTCATATCTTCTATTATTTCTGTAACAGTTACTGCCGAAACCTTAGTTTCATCTGATTTATCAGCAAGAACTTGAACCATTTGTAATCCTTTGTTGCTAAGCTCCTGTGCATTACTAGATAGCTCGTTCATTTCCTCTGTAGCTTCAGCAATGTTATCTAAGCCTTGTGCTAACTGCTCCATTCCAAAAGCTACTTCCTGGGTACTTGAAGCTTGCTGTGTTGCACCTTGAGAAATTTCTTCAATAGCCCTTGATATTTCCTCAACAGAAGCAGTAGTTTCCTCTGACATAGCACTTAGATTAGAGGATGTGTCAAGTACAACTTTTGATGAATTCTCCACTCCTACCATCATTTCTCTTATGTTCTTTGTCATCAAATTAAAATCCTTTGATAGTTTTCCTAGTTCATCCTTTGATTTCACGTCAGCTAGAGTGACTAAATCTCCTCCTGAAGCTACATTCATAGAATGACTTAATTTATTTATATTATTAGATATTGTTCTGCTTATAAGAATAGACAGAAGTGCACTCAATACTGATGTTATAAGTACCAATATAAAAGTCAAAAATTTTATTTCACCTGTATCCTTAGTAAGTTCGGATTCATTTAATGAAGCAAATATTTTCCAAGTTGTAGATTGGTTTGTAGTATATACTCCAAATTTTCTATTTCCTTCATACTCATAGTTTGTAAATCCCTCTTTATTCTTTGAAGCTTGATCCCATAAACTTAACTTTTTAAGAGTATCAGTTCCAACTATCTTTTTATCTGGGTGAACCAAAGCAGTACCTTTGTCGTCAGTTACAATTATGTATCCATCGTCTCCGACCTTTACATTTGATAGGTTTTCTGTAAACTTAGAAAGTGTGATATCCATAGAAACAACTCCAATTGCTTTACCTTCCTTAACAATAGCCTTTGCAATAGATACAACAAATTCTCCACTGTTAGCATCTTTATAAGGCTCTGTATATATTACTCTATCTGGAGTGTCTATAGCTTCTTTATACCAAGGTCTTCCCTTATAATCATATCCTTCTGCCAATTTAACTTCAGGATAGGTTGTAAAGTGTCCACCTTCAGTTCCAAAATAAACACTTATTATATCATTATCACTCTCTTGAACATCTTTAATACTATATTTAGCATATTTAAAAGAATCTTCAATTTCCGTATTATCAACGTTTACTAGGTTTGCATTAACGGATAATACCTTTACTTGATTCCCCATAGCATCAAAGTAATTATCTATGCCTCTATTAATTTCCTTTAGAGTTTGCATACTTGTAACTTCAAGCTTCTTTTCTAGTACATTTTTAGATTTGAAGTAAGATGTAACTCCTAACAAAATCACGGGAATTAAGCAAATCGCTACCATGGTTACAATTAACTTACTTTTTATTGTGTTTAGCATTAAATTTACCTTTAACCTTTTCATAGTTAACTCAACTCTCCATCTATAATTTATAGTTTACAATTTTACTCTATAATTATATAACATTTTTTTACAACCTTCAACACAAATTGACATTTTTCTCGAACAGTAATATAAAAAAGAGCCTTTCCCTAAATTAGGAAAGACTCTTCACCAATATCACAATGTATTTACTTGTTAACTAGTTATATATCTAAGCTTAACTTATATATGCGGCTATATATCAAATTTCAAATCACTGCCATTAGTTTCGTTAAACTCTCTTACATGCGTGGAAATTTTGTTCAAATACTGTCTATCTAAAATAACAATTGAATTTTCATCCTTTCTTATACAGTTTTCCTTTATAAATCTATTTATAGTATTATATAAACCTTTTCTGCTCACTGATAAAACTTTGCAAAGACTGTACATACTTTTAAATTTAAATATATTATTTTTAGAATTTTTCAGTATGTGAAAAGCAAATAACTCCTCAAATTTAAACAAATCCTTCATCATTAATTTCTTGTACATATAATATATTCTATTACTAGTCTTCAACAAAAATATTTTCATGAAATCCGAGCTTTGCTGCAATTTTTTAAAGGTATTTTTATCTATTTTTAATAAGGATGCATTACTTGTAGCTTTAATGTCACAAAATAAATTCTGATCATGCATGTAACTGATTTTCCCTACGAACTCATTTTCCGACAGTTCATCTACTAAAAAGCTCTTGCCATACTTGGTTATACATTCTACCTTAACCTTTCCATCTAATATAAAAAAGATCTCTTCAAGGTTTTCACTAGAACGAGTTATATATTGTCCTTTTTTATAACTTACAATAGATATTTCATCTAAGTAATCCTTTATGTGATCATATATACATATGTCCTTTAACTCCATGCTCACTCATCCTTTGAATAAAATATATACTTATATTATAAATGAAAAACTAGCAATTCCAATAGTAGAATTACTAGTTTTAATAAACTTGATGGATTTTTAATATTATGCTGTATAAATAACTATAATAGTATAGTTAAAACAAAGTATCGTGGCCGATGTAACAAACTATGCTGTTCTGTAAAAACATATTCTGTATTTCTTTTAGCCTAGAATCAGAAACGTCTCCCTCTAATGAGTAATCATAACTTTGGCCAAGTTGTGTCCATTTTGATTCTCCAAGTCTATGAAATGGGAGTATATTTATTTCCACTAGACCGTTAAAATTCATAAATTTAACTAATTGTAGTATATTGTCGTCATTATCATTAAAGCCATGTATTACAGGCATTCTCAGCACAAGTCGGCCCTTCCAGCTAGATTTTGCAAGTGATGTTATGTTACTATGAATTAAGTCGTTGTATACTCCAGCCTTATCCTTATGCTTTTCTCTATCCATATGCTTAATATCAATAAAGGCAAAATCTATATGCTTCATTACATCCAGGAATATTTCCTCCTTACTATATGCAGTTGTTTCTATCGCTGTATGAATACCTTTTTCCTTGCACTTTTTAAGTATCTCAAGTAGAAAATTACTTTGCGAAAGCGGATCTCCTCCACTAAATGTAACGCCTCCACCGCTTCTCCAATTATTAGAGTCCCTTGTTAATATGTTCATTAATTCCTCAGTGCTATATTCTTTAGAACATACTTTAAGAGCATTTTGATAGCAGGCTTTTGCACATTCAAAAGTAGTACAATATTTGCATATATTAAAGTTTAGTACCGGCTTATTTTCCTTATCAAAGCTTAGCCCCTTTTTAGTACACTTATCTTTACATATTCTACAGCCTTTTTCATATTTGCAGGACAATTCACTAAACATTATATGAGGTTTCTTAACCCAGCTTTCCGGATTTGCACACCATCTACAGCTAAGTGGACACCCGCTCATAAATACAGTAGTCCTACAACCTGGTCCATCGTGAACAGAAAAACTCTGTATATCAAATATCAATCCTTTAGTATTCACAATATTAACCTTTCCTATTGAACTTATGACTATTACAAGTTACTGCATTTAAACTGCCATAAACCCAATCTTCTTTAGATAAACCTCTGCATATTCCTATACCATTCTCATCTGCATTATGAAAGTTCTCACAGTTATTGCATTTAGGTGCTAAATCAAATTTACTACAGGTATCAGTATCTATATAAATTAGATTTTTAGTCAATCTACATATTCCCTTATTTGCATCTATACTACAAAAATTTAAACAATCATTATGTTTTAATGCCATATTACTACACCCCTTCATGTTGAGTTCTTGATATTACTTCATCTTGAATAGGCTTACCTAATTCACACCAATACTGAGTAAATCCTGCTACACGAACTAGTAAATCTCTGTACTGATCTGGAGATTTTTGTGCTGTTTTTAATATAGTAGAATCTATAATGTTGTATTGTACGTGGGTGCCGCCTCTTCTCATATATGCTCTAGTTAAATCTAATAATTTTTTCGTGCCCTGAATGCCCTTTAGTGCAGCTGGATGAACTTTTAGATTCATTTGAGAATTTTGTGATGTAGTGTGATCCCAAATGTTAGCTGATTCAAATAATGCATATAAACCATTTCTATCTGTTCCTGGATATGCAGATACTGAACCATCAGAATAAGTAGTTCCACCTAACCTTCCATCTGTAGTTGCTAAAGTAGCTGCTCCCTGTGGTCCATGAGTAGACACAGATATTTGACAAGGATACATTTTCTTACCATATAAGGATTCAACTTTGCTGCATGCCTCTGCTAACCATTCTTCATAATCTTTTAAAATACTATCAACATAGAAGTCGTTATTTCCGTACTTAGGTGCTTTTAGGCAATCACCATATATCCTGTCATACTTATCAACACCATCAACTTTTACCTGTTCTGCTAATGAGTAGTTTCCAGTTTCAGATGCTTGTTTATAACCAAAATTATTTAAAATTCCATCTATCATCTCATTGAGAGTATATTCCTTACTATCATACACTAAGCTTTTTAAAGCTGCTAAAGAGTTTATCATAGTGATAGTTCCACAGGTTTCTACATTAAAGGTTCCGTTATATCTATAACCCATATTTCCTATATGATGACCCTTATCTAATGAATCTGGCTTAAGAAAAGAATTTATAACAGCCATATTTTGTTTTCTCCAAATATCATGTTCGATATTGTTAGTTTTAGCAAGAATCTTTATTGTATCTTCATAATATTGTTCAAAGGTTTCAATTAATTCTTCAAAAGTTTCAAGTTTTCTATTATGAGGTGGATAAACCTGCATTCCAGTTCTATAATCTTTTCCATTAGTTAAAACTAGTTCAAGAACTTTTGGATTTGCTATAAAGTGAACGCCAACACTGGTAGGCTGACCAGCACCACCTGGAATTTCATAGCTTTTGCCATTTAAGGTTAGTACTTTCCAACAACAAGGAGATATCTCTAAACAGCCTCCAATTGCAACTGATCTAGCTTCTTCAATAGTCATTCCCTCTTCAGCATATTGATTTATCATGAAATCCATTGCATTTCTATTATTAACCCATGCAGGATATCCCGTTCCAGTTTTACAACATTCAGCAGCCTTTATTAAAAATTCCTCTGGAAGCTTTTCATCATACATTACCGTTAAAGTTGGCTGTGGAGTTCTACAAGTTATTCCCGCTTCTAATATTATCATTTCTAATTCATTAGCTGCACTTTGGTTTTGTCTTGTTAATCCTCCTAAAGATAGGTTGTTAAAAGTGTTACCAGATAATACTCCACCATTAACTCCTGCTGAAGCAAAAACATCAATGCAAGTTATTTTGATTCTGTAAAGTTCCATAAGTTCAAGAACTTCCTCTTTTGTTATCTTACCGCTGGCTATGTCCTGTTCATACCAAGGGTACAGTATTTGTCCAAGTTTGCCTATAGATAGTCCGGATATAACATCTTCATTTAATACGGCTATATGAAGAATGTAGGACAACTGAAGTGCTTCTCTAAAATTCTGTGGTTGATTATGAGCTATAGATTCAAGACACTCAGCTATATCCCTATACTCCTTTTTCTCTTGATCACTAGAGGACCTTCCCTCTAATAGCCTAGCATGATTAGCATAATTAAGAATCCACTGTTGAAGTCCTTCTATAACAATTATAACTGCTTCATAAAAGTAAAGTCTGTCCATACCTATTAGTCCATCACCATCTGCATTTCCAGCAACTTTATCTATGCATTCCTTTGCTATTTCCTTAAGCTTATCAAAACCATACTGCAGTGGGTAGTAATAGTTAACTACTTCTCTTCCCTGTGGTATCGTATATCCAGAATCAAACATGCATACTAAGCTTCTCATTATTTTTTCCTTAGTTTCATATTCTGGTACCATTTTTTCATATCTAAGACTTACGTCCTCAACAGATTTGCCAACCCATTCCCTTGCAACCTTTAAAAGTGCAGGAATTTCTTCCTTTCTCATTCCAAACTTGCCGGCAATAGACACTATCTCTCCAAAGCTTTTCGTTACGTTTCCACCGCCTTGTCCAACATGACTTAATTCGTCTGCTGCACTTCCAACTGATTTAGAAGCCTCCCTTGAGATCTCATCCCCCTGTGCAACGAAGAAACTTTCGCTAAGCCATGGCATTGGGAAGGACCCTCTATAGTTTCGAGTTTTTTGCATAACTAGCTTTTCGCCTGGTATTATATTTGGTGTTACGCGGGAAAAAGCTTCTTTCAAGGCTTTGGCCCTTCTGACTATGGTAATTTCACCATCTAATTCCTTCCACTTTCTATTGTACCAGTATGGAAATTCCATATCTGCTGTAGCTAAAGTATTATAGAAAATATCTCTTAAGGCATTAGCTCTAGGAGTTGGTTCTTTTGGTATATTGTCTTGTTCTCCATTATCACTGGAGCAATTGCTAATATCTATTCCCTTTGACAATAATATTTCTTTCATTTTATCTTCCACTGACTTATTCATCTATTTTCCCCCTCTTACTACAATCTATAGATAATATACTATTAATTTAAAATAAGAAGATAGTGTAAAGTATACTAAAATTTAAAATTTTAAATAAATTCATACAAAAACTCTTCAATTAGTTTAAGCAATATAATTTCTCTATATCTTAAAAGTTTCAATTCTCAACCAAAACTCAAAAACCCGGGTGATTTTTTGAATCACCCGGGTTAGTTAACAAATTGATTTATTATACATAATGACCTACTTCATCAGCATTTTGTTCTTCTTCATCTTTTACAACTAAACTGTTCAACTTATTATCTAATAACCAAAGAATAATACCAGCTGCAATAGCAATACCTGCGATTACAAAGTATACAGATGCAAATTTGAATTTTAATGTAAACTCATACAACCATCCGTAGGACTTTCCTGCAAAGAAGACAGCAAGTACCCAAACACTCATCATTCTTGATAATAATCTAGGTGGAGCAAACTTACTGATGAATGAGTTTCCAAGTGGTGAGAACACCATTTCACCAAGGGATAATACTATACCGAATGCAATGATCCAGCCAAGTGATGCAAGATTACCGCCTCTTGTAACATCTGCCATTGCAAAAATTACATAAGATAAACCTAATAATAACATTCCTAAAGCAGTCTTCTTAAACATACTTAAGTCACCTTGAGGTCTCTTAGCTAATTTTACCCATAATCCACCAAGAATTGGTCCTAATGAAATACACATTAATGCATTTAATGAATCAAACCAAGCTGTTGGCACTGTAAAGTTACCTATAGTCCAGTTAGCAAGTGCATTGTCGCCGCCCCAATAGTAATACACAGGCATGTAGGCTAAGTACCAGAACACCCAGAATATTACAGAGAAGAAGGATATTAAAACGATTGCAGCAACTCTTTTCTTTTCCATTGATGTAAGAGGCTTCTTTTCTTCTACTAACTGCTTCTCTTTTACCTCTTCGTGTTCATCAACCTTGAATGGTTTTTTACCTGTTTCGCCTAAGAATCTCCATCCAAAAATGAACCAAGCGGCATCAATAAACATCATAATTGCACAGATTAAGAAACAGAAAGCGTACCCCTTAGTTCCTACAAGTACCCCTATAATGGTTGTACCAATAAAAGAACCAATGTTAACGAAAGAATACTGAATAGAAAATGCACTATCTAATTGTCTTGGATCATCGAAAAGTCTGCCTGTTATAGCGTTTGTCTGACATTTGAATAAACCTGTACCGATAGAAACTAGAATAATCATTAAGTTAACCATAGCAGCACTTGAGGCTTGCCATCCCACTAAGTAACCTGCTCCCATCAAAATCATTCCTATTGGAACAAGGTATCTAGCACCTACGATACGGTCAGAGATATACCCACCGATCAATGGAGCAAGATAAGTAAATGCTACTAAGTTTGCAGACATTTTTGCTCCTTCTGCAGCGGAAAGACCAAGTCCTCCCTTTGCTACGGTAGCAACTACGAATACTGCGATTAACCATTTTGCTGAGTAGAATGCAAATCTTTCTAATGTGAAAGCAAATGAGCACACATAGAACCCAAATGGTCTTCTGCTTGTACTTTCCATCTTTTCATTCCTCCCATAAAAAAATTTAATATTGAGTCTGTATTTCAAAGTCATGTGCACATCTCTTAGTTAAGTGGTTTGCACTGACTTGAATACCATATGTTGTGAAATTGTTACCTTCACATAACCTATAATAGCACAATTTTTTCACCAATACAAAGAAAAAATGTAAATAATTTCATTTGTAAAAATTCAAAAGCTTCAATGTAAACATTGACATCTGAAGACAAGCGTATTATATTAGTAATCGTATTATACTAGTATTTAATAACCAAATTGGGAGGCAATAACTATGAACATAAACAAATTAAACAGGGTTTTAAAATCAATGGAAGAACATGAGATTCCTCAAATGATTATTTCTGATCCTACAGCTATTTTTTATTTAACAGGCAAATGGATTATGCCAGGAGAAAGATTACTAGCATTGTACTTAAATGTTAATGGAGGCCACAAAATCGTTATTAATGAACTATTCCCGCAAGAAGAGGATCTTGGTGTAGAAATCGTATGGTATAACGATATCCAGGACGGAGTTGAGATTTTATCCAAATTTGTAGAAAAAGATAAAGTTATTGGTATCGATAAAGTATGGCCATCTAGATTCTTATTAAGATTACAAGAACTTGGTGGAGGAAGCAAATTTGTAAACGGTTCCTTTATCGTTGACTATGTAAGAATGATTAAGGATGAAGAAGAAATTGCTATCTTAAGAGAATCCTCAAGATTAAATGACCTTACAATGGATGAATTGATTCCATGGGTAGGAAGAGGTTTATCTGAAAAAGAATTAAATGCTAAAGTTCGAGAAATTTACAAGAAACATGGTATTAACGAAGTATCTTTCGACCCAATCACAGCATATGCTAAGGGAGCAGCAGATCCACATCACGTAACAGATGATTCAAAAGGAAAATATGGAGATTGCGTTGTTCTTGATATAGGCGGATTCTACAAGAACTATGCATCTGATATGACAAGAACTGTATTTATCGGTGAAATTTCCGAAAGACAAAAAGAAATCTATGACATCGTTGTAGAAGCAAACTTAAGAGGTATTGCTGCTGCAAAACCTGGAAATAGAATGTGTGACGTAGACTTAGCTGCAAGAAACTACATAGAATCAAAAGGATATGGAAAATACTTCACACACAGAACTGGACATTCTTGTGGTTTAGAAGATCATGAATTCGGTGATGTTTCTTCCGTAAATGAAGACATCATCAAACCAGGACAATGCTTCTCTGTTGAGCCAGGAATTTATTTACCAGAAGAAGGAATAGGCGTTCGTATCGAAGACCTTGTTATAATAACTGAAGATGGCTGCGAAGTATTGAATAAATATACAAAAGATGTAATTATTGTTCCTGAACAGAAATAGAGATAAGGAGATTATTTTATGAAGATTACCGAAGGTTACATGCCCTATCTAGAATATAAAACTTACTATCGTATAGTAGGTGAATGTACTGGAAATAAGAAACCTTTGCTCTTATTACACGGTGGACCAGGTTCTACACATAATTACTTTGAAGTACTTGACAAGATTGCAGAAGATGGTCGTGCAGTCATTATGTATGACCAATTAGGATGCGGATTGTCCGCAACACCTTCCCGCCCTGACTTATGGTGCGCAGAGACATGGATTGAAGAATTAATTCAGTTACGTAAACACCTAGGCTTAGATGAAATTCACTTACTAGGACAATCTTGGGGAGGTATGCAGGCAATTCAATATGCTTGTGAATACAAACCTAAAGGAATTAAAAGTTATATTTTATCTAGTACTTTACCATCCTCTGAATTATGGGAAAAAGAACAACGTCGAAGAATTAAATTCCTTCCACAAAAAATGCAGGATGCTATTGCAAAAGCAGAAGAGACCGGGGATTATTCCACAAAAGAATATCAAGAAGCAGAGGCAGAATTCATGCTTCGTCACTGTGCATATCCATTAGGACCGGATTCACCAGAATGCTTAAGACGTCCAAAGGTTGCTGGAACAGAGTCCTATATAACTGCATGGGGGCAAAACGAATTCACTCCAACTGGAACATTAAAAAACTTTGATTTTATGAAAGAGATTGAGGATATTCAAGAACCTTGTTTAATCACCAGCGGCTCCCATGATCTTTGCTCACCATTTATTGCAAAGACAATGTATGACAAGATTCCAAATTCAGAATGGGAATTGTTTGAATCCAGTCTTCACATGCCATTTGTAGATGAAAATGAGAAGTATATAGAAGTACTTAATAAATGGTTGAATAAAAACGATTAATTTTAAAAACAAAAATGCTTTCGGTTCGTTATTAATCATAGAAAAAGAGGTGTTTCAAGGCTAATTACTTAGTTTTGAAACATCTCTTTTATTGATTTTAATAATAGTAAACAAACAGCAGTAACAGAGACCTTTACAAATGGAATAATCAAGTTAACTACTAAAGCAGACAATATTTTAAGATGAATTGAATAAAAATTAAGAAAACTAGAATTAATCTATTAACATATATAGATTATCGATATATAATAATATTAATAATAAGTATATAGATTGCCTATATATGAAAGGGGTGGTTAAGTTGTCAGTTAACAACAGTTTATATTCTGGGGATATCACTATGCTTATTTTAAAATTACTCCAGAAAAAAGATATGTATGGTTACGAAATGATTGAAACTTTAAAAAATAGTTCAAACAATATGTTTGAACTTAAGGCAGGCACGTTATACCCTTTACTACACACTTTAGTAAAACAACAATATTTAAATTACCATGAAAAAGAAGTTAACGGAAAAGTTCGCAAGTATTATAGCCTAACATTACAGGGGAAAAAATTATTGCAAGATAACACTTCTATATGGCAAAAATATGTTAAAACTATGGCATCCTTACTAGAATTAGAGGCGTATTAATATGAAGGCAGATGAATATTTACGTATTTTAACTAAAAATATCTCTAACAGAAAAATAAGAAAGGAGATTTGCGTGGAAATGAAAAATCACATTACTGACCAAAAAGAAGCATATATTAAAATGGGGTATTGTGATGAAGATGCAGAAAATGCAGCTATTAAAGACATGGGAGATCCTAAAGCTACAGGTGAGATGTTAGATTCTATACACCCTGTAACTATTGATTGGCCTCAGGTTATTGCTCTAATTATAATAACTCTAGCCTTGCAATTAGTAAAAAAACTATTAGAACTAAATGGCTCGGATTTTTTATCTATAGCACCCATTGATATTTTAAGAATCCTAGGTATATTCTTATCAGTATATGCCCTAGTATGGATAGGCATTGAAAAATATTCAGATCTTCCACTCTTTTATGGTAAAAGTCAACGTGGAGGTTCAAACGCCAATGGTGTATTTATCTGCTCATTAGGAATAGTAATGATATCTCACTCTCTTTTACAGACTATAATCCTAATATGTATTTTTGCTTCAATAATAAGTATTGAACGATTCATTATTGAATCCAAAAGAATAAAAAAAGAGCAAAAATTTCTTTGGCAGCAAGGAGTAGCTTGTGAGGACTTTAATTATAAGGGTAAGGGACTATTTGACAATGCTACAAAGACAGTTTACTCTCAACGTCAGTCAATAAAAAAGGGAGACCCGCTTATTATAGTCAATATGGATGGGTTCAATCTAATTGTAAAAAAGGCAGAACCTTTATAATAAAAAACCGCCAGTATACAAAGGAAAGATTAATCATGTTATTAATCTAAACCCACTTTTTCCCCTAACAAGCTTATTTTTGCTGTCAGAAGGAATGCCAAAAAGCAAATATAAGCTTGTTCAAGGTTTCCTATCTGGTACTATAGGTCAAATGACTCGCCCAAAAAAATATTTTCTAAGACCTAAAATTTTAAATATGTTCCTATCTATTTTTTGTCACCTGCTAGAGCCTCTTAGCCTATTACGCTATGCGAATTATTAGCTTTGCATAAGCTATTGTTTTTAACGTAAGGAATGTAATCCTTGACCCAAGGGTGATTTCCAAGTCTTCCAGAGCTACAGAGATTGAAGAGAAAAACAATAAAGTCTCTATAAACCAGGCGAAGTACCTACAAGCTCAGGTACTCTCACAAACTCATAGTTCTCTGATTTTAAATATTCTATTATTTGAGGAAGTGCCGTTACTGTATTGGATAAATTTCCTTTCTTCCCTCCAGCACAGTGCTGCAGAATTATTCCACCTGGTCTTATCTCTCTCTTGATGGTATACATTATAATATTAGGTGGTATACCCATCCAGTCAAGGGTATCCACTGACCAATCAATAACTTTGTATCCCATAGGGCCAATCTCCTGCACTGCCTTTCTATTAGCAGCACCATACGGTGGACGTACTATCGCTGGATGATAACCTGTTATACTAAATAATATATTATCTGTTTTCTGAATTTCAGATTTAATTTTATCTGGAGATAGCCTATCCAAGTCTTTATGATCCCATGAGTGGTTTCCTAAAGCATGACCGTCTTTTAGTATTTGCTTTACAATCTCTGGATTCCTCTGTGCTCTGTTACCTAATATGAAAAAGGTTGCTTTTACATCGTTTTTCTTTAAAATATCTAAAATTTTTGGAGTAACAACTGTATCTGGGCCATCATCAAATGTTAATGCTATTTGCTTTTTAGTATTATTACCTTCATAAAATATAATATTATTAAATTGTGTATTACCATAGGCTTTCCCCTGATTATATTCAGAACTATAATTAAGCTGAGCTAGTGATCCATTTTTTAATAATTGAATTACTTTAGGAAAATCTATATAATTTCTGATTTTATAAATACCTAAAATTAATAACAGAGCCATAAAAGATAGGATCAACAATTTTCTAGCTTTATAATTATAAATTATCATAGTATCCTCCTTTTAAAAATCATCCCTATATTTTCAATGATATTATGTGTTTCCCATAGTAATATTATAGATAAGATTGAAAGATTATATTTATTTTCCTTATTAGCTAGTTATAACCGTAATTTTTATATCTAACTTGTATATTGAATGGTAAACCTCTGCGAATTTATGCCACATTATAATCCCATGAAATTTTTAAAATGTGCCCTGTAGAATAGATACTATCAAAATTTCACCCTAATGGAAAAACAATAAAACAAATATTTGAGGAGTGTGGCTTTGATGTAGAAACTTTAGACATGATAAGAATAAAAGCTGTAGTGAAAAGATGCATCTCTGGCTTATATCTTAGCTTTCTTGCTACTAAATAATCACGAAACTCATTATCAATTGATAGATAATTTCATATTTATCTTCTTGATTATACGTCAATTACAGTGTATTATATATATTATATCCTATTATCAATTGATAATAGAATGATTCTTTGGGAGGTAAAAATGAATAGAAAAACAAAGTTTGCAAGGCTTTCAATATTATCCAATTCAGTTCTTATTATTTTAAAGTTAATTGTAGGCATTACTACCGGTTCTGTAAGTATAATATCTGAATCAATTCACTCTACTATGGATTTAACTGCTGCTATAATAGCTTTTTTTTCAGTAAGAATCTCAGACAAACCTGCTGATGAAATGCACCCTTACGGACATGGTAAAATTGAAAATGTTTCTGGTGTTATTGAGGGATTGCTTATTTTTGTAGCATCTATCTGGATAATAATAGAGGCCATTAAAAAAATTATTTACCCTGAAGAGATAGTCTCTATTGGCTTAGGATTTATTGTTATGTTTATATCTTCTGGTGTAAACTTTCTTGTTTCTAAAAAACTATATAAAGTTGCTAAGGAAGAAGATTCTATAGCCTTAGAAGCTGATGCTCTTCATCTGAAAGCAGATGTATATACCTCTCTTGGTGTTGGAGTAGGTTTATTATTAATGTTGATTACAAAGTTAAGTTTCTTAGATCCTGTAGTTGCTATATTAGTTGCAATATTTATCTTAAAAGAAGCAGTTGAACTTTTAAAAGTAGCTTTTGCTCCCCTAATGGATGTTAAAATATCTGATGAGGAGATAGAAATAATAAACGGAATTATATCTAAATATAAGTCAGTTTATTGCGATTTTCATGATTTGAGAACAAGAAGAGCAGGACCCAATAAATATATTGATTTACACTTAGTGTTTCCTGAAGATATGGCCATAAAATCTGCACATGACATATGTGATGAGATAGAAGAAGGCATTGAACAATCCTTGAAAAATACTAACGTTATGATCCACATAGAATCTTGCACACATTACTGTCGTAATTCTGGTTGTAAAAAGTTTGAGATTTTAACAAAAGAGTGGCTTAAGTAAACTTTTACAAATTCTCCTTAATTAACTCTTTGAAGTTGAAATAAGAGACAGTACAATTTTCATTAAAAAATGGCAAATGTAAACTCTAGAATCAGATTTTTTCCCTATACACATAAAAGGATAAGATATCCTTTTGCATATCTTATCCTTTTATATATAATATAGGTGTACTAGTAAAGGCTCCTGTTCTATTATAAGCAGAAGATATTCTCGGGGTTTAAGAGATAGTACTTCCGCCAAGTATAAATTTATGGTGGGAAATTGCTATTTGACGGAAGGAGTAAATCTGTATAACCCTTGATACTACTTGCTTAACTTAACCACAGTTTCGATATGGGGCGTATGTGGAAACATATCCATTAGCTTAACCTGCTCCACAGTATATCCTGCTTCCTTAAGCACTTTCAAATCAGTAACTAAAGTTTTCGGATTACAAGATACATACACTATATCTGGTGCATTAAACTTAATAACATAATCTAAAGCCACAGGATGTACCCCTGGTCTTGGTGGATCTAGAATTATTACATCAGGTTTGTCTTTAATAGTCTTAATAACCTGAGCTACATCTCCAGCTATGAAATGACAGTTTGTCAACCCATTAAGCTTAGCATTCTCATTAGCAGCCTTAACCGCTTCTTCTATGAGCTCCACTCCTAGAACCTTTTTAGCCTTAGGTGCTACAATTTGACCAATAGTTCCTGTACCACAGTACAAATCAAAAACTACTTTAGATGATGCATCTCCTAAAAAGTCCTTTACCATACTATACAACTTTTCTGCTCCTCTAGAATTAGTTTGGAAGAAGGATTCAGGAGATATTTTAAACTTAAGCCCTAAAAGTTCTTCTATAATGTAATCCCTTCCATAAAGAACTTCTACACTATCAGCTTGAACCACATCAGAGAAGCTGTCATTTATAATATGTAATATTCCTTTTAATTCGCCTTCATAATTTAAAGCTTTAAGGATTTCTGTAATCTCTTCAAAGTTAAAATCTAACTGAGAAGTAGTAACTATATTTATTAATAATTCACCAGTGTTTCTAGCTTTTCTTACAACAAGATTTCGTAAAAAACCTTCTCGTTTCATTACTCTGTAGTAAGGAAGTTCCTTTTCTCTAAAGTAATTTACCACTGTATCTAAAATAACTCTAAAGTCTGCATCTACTATCTGACATCCATGAACATTTACAATACCAAAACTTTTACCTTTGATGTGCATGCCTAAAGTAAGCTCCCCGCCCTTTTCTTCATCCCCAAAGGTAAACTCCATCTTATTTCTGTATTCAAGTTCATCTGGACTCTTTTCTATACCTAAATACTCAAAGCCATCAATCTCTGCTTCACGAAATAATTCCAAAACCTGTTCAGTTTTTAACTCTAATTGTTTATCATATGGTAAAAACTGAGAAGTACATCCTCCACATAGATTAAAATGAGGACATGTCGGCTCTACTGCATAATCTACATTATCTATTACTTCTACTATCTTTGCTTCTGCATACTCTTTTCTCTTTTTAGTAACTCTTGCTTTAACCTTCTGACCTGGTACTGCATTTTTAATATAAACTTTAAGGTCATCCATTTTTGCTATTCCTGTACCAGGAAACTGGGTCTTTTCTATATTAAATTCATATTCATTGCCTTTTCTCAACTTTTACTCTTCTCCTTCTTACGCTTCTCTTTTGCCAAATTTTTCACCTATAGTTTTGCTGTGCTTTGATCTATACATTATAGGTGGATATATAACTAGTATTATTAAGAATATTATAATATATACTCCTTTTAAATCTGCAACATAATATCCGAATATTAATCTTAAAATAAGATCAAACAAAAATAGAGCTGCAGTAGATAAAAGAGCTGTTACAGCTGTATCTATAAATGATGCTTTAAAATTTTTTATCCAGAACTCTGGCCTTTTCTTTTCATCTTTTTTATCTTCAACTACACTTATATTTTTATCTTCAACGCTATCTAAAGCCGATTCTTCTATAGTATTTTCACTGGTATTCTCACTTTCTTTAAGGGCCGCTAAAATTTTAGCTCTTTCTATTTCCTGAGTTTCTTCTAAATTTTTAGTTCTTAACTCCTCTAAGAATTCTTTTTTAGCTTCTTCATCTATAATAAGACCTTCTTGAATTTCATCCTTATCTTCCATGACTTTCCCTCCTATTTTTTCTTATAATAACAAATATATTATGCTATACTATTTCCCGTATGTAAATACCAATCTAAAAATACTTCATATACTACTAGATGTTGTTGCATAGCTTTTATCTATTTGTTAAAATATATAAGCCCTTATTAATTATAGTATTTAAAGCCCTATATCTGCAACAGCTTAATAATTTATTCACAAATTATTTTATGATTATACATATATCTATTCTATAATTTAGAAGGATTAATTTTACATACTTATTGGAGGATTTATTAATGAAAAAAGTAAGTTTCTTTATGAATGCCTATATAGATTTATTTTTATTTGTACTTTTTATAACAATTAAAATTCTAGTTTACGGTAGTCAAATGCAGCCAGACTATTTCTCCTATGCTGCACTATTGCCTCCAGTACTTGCTTCAGTTTTAATTCTATCTGCTATATCTCTTTTATTTAAAAATAAATTTCGGATAAAATTCTTATATATCTGTAACCTTCTCATAACCCTTTTTATAATAGGCGATTTAACTTATTTTAGGTATTTTAAGGACGTTATATCTATACCGGTTTTAGTAAACGGTGTTGCCTTGGGAGCAGTTAAATCCAGTGTGGCTAGTCTCATAAAATTAACTGATTTCCTTTACGCTGCTGACCTTTTGCTTATGGTGCCTTTCATTAGGGGTTATAGAGCTAAAGATAACTTAGAGTTGCCAAAAAAACTTAGGTTTTCACTTCTTATGATTTGTTTAATTATAGGGTTAACTGCCAACATTAAAAGCTTTTACAGCTTATCAAAGGAGCAGCCTAGACTTTTAAGTACAATGTATAACAAGGTATATATAACTAGAAAACTTGGTGCTGTAAACTACCACAGTTTGGACCTTTATAATTCTATATCTGCCGGTATAAGCAGGTTAACTCCTCTTTCCAATGTAGAGGAAAAAGAAATAAGAACCTTTCTGCAGACAAACTCCCGAGAAGAATCTAACTTAAAAGGAGCTGCGAAAGGCAAAAACCTGATTATGATTCAGGTAGAGGCTCTTCAAGGCTTTGTTATAGATAGTAAGGTTAACGGTGAAGAAATAACTCCTAATTTAAATAAGCTAGCTAAAAATAGTGTTTACTTTAATAATATATTTTATCAAACTGCAGCTGGAGGAACTTCTGATGCAGAGTTTATGACAAATAACTCCTTATACCCTGCTTCTTCTGGTGCCGCTTACTTTTTATATGCTGGCAACGAATTTAATGGAATGCCTGAAAACTTTAAAGAAGCTGGATACGATACTGCTGCCCTACATGGTTTTACAGAGACATTCTGGAATAGAAACGTAATGTATAAAAAGCTTGGATTTAATAATTTTTACGGAGAAAAAAGTTATACAGTTGATGAAACTGTTGGCCTTGGTCTAAGTGACAAGTCCTTTTTAAATCAAGCAGTAGAAAAGATAAAGACCTTGAATAAGCCCTACTATAGCTTTTTAATAACCTTAAGTAGTCACTTTCCTTATGATGATCCTAGCAAGTACGGCACCTTTAATGTAGCTTCCTATGAAGGCACTCTTCTTGGAAATTACATGAAGTCTATACATTACACTGATGAACAGCTTGGAATTTTCTTTGATAAGCTAGATAAAGAAGGAATATTAAAAGATTCTGTAGTGGTTCTATATGGAGATCACTATGCTATTCCTAAGGAACAGATAAATCAGTTATCTACATTTTTAAATAAATCTTCCCTATCAGATATAGAGTGGGCTCAGCTTCAGAAGGTACCATTAATTATCCACTTCCCTAATGAATCTCCTAAGGGCGTAAATGACATCTATGCTGGCCAAATAGATATCTATCCGACACTATGTAATTTATTTAGTCTTCCAAATAAGGGCTTAATGGGTAGGGATTTATTTAACTCTAAAGAGGAAAAAGTAGTTTTTAGGGATGGTTCCTTTACTGATGGGAAGTATTACTATATGGCCCAAACTAACACCTACTACAACCTAACTACCTATGAAAAAGTAAGAGAAACAGAGATCTTAAAAAAGAAAAAAGATGATGTAATAAATCAGCTAGAGTATTCTGATGATATTTTAAAGCACAACCTGCTAAAAAAGTTTAAATCAGAAGATAAATAATAGCATAACAATAATATATAAACTTTTTTGAAGCTTTCCCTCTATGGATAAGCTTCTTTTTATTTATATCACTTTATAAGCTAGTAGTGCATATCTATTTTTTATGATAATATCTTATTTGAATAAATAACTTAATGTAATGGCGGTGTATTTTATGACAATGAACTTAGTATTTTTATGTACAGCTGGATTTTTTGCAGCTCTTATTGATTCGATAGCAGGTGGTGGCGGCATTATAAGCGTTCCTGCCTTCTTATTAGCAGGTGTTTCTCCTCATATAGCTTTAGGTACAAATAAATTTTCCTCTTCCTGTGCATCCTTTACCAGCTCAATTAAGTTTGCCCAATCAGGAAAAGTTGATTTTAAAATTTTAAAGTACTTAATTCCCTTTACTCTAGTTGGTGCTGTTCTTGGGGTAAATACGGTTTTGGCTATAGATACAAAATACTTAAATACTATAGTACTTGTGCTTTTATTGTGCGTTGGAGCCTACAGTCTATTTTCAAAAACTATAGGTATGGAAGATAAGTTTGAATCTCTTAATAAAAAGAATATACTTCTAGGCATGGTCCTTGCACTATCTATGGGATTTTATGATGGTTTCTTCGGCCCTGGTACAGGCTCCTTTTTAATTTTTGGACTTATATCTATTTACAGCTTTGACTTTGTACGAGCTGGCGGAAACGGAAAGGTCTTGAACTTTGTAAGTAATATTACTTCTTTAGTTGTTTTCGCAATTAATGGTTCTATTGATTATAAAATAGGTATACCTGTTGCAATATTTATGATACTTGGTGCAAGAGTTGGAACCAAAGTTGCTCTTTCCAAAGGTGCAAAACTTATGAAACCAATCTTTGTAACTATGTCTCTAGCTGTAGCTGTAAAAATGTTATATGGAATGATTAACTAATGGTAAATATATTATTAAAAAGTAAGGCAAATTGATACATTTTCCTTACTTTTTATTATAGTCATATATTTTCCCTTTGAGATTTAAATAAAAAAAGGATTTGCTAAATAAATGTAGAATACATTTCATGGCATGAGAAATATTAAATTATGTTAATTAAGACTTGAAGGGAGTTTTTACTATGCTAAAAAGAGTTAAACTAAATATGGATCTTATCGAAGCTATGCTTTATTACTGGCAGGCTACTAATGACAGAGAGAAGGTTTCTGAAAAATACCTCAACGATGTAGCAGATATGGCTGGTCTTACACTTATTTATGATGAGGAATTCAATGAGGAATCTGTTCGTAAGGTACTAAGTGCTATAACAAATAGAGAACCTTTCTCGGCAGCTAATAAGAAAGAGGGAAGATTCTGGAACAACAATATGTGGATGATGGAGGACCTAGGATACACTGATTTAATGGTTCAACCTCTAAAAAAGCTTAATATTGATACTGTTTTAGAAAAACTACAAAATACACCTCTTGGTGAAAAATATGAAGAGCTAGAAGTTATAATATCTCCAATGCATCTAGACGAATATAAGATAGTAGATAATAAGTTAATTATAAACTTCTTTAGAGTGAAACCAAGTGATATAGATGATAATATTTTCGTAGATGGAAAGGAAATAAAAGAATATATCGAAGAAAAATTAAAGGAGCTGCTTTAGTTTTTTAACCTTTATCCAAAACCTTATTCTATGAATATAAAATCAACATTAAACAAAATCCCCTGAAGAATCCTTCAGGGGATTTTGTTTAGAAAATTCCTACTTCATTGAATAATCCCTGTGTGAAAAAGCCTTTTTGTTGTATAATTGTTGTTGGGGAATATAAATATATTGGGGGGAAAGTTATGGATGTAATACTAGATTTTCAATTTAAGTTGGACAAAGGTATTGTAATAAACACCTTAAAATCCTATTGCGAGTTTATAACTGATGAAGAAATAGATTCTATGTATAATAACTTATTGCCTGTACTCTATGATTCAGTGCAACCTGCTGCTATTTTTACAATAGAACAAAAGGGAGAAGACTTTAAATTTGATGTAATTCAAGATTGTAAGCATATAGTTTATTGTGTTATTACTATGGGCGATAAAGTTACAGAGCAGGTTAACCAATTATTTTCCTATGGGAGAATGAAGGATGGTATGGTACTAGACGCTATGGCTACTTCATATTTGTTTGAACTTAGCTATCAACTTTTTAAAGAAATTTATGAAAAATGTAATAAACTAGGACTAGGTCTCAGCTGCAGAATTGCACCAGGTGATGGAGAAATACCTTTATGGTATCAAAAAAACATATTAGGTAAACTAGATGCAGAAAACTTTCTAGGTATCACTATGGTAGATGACTGTATGCTATCATCTGTAAGGAGTATGGCTTATATATATGGAGCAGACGAAAAAAGAGAGTCCAATAAGAAGGATCATGATTGCAGTAAATGCAATAATAGGGATTATTGCAGTATGAAAAAGATATAAGGAGGACTATATTTATGTGGGCAATTATTATTTCCCTATGCATTGGTGCAGCTATTGGATATTTTATAAATTTATCAGATAAACAAAAAAACTATAATAGCAAGCTTCAACAAATAGGAGTTGTCTTTCTCTTGTTCTGTATGGGTGCATCTGCTGGTGCTAATAAATCCATTGTAAATAACCTAAAAAATATAGGTCAAATATCAGTAACTTTTGCAGTTTTGACCTCTATATTCAGCATTATATTAGTGTTTTTTATCACTTCACGTTTTATGAAAGTGAGGGAGAATAATGACTAAAATCATACTAGTTGCAGTTACCTTAGGAATGCTCTGTGGATACTTATTGCTGCCTGAAAGTTTTATTGGTAACTTGAATACTTTATCTACTATAGCATTAAACTTTTTGATACTTTCTGTGGGAATAGACGTTGGTTCAAATAAAAACCTTCTTAGTGACTTAAAAAAGAATGGTATTGGAATTATACTAATACCAATATGTATAGTGCTAGGAAGTCTTGTAGGTGGGCTTATGACCGCACTTATTTATGGCCTTCCTCTAAAATCCAGTTTATCTATAGCTTCAGGCTTTGGATGGTATAGTCTTTCTGGAATACTACTTACAAACCTTGAAAATGCACAGGTAGGAACTATAGCTTTTCTTACAAATGTTTTTAGAGAGCTTATAGCTGTGATATTGATTCCTATATTGGCTACTAAACTTAATCACTATACTGCCATAGCTCCTGCTGGAGCTACCTCTATGGATACTACGCTGCCTCTAATAGCAAAAGCAACTACGCCTCAAATCGCAGTGGTCTCCTTTCTAAACGGAGCAATATTGACTTCTTTAGTTCCTATTTTAATAACATTTTTTTATACATTATAAACAAAAAACAGAGAGAAGACATATAGGTACTTCTCTCTGTTCTTCTTTATGCTACTTTATCTTTTCTCTGTCCAGCAGTTTTCTTTTCATATCTTGAATACATTATTAACGCAACAATTGTAAAGAATAGTGGTCCAGCAATCATCCATATTGTAGAGCTCATGTCGCCTCTTGTTGCCGGTTCTATTATTGTAAAGAAGTTAGCAAAAGCTACTGTAAAAGTAACTATTATTGATGCAGTTAAAGCACTACCATAACTTTTGTAAACTTCAAAAGGCTTTATAATTTCTTTTTTCTTCTTAAATTGTGCAAAGGCTCCAGATAAGAAAAGATATGGTATTGTCATTGCTACGTTAGTCATTAAAACTAATTTTGAGAAGAATTGAGCTGCTCCTTCTCCTCCAAAGGATACCAATAGTATAAAAACTATAACAGTTATACATTGAATCCACATAGCATTTTTAGGCATTCCATTTTCAACTATTCCCATTTTTCCAGGCCATAACTCAGCTGGAGTACCTTCTATTAATTGTTTTAATGGAGCATAAGATAGTGTAAAGAATGCTCCTGTTAACGCTAAGAACATTGATACTCCTACAAATCTAGCTACCCAAGCACCTAAAGTAAGAGCAGCAGCTTCGCCTAATCCAAATCCTAACCCTAACTGATATCCTAAGTTTTGCATTACTACATATGCAACGTTACCCATGTGTACTCCTTTTACAGATAGTACTTGACTCCAGTTAGTGAATATACCACATAGGAATATACCTACTGAATAACCTATAGAAATAACTATTGCAGCAAAGGTAACTCCCTTAGGGAATGTAACTTCTGCATTTTCAGTTTGGTCTACTAATCCACCAACAACTTCTATACCGCCATAAGCAAATATAGCAAAAACTAGGAATGACAATACTCCAAAGCCAGTTTGATAGGATGGATTAGGTGATTGTATAAAAGATGTTGCAGAAACAACAGGTTCTGCTAATTTACCACCACTTGTTATCAATACTATTATTGCTCCTATTATTAACACTACATTTAATAACGTAACAGCAGTTCCTCCTACAGAAGTAACTTTAGTTATCTTCTCTAATCCTCTAGATGCAGTAAATGTAACTAATATAATCCATAGTACACCTAGTAAACCTAAAGTTTGTGTTGAATTTAATCCAGGTATAGCCCAAGCTGCAGTTGTGTCTCTTCCGAATATACCATTTGATAGCGGAATCCAAATAGAAGAACATATGTTAACCATCCAAATTATGTAGGATGCAAACCACATGAATGTACCTATAAAGGCATATTTAGGTCCTACAGACTTTTCCATCCATGAGTAAATTCCACCCTTTTCATTTTTAAATGCTGCACCATATTCAGCCATCATAAAGGCATATGGAATAAAGAAGGCTATTCCAGATATGATATACCAAGGAATAGCAGCATAGCCCATTAAGTAAAAGGATCTAGGCATATTTGCAAATCCAAATACTGAAGTAAAAATCATTAAAACCAATGATACCATAGTCAATTTTTTATTATTATTTGTATTTGATGACATTCAGCTTCCTCCTCATCAAAAATATTTTGTTTAAATTTGTCAATTGACAAACCTTATTATAAACCATTGTTAAAGATTTTACAACATTTTAAGTTAAAGTTTTATGTTTTGCGACATTTTACCTATCTATGCTTTGTATTTTTCAAATAAACACTTCTTTTTGTTTAAAAAATATCATTCAATCATTATATTTTTTAACAATTATATATTAAAATGCCCTAAATTATATAAATTCATGTATTTGTTTTGATAGTTAAATATGCCAATAGAATAAATTTAATAAGCTCTGGAGAGTTTCTCCAGAGCTTACGGAATTATCTTTTTCGTATAAATTTTTTATATACAAGATCTGCTGTTATTGCTAAAAGCAAGAAAGCAGAAAGTAATATTTGCAGCTTATCTCCTAATGCTGGACTAAAATAGGCTGCTGTCTGAATTATTAACAAAACACTTCCTGTTATAATAAGAAAATTTATTTTAAAACTAATATATTTTTTATCTACTCCTTTTGCATCTAGCATAAGCTTCTTTCTAACAGATTTACTATATTTCATTCCTATTCCTTGAATAACACCTGTAAGTCCTAAAAGGGTCATTAAACTATTCATTAAACTAGCATTTGCATCCATCCCCAAACCTCCGCTTCTAGAAATTAATAAAAATAATTGATAATAACTTACTAAAAATTATAACATGTATAGAGGAAAATTTCAAAATTTTTTGTATAATCCAAGTGTCCACTAATTATTCTGCCAGTAATAACTATACTTATATTTGAATTTAACTATTTACAATGTTATTATTTATTTATAAATTTACTACAAAGTTGAAAAGGAAGTGATTTTATGAACTTGAGCAAAATTAAAGGAAATACTTACTATATAGATGCCGCTACAAATTCTGGTATCTTTGTATTTAAAAATAAGAACTGTCTTATAATTGACACTGGCTCAAATAATACAGAGGCAAGAAAAGTAGAGCAGGCTATCCAGGAAAATAACCTTCATCCTAAATACATTATAAATACTCATAACCACTTAGATCACTGTGGTGGAAATCACTATTTTCAAAAAAATTACCCTGGCTGTCTAGTATATACTTCCTTAAGGGAAAAACTCTTCATGGAGAATCAAGAACTTCAACCTTCTATTCTGTCTTCTTCTTCCCCTATGAAGTCCATTGCCAGCAGCAATAAACCTATTAATGTAGATTTTATTCTTGATTATGGTATAAATAAAATTAACGATGAAAAGTTTGAAATAATCCCTTTAAAAGGTCACTCAATAGAACAAATAGGAATAATCACACCTGAAAAAGTTTGTTTTCTTGGTGATTCAATATTTAGTGAAGAAATATTAGAAAAATACTCATTTCCATACCTTTACAATATAGACGAGAGTATTAATACCTTAAATAGAATTAAAGAACTTGATGCTGACTACTTTGTCATTAGTCATTCCAGCTCTATTTTAAATAGGGAGCAAATTATATCTCTTTCAGATAAAAATTTGGAGAATATAAAAAGATATGAAAAACAAATTTTAGATCTTTTAGACCAACCCTTAACTCGTGAAGATATATTAGAAAACATAACTATACTAAATGATTTATCTCTTAATTTTTACCAGTATCATTTAAACTTTGCTGGTGTTTCTGCTTTCATAGCCTATCTCTACTCAAAAGATCTAATCAATTACTCAATAGAGGACGGAAAACTGTATTATTATAAAAAGTCAGAGTAGTTAAAGTATCATTAATTTGTTAACATAGGATAAAAGAGCACTTCCACATTGTTTTGCAGAAGTGCTCAAAACTTTACTATTACAAATTTACAGTTACTTTATAAGATTATTTAGTTCCTGTTTCTTCTTCAAAATTCATTAAGCTATGGCTCTTACCATAAGCAAAGTATACAATAAATCCAAGTGCTATCCAAATTACAAATACCATCTTTGTGAAGTTAGGTAAGTTGTATATTAAGTATAGACAGAAGATTATTGCAATTACCGGAGTAACAGGTGCTCCTGGACATTTAAATGGTCTATTGAAATCTGGCATCTTCTTTCTAAGAACTATAACTGATGCTGAAACTACACAGAAGGCTGCAAGTGTTCCTATATTTGTCATTTCTGCAAGTTTTCCAATTTGAACAAAGCCTGAAAGCACCATTGTCATAACACCAACAAGTAATGTACTCTTTACAGGTGTTCCAAACTTTGGATGAACTTCTGCAAAAACAGTTGGTAATAATCCATCTCTTGATAGTGAGAAAAGTAAACGAGTTGAACCGAATGTCATAACAAGTAAAACTGAAGTTATACCACATACTGCTCCAACAGATACCAATGCTGATCCCCAGTTAATTCCTACCTGCGCTAACGCATAAGCAACTGGAGCTGCATTATTATGATATTGTGCATATGGAACCATACCAGTTAATATAGCTGAAACTATAATGTATAAAACTGTACATACTAAAAGTGATCCAACTATACCTATAGGTAAATCTCTTTGAGGATTCTTAACTTCCTCTGCTGCCGTTGAAACTGCGTCAAATCCGATATAAGCGAAGAATATGATTGCTGCACCCTTAAATACGCCACTAACTCCATATGGGAAGAATGGGTTCCAGTTAGCTGGGTTAACATGTCCTACACCAAGTGCTATAAATATAATAACTACTGCTAGTTTAATTACAACTAGTATATTATTTAACTTAGCACTTTCACTAACGCCTCTTAAAAGGAATAATGTAATAATAAATAGAATTATAACCGATGGTAAGTTTACAATACCTCCATTTTGTCCTGGTGGATTACATAATGCTGCAGGAACATTTATTCCTCCTGCTTTAAGTAATGATACAATATAACCTGACCAACCAACTGCAACTGCCGCAACGGCAACTACATATTCTAGTACAAGGTCCCATCCTATGATCCATGCCCAAATTTCCCCAAGTCCAACATACCCGAAGGTATAAGCACTACCGGCTACTGGGATCATAGCTGCAAGCTCAGCATAACATAGCGCTGCAAAAGAACAAGCAATACCTGAAAATACAAATGATAATACCAATGCTGGTCCAGCATAGTCTGCTGCAGCAACCCCTGTAAGAACGAAGATACCTGTACCAATTATAGCTCCTATACCAAGCATGGTAAGCTCGAATGCTCCAAGAACCTTTTTAAGCCCTTTTCCTTTACTTGCTGTCTGAGCCAACAGACCTTCAATCGACTTGGTCCTGAAGATAGATTTGTTGTTACTAGCCATTTGCTACACTCCTCTCAAAATTTAAAATTTTAGGAACTGTTTAAAATTTATTGAATTTTTTAACTATTGTAATTATAGCACACAATTCGGACAAACTTCTACTTGTCGGAATATTTTGAATATTTTGTAAACATTTTTTGAAATTTTAACCAAACCCACTAAAATCAACGGATACAAATATTGGCATGAATTATATAACCTAAAACTGTCAAAAAAAATTTTTTTATTTTTTATTTTTGTCTTCAATTTGTATTTTTTTTGCACAATTAGAATATATATTTTTCTTATTTTAAAATTATATTTATTTTCTAACAATTATTTATTAGAATATTCAATTTCTTAAACATATTAATACCTTTTTAGTCTTTTATTGCGTTAAAATAATAATGAAGGTATGCAATTATACCTTCATTATCACTAATCAATATATTTATATTAAACTAACATTTTTAAAATAACTTTCCGCTGATCTTTCCTCCATCTTTGACTATAATTCCAAAGTCATGTATTTCTACTACTTCCCCTTCGTATTGAACTTCCTGTCCTGACTCTAAATCTTTAACCAAACTCTTTGAAGGTTCATTAATGTAAATCTTCCCTTTATTTGTTATATATATATTGTCTTTATTAACCCTTTCTTCCAAGGTTAAAATTTTCCACTGATCTCTCGGCTTCTTTAGACTGGCAACAAATATTTTTTTAACCTTCTCATCTTCTCCATTTCCAATATATACATTATCTTCACTGTCTGAAGCCAAAAGATAATGTATAGCATTTTCTCCTGTAGCTATAGGATTTTTTAAGCCGACTACTCTTATTCTATTATAGGTTACATCCTGATAAACTAACCTATCCTCTTTATTCAATGCAGTTATCTCACCTAGCTTACCATTATAGTATTTTGTTTCCTCTAGCTGTGCCATTACATTTATACGGTAAAGTTTACTCCTTACCCCTTCTCTACCAACCTTAACGTAGGTTACATTTGTGGCAGTAGAAAGAGCTATGTCTAAAACCTCGTATTTTCCATCTAACAGTGGTATCTTTAATTCCTTATTATTTTCATCACTTAGAGGGAGCTTTTCATCTTTTTTAGCATTGTAGGATTTAAACTTTAAATAGTTTCCAAGATTGCCATTGCTATATTTTTCAGCTACAAGCATTATATCTCTGTCTGGCAACCACTTATATGAAGAGAGTTTTCCACCATCCTCAAAGGTTATTTCTTTTTTCTTGTTATTTGATGTATCTATAACTTTAATACTTTCATCTTCATAATAAGAAATGTATTTCCCATTATAGGAAGCTTTAATATTTTTAGCCTCATCACCAACTTTAACATTAATTTTATTCGGTCCTTTTTTTGTAGCTACATCTATTTTTTTAGTATTAAAGCTGGTTTCATCATTTAAGTAAAATTGATCTATATAAAATATTCCTAATAATTCTAAAGTTATCGGTATTAAAGTCCATAAGATTATTTTCTTAAATCCTTTCATTATTACACTCTCCTCTAAGGTTTTACATATAAAGCGGTGGCTATAGTTCTTTCTCCATTCCAGTCACAAGGATCATTTATAACTTCTCCATTAAAGTACATTGTTGAAGAAGATCCTCCATCAAGATTACTTGCATTTACAGCCCCCTGCTGCAGGAGTATATTCTGAAGTTCTTTTAGAGTTGCACCAGGTTTTAATCCTTTTCTTCCATCTATAACTACCATTATGATAGTTCCGTCTTCCTTCTGCCCTATAGCAGTTCTAGGGTTTAACCCCTCATCCTCTACAGCGACAGTCTTGCCATTTATTATCAGTGTATTTCTAAAGGATACCGCTTCAACAACTCCCTGTTTTCTCAAATCTTCTAAGGTGTGATCTCCAACAATCAATTTTCCGTCAGCAGTGAATGCTGTAACATTTACTCTTTCGTTAGCATTGATGTCACTATACACTGTTTTTCCGTCAGATATAACAATTCCTTCTGGATATGCTCCTGTTCCAGCCCACAGCTTTCCATTAGATGATCTATCTGTGAATCCTCCTCCATTGATTGCTGCGATAGCTCCATTTTCTTCAGCTATCTCACTAGTTCTCTGACCTACTTCTCCTAATTTTTTCGTATATCCAATCTTTATTCTTGTAGGATCTTTAATTTCTAGGATATAGCCGTCAAACTTTTTAGTATGTATATCATATCTATCTATTCCTTTGTCTGCTACATGGGCTACCTTAATTCCCCCTAAATTTTCTGATTCACTACTAGTAGTTTCACCACTTTTAGAGCTCTTTAAAATTTCATCTATTTCATCCTTTGATAGAAAGGTAGTAGCTATATACTGGTGGGTAAAAGTTGCCATTGCAGTTCCTACCATAGTTCTTTTAACATTTTCAAATGGTCCATAAAAAACAATAAGGGGAGTTGTTACCGCCGCCACTATAAATTCATAGATTAAAAATACTATTATCATTTTCCCTAAAGATTTTTTTCTTTTTTTCTTCGTCCTTCTTTCTGGCTTTTTTTCTATATCTTTCATTTTTACCTCCAAACTTAGTTATAGGCCTCATATATTTATTAAGTATTCATAACATATTTTACTATTATCTTAACATTATTTCTAGGCTTCCCCCCTATTCTAATTCTTAACTTTTTATTAAGTGTTGTTCTCCACTTAAAACAATACTAATAAAAAGGTGAGCTACATTCCACTAATGCATCTCACCTTTCCTACCTTGCTTATTCAATTATTCCTATATCTTTTCTATAATAAATTCCTTGAAAATCAATGTCTCTTAAGTTATCATAGGCTGATTTTCTTGCTTCTTCCATATTCTTGCCTAAGGACTGAACAGAAAGAACTCTTCCCCCGCTAGTTGTAAAGATATCATTTTCATATTTTACTCCAGCACCAAAAACTTTAGATGCATGATTTAAACCCTTAATCGCAAATCCAGTGTCATATTTACTAGGATATCCTCCTGAAGCAGCCACAACGCAGCAGGAAGCCCCATTATTCCATTCTACTTTGTATTGTGATAACTTCTTGTCTAAGGCTGCTTGTATCAAATCTACAAAGTCAGTTGCCATTAATGGTAGTACTGCTTGAGTTTCCGGATCTCCCATTCGGACATTGTATTCTAGAAGGTATACTCCTTTTTTAGTAATCATAATACCGAAAAAAATTATTCCTATATAGTTCAATCCTTCTGATTTTATACCTCTTAAGGTTCCTTCCATAATATTTTTCTTGAAAGAGCTTAGAATTTCCTCTGTACAATAGGGATTCGGGCATATAGCACCCATTCCTCCTGTATTTGGACCATTCCCTCCGTCATATATCTGTTTATGATCCTTAGCAGACATAAATGGTATTATTGTTTCTCCATCTGTTATAGAAAGTATAGAAGCTTCAACTCCCTCTAAAAACTCTTCAATTACTAATCTTTTTCCTGATCCTTTGAAAATATCCCTTACCATAAAGTCAATTATGGTATTTTCAGCTTCCCTGCAGGTTTCACATATAACAACACCTTTTCCCGCAGCTAATCCATCCGCTTTAACTACAACTGGATATTCACAACTTTTAATATAATCTAGAGCTTTATCCTTATCTTCAAAAACTTCATAAGCTGCAGTTTTAATTCCATACTTCTTCATAAAATCTTTTGAATATGCCTTACTGCCCTCTAACATTGCTCCATCCTTTGATGGACCAAAGATTTTTAAATTTCTCTTCTTAAACTTGTCTACTATTCCCTTGATAAGAAAATCTTCTGGTCCTATTATTGTTAAATCTATTTTGTTTTTTTCAGCAAAATCAGCAAGTTCTTCTATGTCTTTTATATGAACATTTTCACACTTTTCTTCAACAGCAGTACCGCCATTGCCAGGTGCACAATATATTTTTTCTACTAAAGGGTTCTGAGCTACCTTCCATGCAATAGCATGTTCTCGTCCTCCAGAGCCAACGATTAGAACTTTCACATATATTTCCTCCAATCATAATTATGTTTGAACCTAATATATATTTTAAAATTTTCTATTATTCTAATGCTTAAAGTGTCTCATCCCGGTAAATACCATAGCTATTCCCTCTTTATTGCATTCCTGAATAGACTGCTCATCTCCTATTGAACCACCAGGTTGAATTATAGCTTTTATTCCGTACTTAGCTGCTTCCTGAACTACATCTTCAAAGGGGAAGAATGCATCAGAAGCAAGTACAACTCCATCCCCAGCTCTTTGGAGGGCCTCACTAGCTGCCCAGATTCTGTTAACCTGTCCACCACCAATTCCTTTTGCCATTCCATCCTTTACCACTACAATAGCATTGGATTTTACATACTTGCAAACTTTCATTCCAAACAATAAATCCTGCAATTCCTTTTCTGTAGGTTTAGCAGTTGTTACAACCTTTAATTCAGTTATTAACTTATCATCTGCTGACTGTATTAGTATTCCTCCATCTACCTTTGATAGTTCTGTTTTACCTTCTGGTTTTACAGCACATCTTATTACTCTCAAATTTTTCTTTGCTGTTAAAACTTCTAACGCATCTTTGTCAAAATCCGGTGCAATTACAATTTCTAAAAATATCTTAACTAATTCCTCTGCAGTCTTCTTATCAACCCTTCTATTTAAAGCTACAATACCTCCAAAAATTGAAGTAGTATCGCATTCATATGTCTTTAGGTAGGCGCCATATATGTCTTCTCCTAATGCTACACCACAAGGGGTGTTATGTTTTACTGCACAACAAGCTGGTTCATCAAATTCATTAGCTACCTTCCAAGCTACATCCATATCTTTTATATTATTATAGGAAAGTTCTTTTCCATTTAATTGTTCAAAATCCCTCATTGCTCCCTTTTCTACAGTAGAAGTATAGTAAGCAGCACTTTGGTGAGGGTTTTCACCATATCTTAAACTCTGACATTTTCTATATGAAAGTGTTAAGTACTCAGGATACTCATCCTCTAGTAAAAAGTTACTTATTGCTGCATCATAGGCTGACATAAGATTGAAAACCTTGCCTGCAAGTTTTTTTCTTGTGTTAAAGTCTACTTCCCCATTGTCTTCTATTTGTCTTGTTATATCACTATAGTCTGATGTATCTGTAAGAACTATAACGTCCTTAAAATTTTTAGCTGCCGCCCTAATCATAGTTGGTCCGCCAATATCAATAAACTCCACCTTTTCTTCAAAGCTTAAATCCTCTTTTACCTTATCGAAAAAAGGATAAAGATTAACAACCACCATATCTATTGGCTTTATATCTTTTCTTTCTATAGTGTCCATATGTTCTTTTTTATCTCTTATGGCTAAAATTCCACCATGTATAACTGGATGCAGCGTTTTAACTCTTCCATCTAGTATCTCTTCAAAACCTGTTACTTCTGAAATCTCAGTTACATTTATATTATTATCTTTCAAATACTTATATGTGCCTCCAGTAGATAATATTTCTACCTTCATACTTACTAAAAATCTTGCCAAATCTAATACTCCATCTTTATTGAAAACACTTATTAATGCTCTTTTTAACATTTTTGTCCCTCCTTATATTTCCCTATAGTCAAGAGTATCCTCTTAGACATTTATGTATCATTAATCTTCTATAATGACTTTTCTCCCCTTTACCTTAACTTTTTCCTGGGAAATAAGCTTTATCGCCTCTGGTAAAGCTCTATGTTCTTCATCTAATACTCTTTTCTGCAGGTTTTCGGCAGTATCATCAGCATACACTGGCACAGTTTTTTGAACTATAATAGGTCCTGTATCTGTGCCTTCATCTATAAAATGCACTGTGCAACCGGATAGCTTTACACCATACTCTATAGCCTTTTGATGTACTTTAATACCATACATACCTTCTCCGCAAAAGGATGGTATTAAAGACGGGTGTATGTTAATTATTTTGTTTTTAAACTTTGAAATTAACTTTCCTTCTAATATAGAAAGCCATCCCGCACATACAATTAAATCTATCTTTCCTTCTAATAATTCTAAAATTTTATCTGAAACCTTATCTTTATAAAGACTTCTGTCTATAATATAAGTATTTATATTATGTTTTCTACACCTCTCTAGTGCATACACATTGTCTCTATCGCTTATTACAGCTTTAATACTGCAGTTTGATAAATAACCAATGTTAACAGAATCTATTATGGATTGAAGGTTTGTCCCTCCTCCAGACACCAATACGGCTATATTAAACATATCTTTCTCCTCCAAAAGTAATTTAAATTACTACCTTTGATGCAACTCAACCAGTTTGAATTCTTGTCGCTGGAACTAACTTAGACTAAAACAACTTCTTTTTTCCCTTTTTTAATGTATCCAATCTTATAAGCCTTCTCTCCAAGTTCCTTTAATTCTTTTATTATTTCTTCTTCATCCTGCTGTTTAACACAGAGGACAAAACCAATACCCATATTAAAGGTATTAAACATATGTCCTTCATCAGCACCTAGCTCTATTAGGTGCTTAAATATCGGATGAATTTCTAAACTTTCCCTCATTATAACTGCGGTATACTGATTCTTAAACATTCTTGGTATGTTCTCATAAAATCCACCGCCAGTGATATGTGCCATTCCCCTAATCTCGAAGTTTTCTAATAGCTTCAATATTGGTTTAACATATATTTTAGTTGGAGTCAATAGCACTTCTCCTATTTTGCTTCCGTTAAAATCCTTATCCAAGTCAGTTACAAGTTTTCTTATAAGGGAATATCCATTACTATGGGGACCACTGGAGGCAATGCCAATTAATACATCGCCTTCTTCAATTTTACTTCCATCTATTATATCTTCTTTTTCAACTACACCTACGGCAAAACCTGCTATATCGTATTCTCCTTCGCTATAAAAGCCAGGCATTTCCGCTGTTTCTCCACCTATTAAAGCACATCCAGCTTGAATGCAGCCTTCCGTAACGCCTTTAACTAAGTCTGCTGCAGTTTCCGCTTCTAATTTACCACAGGCTAGGTAGTCTAGAAAAAAGATAGGTTCCGCTCCATGACATAGGATATCATTAACACACATAGCTACACAATCAATACCTACAGTATCATATTTATTTGCTTTAAAAGCTATTTGCAGCTTTGTACCTACTCCATCAGTGCCAGAAACAAGAACTGGATTTCTATATTTACCTAACTCAAACATTCCTGCAAAGCTTCCCAGTGTGTTCAAAACTCCAGGAATAAAGGTTTTCTTAACCTGCTCCTTCATGAGCTCTACAGATTTATATCCTTCTTCTATATTAACTCCGGAATCCTTATATGTTACCACTTTATCACCCCAACTTAAAAAATTTAAATTACTTAACCTAAATGTTCCTTTGGCAGTTCCATTGGTGCTGAAACTGGATAAATACCATTAAAACATCCTAGACAAAAACCTTTGTCTTCGCCTAAGGATTTCAAAAGTCCTTCCATACTTATATATCCCAGGCTGTCTGCACCTATTTTTTCTTTTATATCATCTACCGAATTGCCACTACCTATAAGCTCACTTCTGTATGGAGTATCTATTCCAAAGTAACAAGGATATCTTACCATTGGAGATGAAACCCTAAAATGCACCTCACTGGCTCCAGCTCTTCTAAGTATTTCTACAAGTCTTCTGCTGGTGGTTCCTCTTACGATAGAGTCATCTACAATAACAACTCTCTTTCCATATACGTTAACCTTTAATGGGTTTAGCTTAACAGCTACAGCTCTCTCTCTCATCTCTTGTGATGGAGTTATAAAGGTTCTTCCTACGTACTTATTCTTTATAAATCCTATGCCATAGGGAATTCCTGATGCTTCTGCATATCCAACTGCAGCTGCAATACCTGAATCTGGAACTCCTATAACTATATCTGCCTCTGCAGGACTTTCTTCAAATAGCTTTCTCCCTGCTCTAACTCTAGAATCATATACATTTATATCATCTATACAGCTATCTGGTCTTGCAAAATATATATATTCAAAGGCGCAGGTTTCACATTTAGTCTTTTCCGATAACTTTAAAGATTTAATTCCTTCTTTGTCTATTACAACAATTTCTCCTGGTTCCACATCTCGTATAAAATCAGCACCTATGGAGTCTAAAGCACAACTTTCCGAGGATAATATATAGCTTTCATTTACTTTTCCAATACATAATGGTCTTATTCCATTTGGGTCTCTTACACCTATTAGCTTATCTTCTGTAAGAAGCACGATAGCAAAGGAACCTTTTATGGCCTGTACGGTATCTACAACTGCTTTTTCTATTCCTTTTTTAGCTCCTCTGGCAATGAGATTTAAAATAACTTCTGAATCTATTGATGTTTGAAATATACATCCACCTTCTTCTAAAAGTTCTCTAACTACATCTGCATTTACAAGATTACCATTATGTGCAATAGCAATAGATCCCAACTTATACTGTCCAACTATAGGTTGGGCATTGCTAGCACTGCTAGAACCCGTTGTAGAATACCTAACATGTCCTATAGCTGATGTACCCTTTAGTTTTTCCAGTACATCTTTATTAAAAACATCACATACTAATCCCATTTCTTTATAGCTTTTTAGCTCCTGTCCGTCAGATACAACTATACCGGAACTTTCTTCCCCTCTGTGCTGAAGCGCATATAATCCATAATAAGTTACGGATGCAACATCTAACTCTTCTGTTGAAAATATCCCGAAGACTCCGCACTCATCTTTAAATTTATCCTCTTCCAGATCAAATATATCATCCTGATTTAAATTAATCATCTTACTCATTCCCCCTATTTCCAATTGATGGTGGAAGTGGGCCAGTTACAATTAACAATACTCGCCTTGTTTACTGCTTTACCTTAGTGTTAAAAACTGACCTATTATCACTAACTTATTCTTCTTAATATCTCTTCATAGGCTTCTCTAACATTGCCCATATCTCTTCTAAATCTATCCTTATCAAGCTTTTCTTTTGTTTTTGCATCCCAAAATCTACAAGTATCCGGTGATATTTCATCTGCAAGAATTATTTCACCATGGAATTTTCCAAACTCTAACTTGAAATCTATGAGATTTATACCCTGTTGTAGGAAGAATTCCTTTAACACATCATTAATCTTTGCTGCCATGTTAAATATAACTTCCAGTTCCTTAAAGGTAGTAAGTCCAATCCCAACTGCATGGTATTCATTTATAAGAGGGTCTCCTAATAGATCATTTTTATAGCTTAATTCAAACACTGTAGTTTTCAGTTCCATTCCCTCTTCTAGTCCAAGCCTCTTTGCCATACTTCCAGCGGCTGTGTTTCTTACTATAACTTCAAGAGGTATTATTTCAACTTTTTTACAAAGCTGTTCTCTATCATTTAACTTTTTAATAAAATGAGTTTTTATTCCCTTCTTTGCAAGAAGCTCAAATAGCATTGAAGCTATGATGTTGTTCATAACGCCCTTATCTTCTATCTGACCTTTCTTTTCACCATTAAAGGCTGTGGCATCGTCCTTATAATAAACTACCACTTTATCCGCTTCCTCTGTTGAATACACCTTTTTTGCTTTTCCCTCATATAACATTTCTCTTTTTTCCATATTATAATTCAACTCCTTCTTCATTTTCCTTTATAAACTTTTCCTTCATTGTTGCCCTAAAGTCTTTTAACTTTTCTTTGATCTCTGGGTACTTTAAGGATAGTATCTGAACTGCTAACATGCCTGCATTATAACTATTATTAATACCTACAGTAGCTACTGGAATTGACTTAGGCATCTGAACTATTGAGAGCAGTGAATCTATCCCCGAAATAGCTGCATTAATTGGAACACCTATTACAGGAAGAACTGTATGAGATGCAATGACCCCTGGAAGATGTGCTGCCAGTCCTGCTGCGGCAATTATACATTCACAACCTTTATCTTCTAAGTTCTTAATAGTTTCTACTAACTTCTCTGGTACTCTGTGGGCTGAAAGTACGTAGGCACTATGTTCAATATTAAATTGTCTTAAAATCTCAGCAGCACCTTTCATCATCTCAGTATCAGATTTACTGCCAAATATAATTGCAACTTTCATGTAAATTCCCCCTCACTTTTAATTACAATTGGACCTATAATAAAATAAAAATTTGCTGCAGAATCCATGGAGAATCCCGCAGCAAACTTTTCACACTTCATATGTAATAAACAAATATTACCCTACATTATAGTTTAGGTTATGCTAACATAGATTCACCCATAGACAGAAAATTTACGGTTTTCTCGTAGAGACTTCTGAGCCCTATTCTCAGAATTATATGGATGTTTCAAATATTTACTTTTATGTATTTATGGTATCATATAACAAAGTATAAATCAATACAATAATTAATTTTTAAATAAAATAGTTCACCTATATACGTACTTTATATTATTTAGTCATTGCTAATATTCGTAATATTGTCAGTTTTCCTTTTAAAATCAATATATATTAGATTCAAAATCTAATTATCTAAGAAACCTATACTTTCACCTGAAAAAATAATGTTATAATCGATATATGAAGTGAAACTAAAAATCTAGAGACGTAGCTTTCCTAGTACTCTCTCTTTTCCAAGAGAGAGTACTAGGAAAGCTACGCATCGGATAAAAACACTTGATAGGAAAGGAAGGAAAAGACATGGATGTATTAATTCTTTTATTGATTATTATTTTAGTTATATTTATTAGTAGAAACAATCTAAAGAAAAGAACTGAGGAGTTAACAAATAACCTGGAGAACTTTAATAAAGAAATTAGAAAGAGCTTTACTGATATGTGTGAAATTAAGCAGGAAGAATTATTAAATTCATTAACTCCAAAACATAGAAACATTTTAAATAGCATATTAGAAAACAACTTTAATTACGCTGGTAACCATTGGGCAATACAACAACAAATTTTCCAACAACAGGAACTTTTTATGGAATTAAATAAAGTAAGGGAGGCAAGAAAATGAAATTAGTTTGTATCGGTGATAGTTTAACTACTGGATATGGTGTTTTCAGAAATGAATGTTGGGTTCAACTAGTTAGTAATAACCTAAATATTGAAATTATCAATAAAGGTTCTAACGGAGATACAACTGCTGGAATGCTTTCAAGGTCCTATACTGATGTTATTAAAAATAATCCTAGTCATGTTATCATTATGGGAGGATGTAACGACTTTATGGGAGGGCGTTCTTTAAACATGGTGACAGAAAACCTAAGTGAGTTAGTAAAGGAAGCTATTCATCATAACGTTATTCCTATTATTGGTATAGAACCTTTTATCGATAAGGCCCTAGCTGAAAGAAAATGGAGTAGAGCTGTGGATTACGATGAAATAAATAATGTTATATCTAGCTATAGGAGTTGGATTATTAAATTTACTAAAGATAATTGCATAAATCACTTAGATTTTTACCATTGCTTTGATGAGAATTTAAAAGCAAAGAATCCAAGGGAGCTGTATATAGACGGACTACATCCAACTGCTCTTGGACACAAGCTTATGGCTGATTGTGTTACTAACCTTCTTCAAGCCATGAAACTATCGCTTTAGCAACACCAGTTCTACTGTTTGAAAAGGCATGATCTGAGTTAAATACTACTTCTTTTATACAATTGTTATTTTTTTCTCTCAATGCATTTATAAGAGATGTGTGGTGTATCCTTATAGGTGCCTCCTTATCCCTGACTCCTGCTATTAAAAGAAGTGAATGCTTAGAAAGTTCTTCTACATAATTTGTTATATTAAACTCCTTTTTATTGTCTAAGCATTCCTTAACCAAAGCCTGAGAAGAAGTTCCTTTGAGTGGTTGTACATTTTCCTGCCATTCATCTATATAATTTAGCACCTCTTCACTGTTACCATAAATACTTTCTGCAAAAGCTCCTGCATTAAAACCAGCAATAGATACAACTTTCTTTATTTCTTCCTTCTTAGCAGCAGTGATAAGTGCAGCAAAGCCTCCCATACTATGGCCTATCAGTATTATATTATTTCTGTCTACCCGAAGTTTGAAAGCCTGCTCTGATTTTAAAAATTCTATAGAAGCTTCTACATCTTCCAGCACATTACTAAAAGAATACTCCCCTTCACATCCCCAAGAACCTCTGTAGTGAAAGGTAAACACATTATATCCAATTCTTCTTAGTATTTGGGCTAAATCCATGTTTTGCTCATAACCAGGAAATCCATGAAGTAAGTTTACTGTTGGATGTGGTCCTTTCCCCTGAGCCAAATACATAGTGCCTATTAACTGCTTTCCTTTACTTCTAAAAAATACAGCCTTTAAATCTTCGCTATACTCTTTATCAAATTGCTGGGAATCCATAAATAATGATTCCAGATTCATTTACGTTACCTCCTAACTCTATTAATATAATTATTAATAAATTTATTTAAGAAATGTGTTACACTTATTGAATTATTTCATAGTATATAGTATACTATATTTGTATTAAGAAAAGGTTTACAAGTAACTTTTTTGCTAAAACCGGTTTAAATCGTTTAATTTATATAAATTTAAGGGGGAGTACTATATGAATACTACATGTTGCCTTTCGGGGATTAATGAATTAAAGGACCAAATTGAGGAACTGATATCTAAATCAGGATTTCCAGTTAAAGACATACTAAAAGATTTTTCTAACGACTATAGATTAAAAGATTTTGAGGAAAGTCTAACTCCAGGATCAATAGACTATACAAACTATTGGGACAGCTTTGTAGATTAACGCATATAATAACCTCATTAACAACCTATAAAGTTGTCAATGAGGTTATTACTATTTTGATTTTATTATAATACCTTCCTTAACTGTTCTGGACTATATTCTTTTATCATCTTGCTGTTTGATTCGTCTCTCACTATAAGATCTACTTTTCCATTTTTCATTTTCAGTATATTGCCTTTAATTTTAGTTCCGATAACATTTACAGGAGTTTTAACGACAAGTTCTCTTATGTCATCACTTTCACAGTAATTACATACCATCTCATTAGTTACTACTCTTTTACACTCTCCGCAGTAATAAAGTCTGTCCATAATATTACCTCCCAACATGTTGTTTTATCTTAGTTTTCAATTAAAATTTATTAATTGACTACATATAGTATATATTCTATCTTTTCTGAAAATTTCCTCTTTTTTAAAAGAACTTACTATATCCTTTTATAATATAGTATTTCACTAAGGCTGGAACTTCCCTTACATATCCTATAAATTCATGGCGCTTATAAGGTTTAACAAATACACCTGAAAAACTGCTTTTTATTCCTTGCTGTTTTGCCATCAATGACGCTCTCTTAAGATGATATTTATTAGATACTATAATGGCTGTCTCTAATCTTTTCTCCCTCATGACAGCCTGACTATTTATTAAATTTGCCATTGTTGAACCAGACATGTCTTCCACAAGTATTTTCCCGTCATCCACTCCTTTGGACAACAAATATCTCCTCATTGCTTCTGCCTCAGATATTTCTTCTCCTGGTCCCTTACCCCCGGAAACTATAATGTATTTCCCATATCCATCTCTATATAACTTAAGAGCATGTTCTGTTCTCCAGACTAAAAAAGGGCTAGGGGTTTTCCCATAAACCTGACAACCAAGTACAATTATGCAGTCAGACTTCTCTGGTTTAGAACTCTCTCCAAAGTAAATTATATTAAAAGTTGTAATCACTAGTAATATTAAAACTGCTGCTAAAGCTATTTTCATTATCTTCAACATAACCTCCTCCTTTATTTCTTATGCTTTCATTTTATGTTATGCTTTCCAGTAATGCAACAACATAAAAATAAAAGACGACGCAACCCAGGAAACAATTCCCAAGCTACGCCGTCTTTTGCTACTACTGTGGAAGTAGTGTGAATCTTAATATAAACAATGCCGCAAGTACATATACTATTGGATGCACCTCTTTAGCTTTTCCTGTTGCAAGCTTTACTATAGGATAGAATATTATTCCCGCTGCTATCCCGTTTGCTATACTATAACTAAAAGGCATAATAGCTATTGTAAAGAATGCTGGTAATGCTTCTGTAAAATCATCAAAATTAATCTTAGTTACTGCACCCATCATAAGTACTCCAACTATAACAAGTGCTGGTGCTGTTGCTTCTGCTGGAACTACTCCAACTAGTCCACCAAAGAACATTGCTAGTATAAATAAAACTCCTGTTGTAAAGGCTGTAAGTCCTGTTCTTCCACCTTCTGATATACCAGATGTAGATTCTACATAAGTTACTACTGTACTAGTTCCAAGCATTGAACCAAAAGTAGTTGCTAAAGCATCTGATAAAAGAGCTTTATTCATATTTTTAACTCTTCCATCTTTATCAATCATCTTTGCCTTTTGTGCTGTTCCAACTAAAGTTCCTATTGTATCAAACAAGTCTACTAAACTGAAGGTTATAACAACCATTACTAAGCTTGTGAAAGCTCCTACCATACCAGCCTTACCAAGTCCTAAAAGACCTTGGAAGTCAAAGGCAAAGAAAGTTGGCGCTAGTGATGGAGGTGCACTTATAATTTTTATTCCTTCAAGATGAGTAATTCCAAATGGAATTCCAACTACCGTTGTAATTATTATTCCTAAAAGCATTGACCCTTTAATTCCTCTTGACATTAAAACCCCTGTAATAACTATTCCTATAAGTGTAACTAGTGCATGAGGATTTGTAAAGCTTCCAAAGCTAACTAAAGTTGCTGGGCTTGCTACGATAATACCACCACTTTTAAGTCCTATAAGGGCTATGAAAAGTCCTATACCACCAGATATTGCAAGCTTAAGATTATGTGGAAGTGCATCTACTATTTTTTCTCTAATTGATGTTACTGTAATTACTATAAAAAGAAGTCCTGACACAAATACCGCAGCTAATGCCTGCTGCCAAGTATATCCCAAAGTTAAACATACACTATAAGTAAAGAAAGCATTCAATCCCATTCCTGGGGCCTGAGCAAATGGTAAATTAGCATAAAGAGCCATTACAAAAGTACCAATCGCTGCTGCAATACAGGTAGCACCAAATACTGAAGCTACTACAGGGTCATTTATTGCTGATATACCTGCTTTAACTGCTGCTTCTCCAACAAGTCCCTGAGAATTCATTCCTGACTGCATTAAAATGCTTGGATTTACGAATATTATGTATGCCATAGTTATAAAAGTAGTAATTCCAGCAATTATTTCTGTTTTTACTGTTGTATTATTCTCTGTTAGTTTAAAAAATGAGTCCAAAAAGGATTTTTTTTCTTCTTCAGGTTTAACCTTTTCCATATACATATTTATTTTCCTCCTTTAAATAAAAAAGTTTCTACTTCGGATTATGAGTAAACCCGAAGCAGAAACCTAAATACAAAGGAGCTGCTTTGACGGATTCACCCATAGTCAGATATTTACGGTAATCTGGTAGATACTCTCGAACCATATTTTCAAGATTATACGGATGATTCATTAAATTATTAATTTTTATTCACCTTACATTTAATATATTATCACTTCTAATTGCAAAAGTCAATATGTTTAATGTGATTTTCATCAAAACGTTCTGGTACTGACAGAGAAAAACCAATTAAATAACATTGATCATTCGTATCAGTACGAACTTTGCCTTTAACTCCTTTTGTACACTCCAAATAGTATTTAGAACTTTAAATGAAACTCCTTCTCCTTTTAGTCGAATGAGTAAGCGATTCACTGCAAATCAGAGATTTGAGTTCTCTGCTTAATTGTTAAAGAGATAAAAATTATACTTTATGTTAAATAGTTGTTTTAGATGACGTACTACGGTACTTTGGTATTTTACAGACATTTTAAAATATTATTAAAATTCCAACTTATTTCATTGACTTATTTTCTTTGATTTGTTATTATTATAAATAAGAAATAACCTTTATAGTAATTTTAGGTTAAATATTGTCTAAATAAGCCTTATTAAGAAACTATATTATAATTGTAATTTTCTTAAATTTAGATATATAAATATAAAAGGGAGTAAAATTAATCTAACCGCCTCCTCTAAACTGATCCCTTTCACTTCCCCTCCACATGTTGCTACATGTGGACTTCTTTTTTTAATAAATCTTATATAAAAATAAGCACCTGTTACAGATGTTTCAATTCATTTTATATATACTAACAGTAGTTACTTAAATTTCACAAATAAATTAGTAGTCTATTGAAATTTTATTTATATCTTCGTACTCTAGTTCATACAGACTAAATATTTCATAGTTTAATTTTCTTTGAAGTTCCTTAAGTTGTTTCTTGTCTTCCATATTACTATCATTTTTATTAGCAGCCTTTTCATTTATTAGCTTCTTTGCTTTGGCACTAATTTTATCTACCAGTCCTTCTATTGTAGTTTGCTTCTCTTTACTGCAACATTTAATAGGAAGTCTATCCAACCCATACTTCTTTATCTGAGGAGTAGAATTTATGTTTGTTATAAGAAAATTAGAGTAATACCACTCTGTTAGCCTTGAGTTTAGTACTGCTAAAACATATTTATAGGAAAATCCTTCTCTTAAATTTATTATTCCATAGAGGGATTGTTCAATAATATAGCCTTCTGTATCCAATGCAGCTATTATTTTATTTCCCGTTTTTCTTACAACAATCTTCAAAGGACATGCTAATTTTTTTATATTCTTAGTACCACCCTTTAGATTTTCAGGAATAAATTCGTAATAATATCTACTTATAATATTAAATCTATTAATATTTTCTCCCTTTAATATTTCTACCTGTTTGCTGGTAACTTTCTCTGTTGATATCTTTTTAGAGTCACCAATAAACCCTGTAAAAGTTGTGCTTATATCGCCTAAGGTTACACTTTTATTTTCTACTTTTTCCTTTATCAATTTATAGTCACTATTGCTTTCATAAATAAATTCGTAATCTTCGGTACTAAGGTATTCTTTTTGATGAATATCATATTGCCTTTTATTAAATATGTTTATGCTTATTTTGCTATTCTCTTCATAATCTTTTTCTAATATAAGTATCATAGTATCCGTATTTATTTCTGGAAAGTTTACTTGGAATGCTAAATGTACTATTTTATAATTAGTTAACAATTCTTTCCTCAATAACTTGTACTGAAGATTTTTTGCAAATCTATCTGGTATAATAAACCCAACTCTTCCAGTATTTTTTATCAAATCAATTGCTCTTTTTAAAAAAAATTCATATAAATTAGGAAGGTACTTATTTCCATCATATTTAGTAATATAGTAGTTTAATAAGTTATCATCAATATTCTTTTTATATTTTCTATTTAAAGAAACCCAAGGTGGGTTACCAATGATATAGTCATATTTTTTTCCCCAAAAGTTACGTATATTTCGTAATTCTAATAGTTCATCCTTATTCAAATACTTCTCTGTACTTTTAAAATTTATATCTCTATATTTGCACAAAAATTTCCCTGAGGTAAATATCTCCTCATTCTCAAAGCAGTAATCCTCCTCCCATCTTATTAAACTATCACAGCAAACAATATTATCACTTAAATCTAAATCATATACTCCTTTAGATAATAAATTTGCTTTAGTGATTTGTACAGCTTCATCATCAATATCTGCACCATAAATACAATACTTTAAGATATGATAGTGTAGATTTTTCTTTTTCCAATAGTCTTCTCCAGTTAGTTTTTTCAACTTACCATTTACGCTGATGCTATATTCTTCTTTTAAGTATTTTTTTCTTATAAGTTCAATGTTATCACTAAACTTACTCTTTAATACATCATAAGCCTTAATTAAAAAATATCCCACACCGCAGGAAGGGTCTAAAATTTTCACAAAAGGATTATCTACTAAATTTAAATTACTTAGTGTATTTTCTATTATGTAGTCTACTATATAGTCTGGAGTGTAAAAACTTCCATAGGTCTTTCTTTTTACCTTATCCATAGCTTTTTCATACTCTTTTCCTAATATCCTGATACTTTTATGTTTGTCATACATATTATTATCCTTTCCAAGCTACTACTTTGAGGCCTTCTATTTTGAAAACTTCACTATTGTCCTCACAATTTCAGAATTACTTCCTACTCTTATTGGAGGACCCCAGGTACCATATCCAGAGGATACTATAACATTAAAATTATCTTCCTTTAGATACCCCCAGTCAATTTTAAATACTCTCTCAGTTACCAAACCTGCAGGAAAAAACTGTCCCTTGTGTGTATGTCCCGAAAACTGTAAATCTACTTCAGCTTTTTTTGTTTCTTCTAGTTTCACAGGTTGATGATCTAGTATAATTAATGGTAGTGATTTATCAGCATCCTTAGTAATAACGGATACCTCTTTTCTTTTTCCACCTATCACTCTTCCCGCAGAAGCATCTTCTCTTCCTACTACATAAAAGGAATCACTTACTTTAACCATTTTATCTCTTAAAATATTTATGTTTGCCTCTTTATAGGCCTTTTCAACTTTTTCTATACTACCACCGAAGTAGTCATGATTTCCTAATACTCCGTAAACACCATACTTTGATTTAATATGTCTAAAGGATTCTCCCATATTATTATTTATAAAAGGCTCTATATCATCATCTATTATGTCTCCCGCTAAAAATACTATATCTGGGTTAAGTTTATTAATTTCACTTACCATCTTATCTAATCTGCCTTTTCCTATTAAGCTTCCTAGATGTATATCAGAAACAGTTACTATATTTAGTTCCTTTAAAGCTCCCGCTTTTTTGTCTATGTTAATCTCGTAATTGATCACCTTACTATGACCTGCATTATAGGTTCCATATGCTAGTAATAGTATTATTATAAAGATAGCAGCCAAATTTAAAATCAAGTGAATATCCGTATTGCCTCTGTAGTAAGACTTAATCTTAAATAATCTTATTACTATATTCACAACGCCAAAAAGCATGGCTCCAATTAAAAAATATACTAGAGCAGCAAGCCAGTAACCACCTATTATATTAAAAACTCTATCTAGAGCTGCTGGTAAATAGCCTCTTCCTACTCTTCCAATAAACACGGATAGAGCTATTGAAGCAAATAATGCCCAATAAATATATATACTTATAGTTGGCATAAAGTGTCTTAAAATATCTAAACCTCTAAGTCCTATGAATATATTTGCTGCTGCAAAAATTGATAAAAAGAGTATTAGTACTAAATAAATCATTTTAACCCACCTTTAATAGATGTTCTTATATTTTAAATTCTTTCCTTAATTATTATATTTTAGCATATATAATTGAAAAGTATAAAAACTTTTTTAATAGACATCCTATAAAATGAAACCATTACACAGAACTTTTTAATCTTTAAGTATTCATAATATACAAAAGGAAGTGAACTGAATGACACACAGAGAAAGTAAAAAGGCAACAAAGCCGCAGAATAAGAAGTTTTCTAGACCAGATGTTATTTATGAAGAAGAAATGATGAAAAAGCCATCTCACAGTGCTTTAGATATTGATAGGGTTAGTACTAAAGGTTAGTAATTTAATGTACAAAAAGAGACTGCTAAAAATACAGTCTCTTCTTTTATTTAGAATATCCCATTGATACTTTAGAATTAGCTCCTATTTCTCTTTCCTCACTTAGTTTCTTCATTTCTATAAACAAGAACACTGCGGTTAAAATAGAGGCTATGAAATCTGATATTGGTGCTGCCATCCATATTCCATTTAAATTATATATATTTGGAAGTATTAACAGCATAGGTATAAGAATTATAACTTGTCTTAAAAGAGCTAAAAGCATAGATATTTTAGCCTTACCAATTGCTTGGAAGAAGTTTGAACTAACAATTTGAAAACCAACTACAGGGAACATTATCATAAATATTTTTATTCCATGAACAGTTATAGCTGTTAACTCTGCATCGGATTTATTAAACATACTTACTAAAACTGTAGGAAAAACATGAACAGCAATTGTTCCTGTCGTTGATACTATAACAGCCGCTATTCCTGCTAATTTTAATGCACTTTTTACACGATCGTATAGTTTTGCACCATAATTGAATCCTATTATAGGTTGTGACCCCTGATTTATACCAAAGATAGGCATTAGAAAAATAGTAGCTATACTATTTATTATACCAAAGGCACCTATAGCCAAATCTCCACCATAGGTAGCAAGACTATTATTTAAAATAATATTAACTGCACTGGACGCTATCTGCATAGCAAAAGGTGACATACCTATAGCAAATATACCTGCAACTATGTTCTTGTCAATCTTGAAGTTTTCCTTTTTAAGCTTCAACATACTGTTTTTGCCTCTAAAGTATGACACTACCCAAATACTGTTAACAGCTTGTGAAATAACTGTAGCCATTGCTGCTCCTTTAATTCCCCAGCCGAAACCAAATATAAAAATAAAATCTAAAATTATATTTAATATACAGCCAATTAGCATAGTCATCATTGCTTTTTTAGGATTTCCCTCAGAACGAATAATATTATTTAAACCAAAACCTATATTTTGTAGTACGGCACCAAATAATATTATTGTAATAAATTCTTTGGCATAAACTATAGTGTTATCACTAGCTCCAAAAGATCTTAACATCGGATCTAAGAATGTTAACCCTAAAACTGAAACAATTAAAGAAACAATTATAAGTAAAATAAATGCATTTCCCAATATTTTTTCCGCTTCATCTTTCTTATGCTGCCCCAATTTTATAGATATTTGAGCTGCTGCCCCTATACCTACCAGCATTCCAAAGGCCATAATTACTATTCCTATAGGAAATGTAAGACTTACCCCTGAAATTGCCATTGCACCTACAACTCTTCCTATGAATATTCTATCTATTACTATATATAAAGAGTTAACTAACATTCCAACTATAGCTGGAACAGAAAATTCTAATAGTAATTTTCCTATACTTTGCTCTGCTAATTTTTTTGAACGATCCATAAAATCCCTCCTAAATTTATATTTGAAAATTATTAATAAACTCAACCCCATTTATCATAATATTAAGACCCTAAATATTAGGTTCCTAAATAATTTTACAGAATAGTATCTCTTGTATTTTCTGCTGAAGTCTTATTAATGTTGTTCTAGATTGTTATTAAGTTTCTTTAACCATGAAAGCATCAACAATTTTTCCTCTGGTGAAAATCCTTCACAAATCAACTTTTCCATTTCATCTACCACTTCTAAGCTTTTAAGTTTAAGTTCCTGTCCTTCTTCTGTAAGATAAATCCTGTTAATTCTTGCATCTACCTTATCTTCTCTTCTCACTACCCAACCTTTAGTTACTAATGTATCTATTAACCCTGTCAGAGATGGCGGCTTTATCTTCAATTTTTTTGCAATTTCCTTCTGAGTTAAACCATCCTGTCTCCAAAGTCGTGACAGCACACTTAGTTGAGATACGGTAAATCCATACTTCTCCAACTTCTGATTGTGTATATTTATCATATTTCTATTAATTATCTTAATCCAATGCCCTACCCATTTTTCTACTTCGTGTTCAAACTTTTCATTCATTTATTTAGCCTCCTAAATAACCACTCGTACTATTTTATATTAATGCTTCTATATTGTCAATAACAATAAAAATTTTATATAATTAATTGTAACAATAGATAAACAAAAAAGTTTCACATCATTAACACTTTTGTCACTAAACTGTAACAAATTCAAATTATTATATAGCTATAAAATAAATTTACCTTGGAGGAAGATATTATGGACAATTTTAATAATTCTAGTATAAATAATGATTTTAATAGAGATGATAGAGAAATTTTCAATAAAAATAATATTATTACTACAGATTATGTAGAAGTTAACCAATCAAATAGAAAGAAAGGACCTAGAAGAAAAAAAGCTCTATCTTATGTAGTAGTAGGATTAATTTGCAGCATGGTAGGAGGAGCTGCTTCTACTGCAGCTTCATTATATCTACTACCTAAATCGGATTTGTTTAAAAGTACACCACTATACCAGAGTATGGTAGAAAACAAAACAGAAAGTACTTATCTAAAGCCTTCACCTATGTCTACAAATTCTGGTGCTCTTTCTGTTTCTGAGATAGCTAAAAAGGTAGGCCCTGCTGTAGTAGGTGTATCTACTAAAAGTCAAAGCGATCCAGACTACTTTGGATTTTCTCAATCGCAAGAAGGCTTAGGCTCTGGAATTATAATTAATGAAGAAGGTTATATACTTACCAATTATCATGTTATAGAGGGAGCGAATAAGGTAAGTATTATCTTTAATAACAAGAAGGAAGTTCAAGCCAAGATAATAAACTACGATGCAGATTTAGATTTAGCTATAGTTAAAGTAACAGAGAATGTCAAAATGCCTGCAGTAGCAGAGCTGGGCAATTCTAAAGATATGCAGGTAGGAGATCCTGTAGTTGCCATAGGAAACCCTTTAGGAAAGGAACTGTTAGGTTCTGTTACTACTGGTGTAATAAGTGCTGCAAATAGAGAAATTAAAGTAGGTAATGTTACCCAAACTCTTATACAAACAGATGCTGCTATAAATCCTGGGAATAGTGGTGGTGCTTTAGTTAACTCTTACGGTCAGGTTATAGGTGTCAACAGTGCTAAAATGGGTGGTGACGGTGTTGAAGGTCTTGGTTTCTCTATTCCTATAGATATTGTAAAACCAAAAATAAGTACTTTGCTGAAACCTATTTTAAAAATTGGTATAGCTGGTAGAGATATTACTTCAGATATGGCAAAACGTTACAATATGCCTGAAGGAGTTTATGTGGCTCAAGTAGAAGAGTTCAGTCCGGCAGAAAAATCTGGTCTTAAAACTGGAGATATAATTTTAAAGTTTGATGGTAAATCTGTTAAATCCATTAATGATATTAATAAAATAAAAGGTGAGCATAAATCTGGAGATCAGATACAGATAGATGTTTATCGAGATGGTAAAAACAAGCTCCTAACTTTAACACTGTCCGAATAATTTAAATATAGTTTTTCTCTATTGACCTTTTAAGGGACTGATTTATGCAAGTTAAATCAGTCCCTTGTTTATAGTTCTCATTATTCCTAAAATATTTTTAGAATACTTTTAAATTAACATTTATATATTATACTTATATAAATGTTAATTTAAATTTTTACTTTCCTTTATCTTTAAACCAGATGTTATGGACTTCTTCCGTCCAAAGAGTTAATCCATACTCATTTTTACTGTATCTTACTAGCTCTTTTCCCTTCTTATTTGAAACCTTTTCTTTTACATACTTGCTCCAACTGTCTGAACATAAATTTAAAACTTCTCTTATTATACATACCTCTTTTTTATCAAATCTATGTTCTTTAAGTATTTCTATTAGTACATCAATATTGGGAATAGCCTTAGCCAACTCTCTTTCTAAATCTTTAACAGCTAAATACTTTCCAACATGACTTAAAATATTTACACTCTTTGTCTTTATTTCTCTATATATTTCATTAATAAGCCCTTCATAATACTTAATATGCTCTGTATTGTACTCATCAATTTCCCTTAACTCACAGTTAGTATTACAGTTTTCTATTAACTCTATTTCTTTTTCCGACAACTGATAAGCTGCATATAGTATTTCATTACTACTTTTTACACAGACATTTAGCTCTTCCCTCAATCTTTTTTCCTCATTCTTTAGAATTCTATACTCCCCTAGAATATCCTCGTAACTATTTTTCATGATTAAAGGGCTGAATTTGATGCTCTTTATATCCTCTTTAAGATTTACTATTTTTTTTATTATTTCTGAATAAATATTACTGCTTAAAACCTCTCTGTGTATAGGTATTCTTTCTAAATCATAATGTTGTATGTAGGGATAAGCTTCAGGATTTGTTATAAGAGCTTTTATAAAATAGAAGTTAGATAACTTTGATTGTATTTGTCCTAGTAAATTATATACATCATCTTCCTCAAAGGGAATAATCATATATACAGATTGTTCTGCAAAAGTACCTTCTTTGTCTAGACTGGCTACTATACTACTGCCAGTTTTCCTTAGTAAGATTTTAGGATTCTTTCTGTGTTTTTCTATTTTCTTAGTTCCACCAAATACACTCATTCCTTGTAAATAGCAATATCTATCATTATTCTCTATAGTATATTTACCAAGGTCTCTTCCTAAAGCTATTCTATCTCTATTTGTCATTCCATAAGCATCCTTAAAATTCTTTTCTTTATTTTTGATCATCATTCCTACATGAATATTACAGAATTCCTTAAGTTCTAAGGAATTAATTTTTATTTTTTCTATTATACTCTTGTAGTTCAACTTTGTGAGAATATTTATGATACACTTCTCATCTTTTGCTATTTCTTTTTGGCTAACTTGAGAACGACAAAAGTTTTCTTCGTCTATATAATCTAATTTTAAAGATATTTCATGGTTATCTTCATATTTACTTTTTTCTAAAATATACACTGCTGTCCCAACAATGGCATCTTTAAATATTTTACTAGAAAACTGAGTAACACTTAATAGCTTGGCATTTCTAACTAAACTGCATCTTGAACTAATATAACTACTTGCAAAAAAGTACCTATCTGGTATTATAAACCCGTGCATTCCACCAGGTTTAAGTTTTTCTAGACTTCTTTCCATAAGTAGATAGAATATATTCTTTTTATATCCTACGGTATTATACTTATTTAAAATGTATTTCCAGTAAGTTTCACTAGTTTCTGATTTAAGCATCATTACATAGGGAGGATTTCCTATTATATAATCAAATTCATTGCTCCAAAAATTACTTAACTTCTCTATTACCTGATAACTATCTATTTCCTCTGATCTGTTACTGTATTTATTCTGCAGTCTAAATATATCATTTAAAACTTTATGTTCCTTATGTAAAATTGACTGTTCCCATTTTAATAGACTATCACACTGTACTATATTGAAACTTATTTCTAATTTTTCATTGCCTTTTTTTATAAGATTGTTTTTAGTAATAGCTACAGCTACAGGATCTAAGTCTGCACCATAAAGGCAATTTTTTAATATATGATAGTGTATAATTTCTTCTGTCCAGTAATCATTACCCTTAACCTTTTTTAAACTTTTACCTCTGTCTCCAGTAGTGTAGTTACTGTTAAATTGGCTGTATTCTTCAATATAATAGGTTTCATCAGCATATAGTTCTCTAATAAGTTTTAAATTTGTAATAAACTTATTTTTTAATATATCATAAGCCTTCACTAAAAAATAACCTGCCCCGCAAGCAGGATCAAGTATCTTAACAAATGGATTTTTAACTACATCTGCTTTAGAAACTGTATTCTTAAGTATATAATCTATTATAAAATCAGGAGTATAAAACATTCCCATTGATTTACGTATATCCCTGTCTGTTAACTTTTCATATATGGCCCCGAAAACACCTTCATTCTTTATTATTTCTTCCCCAAGCATAAATTCTCTTCCTCCAAAAGTAATAATTAGCCTCGTTTATTCTAGAACTAATTAACCTAATTCGCCTATTTATTTAGCTAAGGGCTATCATGCTTTATTATTTTCTTTATTTTTTTCGCCTGACCCCTTATGCACCAATATAAAAAATACAATAGATAATAATACTCCAGATAAACTTACTAATTGTGCTACCCTTATACTGCCCAGCATTAAACTATCTGTCCTTAATCCTTCAATAAAAAATCTTCCTAAAGAATATAACCCTATATAGGAAAATATTACATAACCCTTTTTTAAAGTTTTTGACAACAGGTAAATAAGTACTAGACAAACACAAATATTCCATAGAGATTCGTATAAAAAAGTGGGATGATAATAACTTCCATCTATATACATACCCTTTTGTATAAACAAAGGAAACTTCTGAATGAATTCATAGGATACCGGTCCTCCATGAGCCTCGCCATTAAAAAAGTTTCCCCATCTACCTATTGCCTGCCCTAATATTAGAGAAGGAGCTGCAATGTCTGCCATAAATAAGAAATCATATTTCTTTTTTCTTGTATAAATATAAGCTGCTGTTAGACCAAGTAAAACGCCTCCATGAATAGCAAGACCACCCTGTCTTATATTAAACACATCAATAAGGTTATATCTATAATCATCAAATTGAAATATTACATAGTAAAGCCTTGCTCCTATAATAGAAAAAGGAAAGGCTATTAAAAAAGTATCTAAGAGTTTTTCGAAATCAAACCTTTTCATTTTACAATTAAAATTTGCTAATATAAGGGCAGAAGTAACTCCAAGTGCAATAATTATTCCATACCATCTAATTTCAAATCCATTAATGGAAAAAGCTATTGGATTCATACCTTTCACGTCCTCTCTTTATTTTTATATAGTAACCATTATATCACTAAATTTGTATTTATATAAACAGAATTCTAGGCTTTTCATATAATGGTATAAAAGGTAGTCACCAAAAAACATAAAGACCTTCAGCTTTAATTAATTAACTGAAAGTCTTTTATGTTAACATAGAATATTATTATGCTGCATTCTCCAGGATTTCTCCTCTACTTGCAATCTTTTTCACAGATTTAAACATCAACACAGATGTGTATAATATTACAAGAACAACTACCCATTTTAATGTATCAAGAGGTAATGATTTAACAAGGTAGGCTGCAATTAAAACTCCTGCAGAACCTAGTATAGTAATAGCCACTGCTGCCTTTGATGAATAAGCTCCATTTTTTATAAACTTGTAAGAAGAGAAAGGTAATAGTACCGCGCAGGAACCCATCATTATAGGAAATGCTGCTTTTGGGCCCATTCCTAGTGCAAAAATAAGTGCCATACAAGGTGCGTATAAGCCTATTCCAACTGTCATAAGTGCTGCAAAAACAAAATTCCCTACTATTCCAGCTACTAGTTTTATTCCTGTAAGACCTATAGCATCTCCGCCTACTGGGAAAAGCTTTAACTGTCCCGCTATCATAATTGCAGCTACAATAAGAAGTGCTGTGCCCATTACAAGTTGTATAGTCTTTTCATTAAATTTAGAAACAATCTCTGCTCCAACTAGCGCTCCTAGCACTGCTGACGCAAGCATACTAAACAAAGTTACTGGGTCAACCTCAATAACAGTCATAAATATCAACGCCTCAAGTATAGTAGGTATTGTGCACCCAACATTTAGGGTTCCTGGAATTTTCTTATCTTCAACTACCTTTAAACTTTTGAAAAGCGAAGTCTCAATTGCAAAGCTTCCTATACCTAATGTATCAAAAAAGTTAGCTATCATTCCTATGATGCCTAACTTTGTAAAACTATCTTTCTCAAGAGTCCTAGCTTTCTTTTTGTTCATATAGTCTTTTATAAGCAAAAATGAAAACCAGACACCACTAAAAATCATAAATGCTAATAATACTTTTAACATGTTTTTCCTCCAAACTCCATTATATACTATATTTTTTTGTTATCCTTTACATCGCTATATCATTTTATAATAGGGTTTGTACTTTTTCAATGAAAATCTAAATATTATCAAACTTTATTATTGCTTTACCATAGTGAATGTATATACGTGAATAGAATATAAATTATATGAATTATTAGTAAAAATCACTTCCTATTTTTATCAAATCTTATAATAAAATTAACTGCTCTAAGAAAAAAAGAAAACAAGAAGTATATAAAAATGTATACTTCTCGTTTTCTCTCTGAGATATTGTAAAAGCACTATTAGAGTCTACACTCCTGATAATATTATATTCTTATATACTTCAAATATACCTGATATTATATTTCTGTTTAACAATTTTGGTGGCTATTGGAATAATTTAGCCATCTTATGGTATATACTATAATTTGTGATGAACTATAAAGCTTAACTATAGCTTTTTATATCATTTTATATGCTGGATAGATACCATAAAGGAGGGCTTATTATGTACATAGGAAAAAAAGTCAGATTAAGAGAATATAGAAAAGAAGATATACCTTTAAGAGTAACCTATATAAATGACCCAGAAATAATTAAGAGCCTAACGCCGGATATACCTTATCCTATGACTCTCCATGAAGAGGAGAAATGGTTCCAATCAGTCACGGCACTTAATGATACGTATAAATTTGCAATTGAAACACTTAATGATAGTAAGTTTATTGGTGGCTGCAGCATAAATAGCGTAGACTGGAAAAATAGTGTTGCTACCGTTGGTATATTTATTGGCAATAGACAATATCGAGGTAAAGGTTATGGCACTGATGCTATGAGGGTTCTTACAGATTTCGTATTTATGCAAATGAATATAAATAAGATTCGACTTATCGTATACTCTTACAATGAATCTGCAATAAGATGCTATGAGAAATGTGGTTACAAAGTTGAAGGAGTTTTAAAACAGGAAATATATAAAGATGGTAAATACTATGATAAGATATCAATGGGACTTTTAAAAGCTGAGTACCTATCACTTAAAACAACAGCTTATATTCATCGAAGTTTGAATAAAGATGCAATAGTTTAAGTAACATAGTAATTAATTATATAACAAAAACACTAGGCATGAACCTAGTGTTTTTCACGGTATAAAGGAGTAAGTCTATAAGCCGAGTTCTGTATTTGACAATCATCTATCTAGGCCTATTGTTACCAATAGGCTCCAGCGATACACCCGGAAGCGGGACGGGCCGCCCCATAATGCTTCCCTATTCGATCTTGCTCCAGATGGGGTTTACATAGCCGCAAAGTCGCCAATGCGCTGGTGAGCTCTTACCTCGCCTTTCCACCCTTACCGAAACTGAGTTTCGGCGGTATATCTCTGTTGCACTTTCCTTCAGGTCACCCTGACTGGGTATTACCCAGCACCCTGCCCTATGGAGCTCGGACTTTCCTCTCCTGTGTTTCCACAGCAGCGATTGTCTGGCTTACTCACAGGTACTATAATATCATAGTGAATACATAAATGCAAATAAAATTTACTTCCTAATATTCTTAGTTATCACAATAACCTTCTTTTACTACATACCTAATAAATATTTTATATTATCTACTTTGGTAAATAGGAAATGAATTATGCTATTGCTCCTATTTATACTTATAAGGATTTCGAGAAGTTTCCGATAAAATAATAGTGCTATTAAAGCCCATATCTTCTATTTGTTTTTTTAAATACTCTGCAACTAATGTCATAGCAGGCCACTCTGTTCCAAAATGTCCAGCATCAATTATAGCTATTCCCTCTTCTTGAAAATCACTAACATAATGGTATGTAGTGTCTCCTGTAATTACACAGTCTGCACCCATCTTTTTAGCAGCACTAAAATAATCCTGCCCACTTCCATTTATAACTGCTACCTTTGTTATTTTTTTAGATTCAGGTCCTGCATATCTTAGTACTGAAATATTTAAGGCCTTTTTTATTCTATCACAAAATTGATCTAAGGTAATAACTTCCTTAAGCTCTGCAATTCTGCCTATACCAGAACCTTCTTCATTACCACTTGTTCCTTCTATAGGCTCAATAATCTTGCACTTATCCATACCTAGGAGGTTCATAATTATATCATTTATTCCACCCTTTACAGCATCTAGATTGGTGTGGCTAGAATATAAACTAATATCATTTCTTATAAGCTCTATTATCTTCCTTCCAAGTAGTGTATCTGTAGTTATATTAGAAGGCTTTTTAAAAAGCAGGGGATGGTGTGTAAAGATTAGATTACATCCTTTTTTCTTTGCCTCTTCTACTACATCCATAGTACAATCTAAGGCTATAAGTATAGATGATACTTCACTATTCATATCGCCTACCATAAGACCAACATTATCATAGCTTTGTTTAAGCCTCGCTGGAGCATGTTTCTCCATTATACTATGTATATTCTTTACTTTTAAAGACATTGTAATAGTTCCTCCAATCTATCTATTTTAACCCTAAGCTCTTTCTTTCTTTTATCTGCTAGTTCTGTATTTTCTTTAATATTTAATAATATTTTATTATATTTTTTTATCTTTTCTTCAATAAATTTAGGAAGAAGGGAATGCTTTTTATCTACTAAACTCTTACCAACTTCATAAAATATTTCATCCACTTTTTTAGGGTTATTATCGTACTTTATCTTAATTATTTCGTAAAATCTATTTTCATCAATACATAACTCTTCATCAATTATTTTATACCCCTTTTGGTAGATGTATTCTCTTAAAACCTCAGGATTTTGAACAGGCTGAAGTACTGCAAATTTCACTTCCTTAAATATTTCTTTTCTTTCTTCTATTATATCTCTTATTAGGTTTCCTCCCATACCTGCAATAACTATACCCTGAACCTCACCTTTATTTATAGTGGTTAACCCTCCACCTAATCTACAATTTATTTTATCTTCTAAACCTTCAATTCTTACATTAAACCTTGCCTTTTCAACAGGACCTTTATTAATGTCAGAAGCAATAGCTGTGTTACATATGTTGTTTCTGACTAAATAAATAGGTATGTATCCATGATCAGTGCCTACATCTACTACACATTCACATTTATCTACCATTGATGCAATAGTTTCAAGTCTTATACTTAACTCCATGTTTCATTCTCCATTCTTTATCTAAATGTAAGTAAAATTCTAATCTGCATAATAAAAAAAGTTATGGATATAATTAGAGATATATAAATAAACTTATAGGATGACTTTCTATCGTATTTTGCACAAAAATAAGCTGCATAATACATACAGAAAAGAATAGCCATATTAAGAAGTCCGTAAACCATTTGTTTAAATGCAAATTGCTTACCTGTTCCCAACTTTATGGCTAAAAATTGAGAATCAAAATTTAAAGGCATCATAGCCGGAAGCATATTATACAAGTATAATAATATAGGATTTAATGCAATCGTAAGCGACAGTACCGCCACTATTATAAATGGAACAAAAAATTTCTTATCCTTATAAAGATTAATGTTTCTATTCGCCTTATGTTCCCAACTTATTTCATTAATATCATTCTCTCTTAATTCTTTTTCAAACTTATTAAAGTCTTCAGGGGACAAGCCGTAATTCATATCCTCTGTTTTTAGATAAATTATATTTTCTGTTGAAGTAACAAACATATAGGTACTTCCTATTTTTTCAATTATTGCTCTCCCAATAGCAAAATGATTTTTGCCATAGCCGGATAACTTCACTCCTTTTATATACCCCTTAGCTTTTTTATAACCTTGTATTGATGAGAAAGGAATTTTTATATTTTTTATGCCTAAACTGCTGGTAATATATAAGTTTTCCTTGTCCATAGAATAACTTAGTGAAGTACAAATAATTATGTAATAAAGCTGATATATATTAAAAACAATAATAGTTATTTTAAGTATGATAGAGATTTCATAGGAATTTACTACAAATAGTAGTAACACTAAAAAGATATTGTATAATACACTTATTCCTACTATAGGGTATATCCCCTTCCCTTTAATTGACTTATAAGTTTCCACATCATCACCTTCCTATTATAATATTATAGCATATTTTGTTATCAGTATTACTATAAAGATGTTCTTCACAGAAAATTAAAGATATAACAAAAGCACCATTTGATAGGTGCTTTAGTCTAAATAGTCTTTTAACTTTTTACTTCTACTTGGGTGTCTAAGCTTTCTTAAGGCCTTTGCTTCTATTTGTCTTATTCTTTCTCTTGTAACATTAAATTCTTTACCTACTTCTTCAAGAGTTCTAGCTCTTCCGTCATCTAATCCAAATCTTAGTCTTAAGACCTTCTCCTCACGAGGAGTTAGAGTGTCTAAAACATTTATAAGCTGTTCTTTTAACATAGTAAAGGCTGCTGCTTCTGCTGGTGCTGGTGCTTCATCATCTGGTATAAAATCTCCTAGATGGCTATCCTCTTCTTCACCTATTGGTGTTTCTAGTGATACAGGTTCTTGAGCTATTTTCATTATTTCTCTTACCTTATCTACCGGCATTTCCATAATTTTAGCTACTTCTTCTGGTTGAGGCTCTCTTCCTAATTCTTGTAATAACTGTCTTGAAACCCTTATTAATTTATTAATAGTTTCAACCATATGTACAGGTATTCTTATTGTTCTTGCCTGGTCTGCAATAGCTCTTGTTATCGCCTGTCTTATCCACCATGTAGCATAAGTACTAAACTTAAAGCCTTTTCTATAATCAAACTTTTCTACTGCCTTTATCAGTCCAAGGTTTCCTTCTTGAATAAGGTCAAGGAATAACATTCCCCTTCCTACATATCTTTTCGCTATGCTTACTACAAGTCTTAAGTTAGCTTCTGCAAGCTTCTTTTTTGCAGCTTGATCTCCTTCTTCTATTCTATTAGCTAACTTAATTTCATCTTCCGGTGAAAGAAGTGGTACTTTACCAATCTCCTTTAAATACATTCTTACAGGGTCATCTATAGCAATACCTTCTGGAATACTTAAATCTAAGTCTTTTTCATCTACCTCTACATCCTGCATATCTCCAATGACTTCAATTCCCATAGACTCAAGTACTTCGTATATTTTTTCAATTTGCTCAGGACCTAAATCTATTTCTTCTAATTCATCCATTATTTCTTTATAAGTTAAAGTGCTATTTTTTTTGCCTTTTTCAATAAGCTTTTTAACGATTTGCATCTTTGCACTTTTATCTTTCATTGTTTTTCCTCCTTCAGCCATTACTGTATCCCACCAATCTTTTTTTGTATTTGAATGAGCTCTTGAGCAAGTTTTAAAGATTCCTCTAACTTTCCATCAGCCTCATATTGTTTTATTTTATTCATAATCTCTTTCTTAGACTCCTCTAGTTTATACTTTTTTATACTTTTTATATAATCAGTTATTATATCTTTAAAGTCATATTCATCATATACTAATTCAGTATCTAAAACATTTACCCATTCTCTAGAAGTATCTATGTTGTCACATTTTATCTCAATACGTTTTTTTCTTTCCTCTTCCCCATACTGGGCACTTTCAATAATATAGTCATATATTTTTCTATGACTTTCCAAAATCAATTCATCTTTTAATATATTGTCTGCAGCATATTCAAGAGCTTTTATATCTCTTGCCATGATGTTTAAAAGACCTCTTTCGGCCTTTAGGTATGCAGGCTCTAAATATAATTTTTGTCCAAAATCCCTATCTATATTCACATTTTCAGCTTTTTTTACATTTTTTTGAATTTTGTTGTTTATCATATCAAATAGTGCCTGTTCTCTAATTCTTGTTTCATCTGATAACTTTTTTATGTAAATTTCTTTTTCTATAGGATCTAATTCAGTTATTATTTCTAAAGCTCTTTCTGCATATTTTATTACGTCTCCAGTACTATTAAGATCAATTTCTTCTCTAAGTATACTTATTCTATAATCTATAAGTGGAAGAGCATCCTCTACCAGCTTTAAAAAAGCTTCTTTGCCATTGTTTCTTATAAACTCGTCAGGGTCCTTGCCTTGTGGAACTGTTAACACCCTAACCTCCATGCCTACTTCTCTAAGTATATCTAGCCCCCTGAGCGTTGCCATTTGACCAGCGCTATCTGCATCATAGGAAATAATAACTTTATCTGCATATCTTTTCATAAGCTTTGCTTGATTTATTGTTAAAGCAGTTCCTAGTGAAGCTACAGTATTGGTAATTCCATGTTGATGAAGGGATATACAATCCATATAACCTTCTACTATGATTAGCATTCTAGAGTTATTACTTTTTATTGCAAAATTTAACCCATATAAATTTGTTCCTTTTTTAAATACAGGAGTTTCTGGAGAATTTAGATACTTAGGCTTGGAATCATCTAGCACTCTTCCCCCAAAGCCAATAACCTTTCCTTTATAGTCGAAAACAGGAAATATAACCCTATTCCTAAATCTATCATAGTAGGAACCTTTTTGACTTTTTATTATTAGCCCATTTGAAAGCATATCTAGTTCAGAGTAACCCTTAGCTTTCAGATGTTTTAACAGTTCATTCCAACTGTCAACTGAGAATCCAAGTCCAAATCTTCTTATAGTACTTTCCGTTATACCTCTGTTTAATAAATATTTTTTTGCATCAATATTATTTTGCAAACAACTAAAAAAATATCTAGCAGCCTCTACATTCAAATTATATAGCTTTTCAAAACTATTTTTATTACTAGTATTACGTTCATCTAGTTCTAAATCTATATTAGCTCTATCTGCTAAAAGCTTTAATGCATCAGGAAAAGTCAAATTTTTAGTTTTCATGACAAAGGTTATGACATTTCCCGCTTCTCCGCAGCCAAAACATTTATATATTTGTTTATCTGCAGACACGCTAAAAGACGGTGTTTTTTCATGATGGAATGGACATAAACCTGAATAGTTTCTGCCAGATCTTTTTAGCTTTACACTTTCAGATATAATGTCCACTATATCATTTTCTTCCTTTATCCTTTGAATGACATCTTCTGATATCAATAGCTGCTCCCACCTATCTATAATTTAAATATAGTGTTAGTTCCCCTTAGTATTATTCCACAATAACATATATAAAAATATCTTAATTAGAATAATAGAGATAAACTATCACCAGATTGAAGGTACCTGCTTAGAAATAAATATATTCGACACAAATTACTATATTCCTTCTTTAAAGCTAAACATTTTTCTTTTTTGCTACAGGAACTACTATATATATTCTTTATAAATATTAAATATCCTTCAAAATATACAATGTTTATTTTACCCATTTAATGATATAAATTATTCCTAGTAAACTACTATTTTAGGAACATATATACTATTAAACAGCAACAAACAGTAGTCATCACTCATGCCTGATATATAATCTGCAACCCCTCTATACAATCCCTCTTCCTCTACAATATTAATATAGAGTTCTGGCATTTTATTAGGATTTTTAATAAAATAATTGAAAACCTGTTCTAATACAAACTTTGCCTTTTCTCTTTCTGTTTTCAACACATTTCCCATGTAAATCTTTTTAAACATGAACCCTCTAAGCTCCATTAATGCACTACCTATTTCTTCACTTAGAGAAACCTTTATTATTCCCTTGTTTATATTATTTATAGTATTATAAATACAATCTTTTACTAATGTATCTATTCTTTCACTATGACTTTTTCCAAGTATTTTAACAGAACTTATAGGTAGCTCTTCCTCTCTTAATAACTCTGCTCTAATAGAGTCATCAATATCATGGTTTACATAGGCAATTTTATCACTATATCTAACTACCTGCCCCTCTAGCGTAAAGGATTCTGAATTTGCATTGGAAAATCCACTGTGATGTAATATGCCATCTAAAACTTCTTTAGTAAGATTTAACCCTAAACCCTGTCTCTCTATTTTAGTTAAAACTCTTATACTATTTTCATTATGTCTAAACCCTCCTGGTACAAGTTCATCTAAAACTTCTTCACCATTGTGAGCAAATGCCACATGTCCTATATCATGCCCCATAGCTATAGCTTCCACCAAATCTTCGTTAATGCCTATTCCCCTTGCTATGGTCTTTCCTATTTGAGCCACCTCAAGAGTATGAGTTAGCCTTGTTCTATAATGGTCTCCCCAGGTTTTTATATACACCTGTGTTTTATGTTTAAGTCTTCTAAAAGACTTGCTATGTATTATTCTATCTCTGTCTACCATAAATGCAGTTCTTATTTCATCATCTTCCTCTTTAATTCCCCTTCCTCTTGAAGCTGAAGAAAAGGCTGCTTCATTTATTAGTATTAGTCTTTCTCTTTCTTCTATTGTTTTTCTTAAAATCATAAACATCACCTTTTAAAATTATTCTATATATATATTTAAAACTCCTTTTTTTATCCTAAATGTATATTATAAAAAGTTGAATAATATTATTATAAGGAAATAGCTTTTTAAGGAGTGTTAGAAGTGCCTTATCCCGCTAAGCAATCTAATTTAGATTTATTATCTGAAGAAAATGTAAAAAAATACGTACTTCCCAAATACAACCTACAGCAGGCACAAGTGGAAAGAGTTAAATTTAAAGATACAGATAAACAAAGAGCTGTATATAAAGTAGACTCAATTAATTCAACCTATTGTTTAAAAAAAGTATACTTTTCTAGAGAAGAATTGCTTTTTGTTTATTCTGCTGTAGAGTGGTTATTTCGGAACGGAATAAACGTTCCTAAAATACTTCCAACAGACGATAAAGGACGTTTTGCAAAGTACAGTGGCATGCTGTTTATATTAACTCCATGGATACAGGGTACTAAATGCAACTTTGACAATAAAGAGCATGTGTTAAAATCTATAAATCACCTTGCACTTATGCATAACGTTGGAGAAAGTTTTGTTCCCATAGAAGGAAGTGCTGTAAGAACAAATTTTCAAGATCTCTCTGGTTCTATTAATAAACACTTTGAACAACTTCTTTCTTGTTCAAACTTAGCCTTTAAACATGGAGATAAATTTTCTAAAACCTTTTTACAACACTTTGAAACCAACTCACTGCTTGCTCAAATATCTACACAAGTATGTTCAACTATAAACAATAATAATCTAATGGCCTCACTATGTCATTTAGATTATGTAAATAAAAACATAATTTTTGATGAAAATAATCAGCTATGGGTAATAGATTTTGATAAATGCAGCATGGATTACTGTACCCACGACATATCTTATTTTCTTAGAAGACTTTTAAAGAGAGACAAGACTAATTGGAATGTGGAATTTGCAATAGATTGTTTCGATTCCTACGAAAAGGTTCGTCCTCTGAACTTAGATGAATATAAGTATATACTGTCATATCTATCCTTTCCTCAAAAATTCTGGAAAATTACAAGAGATTATTATAATAATATTAGAAAATGTAATCATAATTCATTTTTATATTTACTAAAGAAAGCAGCGGCCAATGATGAAGCACATTTAGATTTTACTATACAACTAGGTAAGTTTATTGAAAATAAATTTTCTACTAAAATAACATAAACTTAATTATTAAGCACTCAGTAAATTTCTACTTTTACTTAAAAACACTAAAAGTTAAAAAGCAGTTGGTATCGCCAGCTGCTTTTTAACCTTTTAGTATCTTTTATTTTTAACCTGTGCTTGTGCTGCAGCTAATCTTGCTACAGGAACCCTAAATGGCGAACAGGATACGTAATCTAATCCGATATTATGACAAAACTCAACAGAGGATGGATCTCCGCCATGCTCACCACAAATTCCAAGGTGAATATCTGGCCTTGTCATCTTTCCTAGTTCCACTGCCATTGTAACTAGTTTACCTACTCCTACCTGATCTAACTTCTGGAATGGGTCAAACTCATATATCTTTTTATCATAATAATCCTTTAAGAACTTTCCAGCATCATCTCTTGAGAACCCAAAGGTCATTTGAGTAAGATCATTGGTTCCAAAGGAGAAAAATTCAGCCTCTTTAGCTATTTGATCTGCTGTAAGTGCTGCTCTTGGTATTTCTATCATAGTACCAACCATATATTTTAGTTCAATTCCCTCTTCGGCTATCACTTCATCAGCAATTCTTACAATAATATCCTTAACAAACTTTAATTCTTTTAACTCGCCAACAAGTGGTATCATTATTTCTGGGACTATATCATACCCTTTTTCCCTTTTTACATGTATAGCAGCTTCTATTATAGCTCTAGTCTGCATCTCTGCTATTTCTGGATAGGATACTGGCAGACGACAACCTCTGTGTCCCATCATAGGGTTAAACTCGTGCAGTGACTCAACTGTTGTCTTTAATTCCCCAAAACTCAGTCCCATCTCCTTAGCTAAATCTCTTACATCCTTATCTGCCTGTGGTAAGAATTCATGAAGTGGGGGATCTAACAATCTAATAGTCACCGGCCTATTCTCCATGGCTTCATAAATTCCTATGAAATCCTCTTTTTGCATTGGAAGTAACTTATCTAAAGCTTTTCTTCTTTGTTCTTCTGTTTTTGATAATATCATCTCTCTAACTGCTGGTATTCTATCCTCATCAAAGAACATGTGCTCAGTTCTGCAAAGTCCTATACCTTCAGCGCCGTATCTAATTGCCTGCTCAGCGTCTCTAGGTGTATCTGCATTAGTCCTAACCTTCAATGCTCTAATTTCATCTGCCCAGTTCATAAACTTTCCGAAATATCCACTCATCTCAGGTTCCACAGTCTTAATTGCTTCACCATAAACATTTCCAGTACTTCCGTCAAGAGATATATAATCTCCTTCTTGATATACTTTATCTCCTACTTCAAAAATTTTAGCATCTTCATTTATTCTTATGTCACTGCATCCAGCTATACAGCAAGTTCCCATTCCTCTAGAAACAACTGCTGCATGGGAGGTCATTCCCCCTCTAGCAGTAAGTATGCCCTCTGCTGCTACCATTCCTTCTATATCCTCTGGGGATGTTTCTCGTCTTACTAATATTACCTTTTCACCTTGCTCATGATGCATTTTAGCTTCCTCTGCAGTAAAATAAACTTTACCACAAGCTGCCCCTGGTGAGGCTGGAAGTCCTTTAGCTATTACTTGAGCACTCTTCAATTCTTTTTCACTAAATTTGGGATGTAAAAGAGAATCTAATTGCTTAGGATCAACCTTTAGCATAGCTTCTTTCTTAGATATGAGCCCTTCTTCTACCATTTCAACGGCTATCTTTAGTGCAGCTTGTGCTGTTCTTTTACCATTTCTTGTTTGCAGAAAGTACAACTTACCTTGTTCAATAGTAAACTCCATATCCTGCATATCTTTGTAATGCTTTTCCAGATTCTCAGCCATTTCTACAAATTGCTTGTAACAATCCGGTAAATCCTGCTGCATCCTTGAAATTGGATGAGGGGTTCTTATTCCTGCAACAACATCTTCTCCCTGTGCATTTATTAGATACTCACCAAATATAACTTTTTCTCCTGTTGCTGGGTTTCTAGTAAATGCAACTCCTGTTCCGGATGTATCTCCCATATTACCAAATACCATTGACTGGACATTTACTGCTGTGCCCCAATCTCCTGGTATATCATTTAATCTTCTATATACTACAGCTCTTGGGTTATCCCATGAACTAAATACAGCTGTTATGGCTTCTAAAAGCTGTTCCTTTGGCTCCTGTGGAAATTCTTTTCCCATTTCCTTTTCATATAGAACCTTGTACTTTTTGACAATATCCTTTAAATCAGAAGCAGTTAATTCTGTATCAAATTTAACCCTCTTCAGCTCTTTAACCTCATCTAGTATATCTTCAAATTTTCTCTTTTCAATCCCCATAACAACATCAGAGAACATCTGAATGAATCTTCTGTAAGAATCGTAGGCAAATCTTTCGTTATTGGTAAGGTTTTTTAATCCTTCTACTGTTTTATCATTGAGACCTAGGTTTAATATAGTGTCCATCATGCCAGGCATAGAAGCTCTTGCCCCAGATCTTACTGATACAAGTAGAGGATTCTGTATACTACCTAGTTTTTTACCAGTTATTTGTTCTATATAAGCTAAAGCTTCATAAATTTGAACTATAACTTCCTTCGCTAACTCTTTTCCATCTTCATAGTATTTAGTGCAAGCTTCTGTACTTACTGTAAAACCTTGCGGAACAGGCATGCCTAAGTTAGTCATTTCAGCTAAATTAGCACCCTTCCCCCCAAGTAAGTTTTTCATAGCAGCATTACCTTCATTAAAGAGATATACATACTTTCTACTTACCATAAAGAAACATCCCCTTTTTAATTCTCCTTGATTTTATTTATGTTAACGGATATTTATCCGCTCACCTAAACTAACTATTTTCCCCCATCTTTACAAATAATCTTGTAATATTAGTCTTTGATACTTTACCTATAATTTTTAAGGACTCTTTGTTACCATCATATACTTTTTCTACTACTGGAAGACTATCAACTTCGTGTTCCATAATTCTTTGTGCAGCCAGGTATGCAGCGTCTTCTTTTTCTACAAATATTATATTAGGCATTCTAGTCATTATTATGCCTACTGGTACTTTATGCATATCAGTTCCACCCATAGCCATCTTTAAAAAGTCTTTTCTTGAAACAGCTCCAGTAAGTACACCGTTGTTTTCTATAAAAAGTGTTCCTACATCGTTTAGGAATAAATGCACTATTGCATCATATACTGTAGTGTTTTCATCTACCATTATCGGCTTAGACATTATATCTTTTACTTTAATGTTTCTAATATAGTCATGTATTAAGCTGTAAGAGGGTCTTTGAGAATACACATACCCAACCTTTGGTTTCGCCTCTAAAATTGCCGTCATAGTAAGTATTGCTAAATCCGGCCTCAATGCAGCTCTTGTAACATTTAGTTTTGCAGCCAATTGCTCACTTGTTATTGGCTCAAATTCCTTTACTAATTTAATGATTTGCTCTTGTCTTGGTGATAGTTTAATGATGTTCACCCTCCCTCTTTATCTATAGTTAAGGATATATTAAAATCCAATTTAACAATTAGTATAACATTTATTATATCAGTTTATCTTTGCAATAACACTATATATTTATCAATAGTATAGCATTTTTCTACTATGTTGCTGAAACCTTAAATCTAGTAAACACATTGCGGGATGTAATAGAGCATATATAAACTTTTGAATTTTATCGCTATCTTATTATTATTATTCATACCAACTGCTTAACTATATCTCTAATTATTCTCTATTAATATATTTTATTTTAAATATTTATAATTATGTTACTTGCTTAAATTTTTAAATGTACCATATAAATCCTTAATATATAGTTATATCTATATAAGGAGAAAAGCCAGCAATTTAAATAATATATGCTGACTTTAAAAATAATTTTTCAATTTTATTTCTTATCATCAAAATTCTTATCTTCATAAGTTTCATTTTCACTATCTATGTCCTCAAATTTCACGGTATATTGGTAAGTATTTTGCTCTTCCTTATTATCTGATTTACCTGCAAATTTATCTTTAACAGTAGATGCTGCATCAAATACTTTATCTTTTACATCCTTTACCGTTTCTTTAACATCTTCCATAGTATCTTTTACTCCACTTTTGATAACTTTGTTCACTATCTCTACTGTTCCATCATCCTTAGTAATCTCAATTGTTACTTTAGTAACTACAGCAGTTAAAATTCCTATGGCAATTAGAGGAGGCCATACTAAAAGTGTAAGTGTTGCAGCTATTCCAGCGTTTACAGGGATATCCACCACAACTTTATCATCTTTTTTTATTCTTATTCTATTAATGTTTCCCTTTTTAACCAAGTCTTTTAACCAGTTTAAAAAATCATCCTTAGAAGTATAAATGTTATCCATAGTTGACTGTTGATTTTTCTCAATGTATATTAACGCATCAACTACATTGCCCTCGCAAGCTTCTAACGCTTCTTTTGCTTCAGTATAACTGACACCAGTTCTTTCCCTGACAACATCAATTTTTTCTAATGTAATTTCACCCATTACTTTCACTCCTTCTTAATAGTGTTAAGCTTTTTTATAATCAATATCCTGCAATTTTAATAAACTATACTTAAATCATTAAAATATAGGCATTAATACCTTATACACAGTTTACCTTTTGTCTTCACTAAATTTTGTTAAGTAGCTGAGTGTGTCTAAACTTCTAGGCTTTCTAAAGTAACTTTGCTCAATAAATAAAGATAAAACTTTGTAAAGTTCTTTTTTTGTTTCTTCTGACAAGTTAACTCTATATACATTTTCTAAAGAAATTTTGGATAGATATTTAAGTGTATTATATGTCGCATAGTTTATGTATATACCATTAACTCTTTCACACTGATCACAAATTCCTCCTATATACTGCAGACTTATATAGTTGGAAGAATTCATCTTTTTTCTGCAACTACTGCAGTAATCTAAATTAAACCCATAACCTGTAGATTGCAATACCTTTATTTCAAAGGCACGAGCTAAGGTTTCTATGTCTACTACATTATCTTTCATTAAATAAAAAGCAGTAACTAAATATCTAAAAAGCTCTCTATTGCTTTCTTCATCCTGCATAGATATATCCACTAGTTCACAGAAATAAGATGCATAGGTTAACAAATCTAAGTCACTCATTAAATCTTGAAAAGAGTGGATTACTGAACTTTCATTTATGGTATAAAGGCTTTTTCCTCTATATACTACATAGTCTGCATAACAAAATTGTAATGTGGCAGAAAATAGATTACTTCTATTTTTTTTAGCACCTCTAGCAATGGTAGATATCTTTCCTAACTTTTCGCTAAAAAGCCAAAGAAGTTTGTCTGATTCCTTTATATCCTGAGTTTTGATTACTACAGCTCTTGTTTTGAATGTAGACAGAAAAACACCTCCAGTAAAAATTAGGAATGGGTAAAAAGCTCATCGTTGTACATTCCTAATTATATATAGTATGCCCCAATCCTAATATATGTTTCTACTAATTTTCTTGTAAAACTCACAAAGCTTACTTATATCCAAGTTCCTTTAAAAGACTAGGACTATCTCTCCACTCTTTCTTAACCTTAACCCAAAGCTCTAAATATACCTTAGAGTTTAAGAATTTTTCAATATCTTGTCGTGCATAGGTAGATATTTTCTTAAGCATAGTTCCATTTTTGCCTATTATTATTCCTTTATGTGAGTCTTTTTCGCATAAAAGAGTAGCGTCAATATGATAAATATTTTTTTCATCTTTTTTCATTGATATAATTTCTACAGCAATACCATGAGGAACTTCTTGTGATAACAATCTAAGCGCTTTCTCTCTTATGGTTTCCGATATGATAAATCTTTCCTGTTGGTCTGTAATCATATCTTCAGGATAATATTTTGGGCCTTCTGGCATATACTTGACCATAAGTTTCTTCAGTTCTTCAACATTTTTTCCATTAAGAGCAGATATAGGTATAATTTCAGCAAAGTTAAATACCTCTGAATAGTTCTTGAGAGTTTCTGCTACTTTATCTGCGGAATTTTCATCAATTTTATTTAGAACTAAAACAACTGGAACGCCGCTTTCCTTAAGCTGTTCTAGAATATACATATCTCCTTTTCCTACTTCTACTTCTGGAGTAGTTAGAAACAGTACTAAGTCCACTTCTTTAATTGATTCTTGGGCAACTTTCACCATATATTCACCAAGTCTGTGTTTTGGCTTATGAATTCCTGGAGTATCCACAAATACTAACTGATAGTCTTCTTCCGTTAATATGGTCTGTATATTATTTCTTGTAGTCTGTGGCTTACAAGATACAATAGATAACTTTTCTCCCATTATTCCATTTAATAATGTTGACTTTCCAACGTTTGGTCTTCCTATAATTGTCACAAATCCTGATTTAAACATAAATTCTCTCCTTACTTTTGTAAATCTTTTTGGTAAAATTCTTCTATAAGTATTTTTACCTATTACACAATAATTATATCTTCAGCTATGTAAATAAATTATAGCACTATTTACATGTATTTCAATGATTTTATTTTAACCAAATATTCTGAATAAAAGTGCTGTAATCAACGTTCCAAATACTCCGCCCACAATAACTTCCAGTATTGAGTGCACTTCTGAATCAACCCTGCTTTGCGCTACAATAAATGCTAGCAAATAGCTCAACATAACTACAGTAAGCTGACCAGTACTTAAGGCTATAGTAGTGGCTATAGAAAAGGCTATTGCACTATGGCCACTGGGCATTCCTCCTTTAAGAGGTGTTCCTTCTCCAAAGATTGCCTTAACTACTATAGTGGTTATAGTTACAATAGCTAATATGATAAATATTGTATAGGGATCTGTAGTCTTTACTTTTTTTATAAGTATAAAATTTATATACTTTAACTTATCCCAAAATACTATATAACCAACAATTACTGCATTTACAGCAGTTACCAGTACTCCGCCTGCTGCTACGTTTTTTGCTAATTTTACAAGTGGATGATAATAATTAGTAGTTGCATCTACAGCAAATTCTATAGCTGTATTCATAAGTTCTGCCATAATAACCATACTTATAGTTATCGTTATTGATAGGATTTCTCCCTTACTTAAATCGTAAAAAAAACACCCAGTTAAAACAAGCAGAGCTGCAATCATATGTATTCTCATATTTCTCTGAGTTCTAACTGCGTATATAATTCCTTCTATAGCATGATTGAAGCTATCAAGTAGCTTTTTTACCTTCAATATAATCACCACTCTTTTTTCTAATTGACAATGGACAATTAACAATTGTAATTGCCCATTCTTAGTAGTCCTATTGTGCTAGAACTAACAACCAAGCTATTCACCAGCCTATCTGATCAAACTAAATTTCTCCAATATTTCTTCTTCTCTTTTTCTCATAATAACCTTCTCTTCTTCTTTCATATGATCATATCCTAAAAGATGAAGAACAGAATGCACTGTTAGATATGCTGCTTCTCTTAGAAAGGAGTGACCAAATTCTATACTTTGCTCCTCTGCTTTTTCCAGAGATAGTACAATATCTCCCAATACCAAACTACCTTCATCTAAATCTATTTCGGTAAATTTGTAATCTAAATAGGCTTCCTTGAATACTTTTCCATTAGGATAATCAAGCATTGGGAAAGAAAGTACATCAGTAACCTTATCGATATTTCTATTTTCTTTGTTAATATCCTTAATATCATTGTTGTCAACAAAAATAACACTAACCTCATAGTCTATAGTTACTTCTTCTTCTTTCAACGCGTGTTCTATTACGTTTCTTGTAGTATTTTCCAAATCATCAGTTACTTCTATTCTATTTTGCCTATTGTCTATAAAAATCATTCTTATGCCCTCCAAACTAACTTTTAAGCTTACTTACACTCTTATCTTCAGGGTACTCTATTCTTTGATGATAAATTCCAGTTAAAACCTTCAAGAAGGACTCTCTTATTTTATTTAAATCCCTTAAAGTTAAGTCACAGTTATCAAGTTGTCCCTCATTAAGTCTATCCTTTATTATATTATTTACCATTTCTTCAATTTTACCCTTTGTAGGTTCATTTATTGACCTAACTGCAGCTTCAACGCTATCAGCTAACATTATTATACCAGCCTCTTTTGTCTCTGGTATAGGTCCTGGATATCTAAAATCCTCTTCCTTTACGTCTTCAGGCCTTTCACTAGAGTTCTTCATCGTTATATAAAAATACTTCACAAGAGAAGTACCATGATGCTGCTGTATTATATCTTGTATAGCCTTTGGAATCTTATATTCCTTTGCCAGCTCAACACCATCTTTAACATGTGATGTTATTATTAAAGTACTTAAATTTGCCGTTATTTTATTATGTGGATTTTCTTTTCCTAACTGATTTTCTTTAAAAAAGTATGGTCGTTTTATTTTTCCTACATCGTGATAATATGCTGAAACTCTAGCTAGTACTGGGTTCCCTCCTACTGTTTCTGCTGCTACCTCTGCTAAATTTCCGACTAGAATACTATGATGATAGCTTCCAGGAGCCTCCATTAATAATCTTTTTAGCAGCGGGTGATTAGGATTAGATAACTCAAGAAGCTTTATAGTTGTTACTATATCAAAGGTGCTCTCGAAAAATGGCAGCAATCCTATAGTAACTACTCCTGATATTATACTAGCAATACCCATAAATAAGGTTTTCCTAGCCACATCAGCTATGTTGCTGCTTAATAAAAATCCTAAAGAAAAAGTTAGCAATATATTTATAGCCAGTATATACAGTGAAGAGTATAAAATATCATTTCTTTGCTGCATCTTTTTTAAAATAATGGAACCAACTACTGCATTGGCTATAGCTAATATAGTTATTTCAATGTTAAATTCCACTGCAGCACTTATTAAAATACAATTTAATACACTTGTAGTTAAAGATACCTTATGATTTGCTAAAAGCGTAAAAGTCATTGGTACGCAGGCTAAAGGAATTAAGAATGGCGAAACCATTGAAAGAGATCTTGCTATAAGTATAGCTATACAGTTCAGTATATTAATCATTATCATTTTATTTGTATCATCATATATGTCTTTGTGATATTTAGAAATATAAAACCACTGTAGAAACATCACTAAAATTATTAAGATACTTAAACAAATATATATATACCATTGGAAATGAGAATTATTGTTTAGTAATCCTATATCCTTTAAAAGCTCTACCTGATATTTGGTGACTGGTTCCCCTTCCTTTATAATTATTTGGTCTTTTTTAATCATTACATTAGGAACTTTACGCATGGCTTCTTTCTTTAACTCCTCTGTTTTTTCCTTATCATAGAAAAAATTTGGTGTTATAAGTGCATAGGCCATGGTAGAAGATATTTCCTTGAGGTTTTTTGCAAGTTTTGAACCGTTGACTTTTAGCAATATACTCTCCTGCACACGTTTAATATCTTCTTGGTTATCCTTTTGACTATTGTCACTTATATTATTGTTATCATAAATATCGGACATGGTTTTAGTTAAAAAATCTTGAACTGTTCTTTGTTCGTCTTTACTTAACTTTATAAGTGTTGAATAATCATCATCAGATATATTAATTTCACTATTAGATTTTAAACTTGAAATTTTAGTTTTCTCTTCTGCTATGTCATCTACTTCAGATAGCTTTGAAAAGAAAGAATTTATTTTATTCACTGTTTCTGTTTTAATCTCAGGTTTTTTATTGTATTGAATAGGTACAGAATCAATTGCCTGTTGAATTCTAGCCTCTGTAGATAACTCATCCTTCACTTCTCTAGGTGCCTTTATGTCAACCCTTGCAATGTCTCCTTCTTTCAGGCTATACTTCTTTGTTACCAGTGAAGTTACAAGTACAGAGTATATAAAAATAAAAGTAAATATAAAAATCAATACTCTATTAGTTTTTTCTCCCATAAATAGTTTCCTTAGAGATAGTTTCTTCATCATAACCACCTTTTATCTATTCTTGTATGTTTTGTCTATAGTAGACTTTCCTTTATTGTTGTTTTTCTTCCTGTTTCTGTCCATCCTGCTGCTGTTGAATTTGTTCTGGTGAGATAGGTTCCGCTAAAACTACATTTTCTTCTGCTACAACCAATACTCTAACTTTATATGTGTCACCAGCTTCATAATTTACTATTTTATCTATAATTTTAACAGACTTATCTAGGTTTGAACATATTTTTAAATAAAGCTCTTCTGCTACAGCATCAACTACCTCCTTTGGATTTCTATTAGTAGTAGTTTCTTTTATTTCATAGTAGCTTTCTTTTTTTATAAAAAGCTTATTGTCTTCTATTTTATCATATTTATCAAACTTATTATCAGATTTTTTTAAATATAATTTTTTACCGTTAATATCTATATAGATATTATCTACTTTCTTCCCTGTTTTCTCTCTTTTGACCTCATTAATTTTTACGCTTTTAATTTCCTCATAAAAGGTTCTGCAGAATACATCCCCCACGGCATGAACAGCATAAGTCTCACCTTCGCGGCCCTGTTCTCCCTTTACGAGAATTTGTCCTTTTTTGATTATGTCACCCTTTTTTACTACTGAGGTTCCTGACTGGGTGTATACTCTTACAACTTCCCCATCTCGTTTAGCAACTAGGTTGCATGGACTATTCTCTGATACAACATTAGGAGGCGATTGTCTTTCTGCCACTGATATCTTAAGTTTAGCCCCTTCAACTCTTGCCTTAACCCACATTATATTTTCATTATTTTTTATTAGCTTTTCTTCTATATCATAAACATTTATGTTACTCCTGTTAATTCCTGGTTTTATTCCATAAGAATTTAGCTGCTGCCTTATTTCATATGGAGGTAAATTTTGATCGGAAACTATCTCAATGGTCCAAATAAAAGTTGACAAATAATATATTATCCCTATAAATAGTATTATTCCAACTACAAAGGCCCATCTTCTTTTTAGCTTTATCAAAAAGAAGGCCAATCCTTTCCTATCTAATATTACAACCTTTGTTTTTGTTCTATGGGCTATTTCTTCTATCTTTTCATAATCCTTTAGGCTTATTTCCATAGTCATAGTAGTAATACTCTTCTTTTTAATATTTTTTATTTGAACACCATTTTTCCACATTAGATTAACAAATTTCTCAGGTATAAGGGATTGAATTTCTATAGTAATTACTCCATTTTTATATTTATGAAAATTAAACATAACTATTTCCCTCGTAAACTATAGATTTAAATTTCCCTCCTATTGCTATGGTACTGCCACCCATAAACAATATTTCAAATTTCCCTCCATATATTGAAATCAATCCAATCCCTGAGTTTATCTTAACCTGATTCTCACCAAAGAGAACAACCCCTCTATGATTTTCTATTATTATTTCATTATCACCGGTCACTGTGATCTGGGGCATATTCAAAATTATATCTCTAGGTAAATCTAACTTGTTTACAATTTTCTGTTTTGTCCTATATAATCTACCCTTCACTCTACCACCTCTAAAAATACTTTCATACTAATTTATGAAGAATAAATGTAATAAATGACAAAATAAAAAAGGTTGAGATAATCTCAACCTTTTATTTATTTAAATATTGTTTTACAATTTGATTAACAAGTCTGCCATCAGTTCTTCCTTTTGTTTTAGGAATAACTGCTGCTATAACTTTACCCATTTGTTTCATGCTACTTGCACCCAATTCTTTAACTGCCTGACGAACAATTTCGGAAATTTCCTCTTTGCTTAACTGCTGAGGAAGGTAACCTAACAAGATCTTGATTTCAGCATTCGCCTCATCTATTAAATCCTGCCTATTTCCTTTTTCGAATTCTAATATAGCCTCACGTCTTTGCTTGACTTCCCTAGCTAGAACTTCATAAACTTGTTCATCGTCAAGTTGCTTTCCGTCAGTTTTCTCAACCAACAAAACAGCCGCTTTAGCCATGCTTATTGTGTTAGCTTTAAACTTACTTTTAGCCTCTAAGGCCTGTTTCCAGTCTTCTTAAAGTAGTTCTTAAGAGACATTATATAGTATCTTTTTTCAAAAATATCCTATTTAAACTTTCTCTTTCTTGCAGCTTCAGATTTCTTTTTTCTCTTTACGCTTGGTTTTTCATAGTGTTCTCTTTTTCTAACTTCTGAAAGAACACCAGCTCTAGCACATTTTCTCTTAAATCTTCTTAATGCACTTTCTATTGTTTCATTTTCTCCAACTCTTATTTCTGACATATTTATCCCTCCCTCCGCTAGCTCAATTTAATTTTAAAAAATTAAACGCAGCATATCTGGGTCGCATAGCACATTGTTTATTATACAACATATACTGAGAGACTGTCAACAATTTCATTTCATATTAGCCTGGAGGCCACTGAAGTGTTCTACCACCTAATATATGAAAGTGAATGTGATGAACTGTCTGTCCTCCATCCTCTCCACAATTTGAAACTATTCTGTAACCACTTTTATCTATACCTAATTTTTTAGCAAGCTCCTTAGCCACTATGTATATATGGGCTATTATCTTGGAATCTTCTTCTGTAAGTTCATTAAGGTTACTAATATGCTTTTTAGGTATTATCAAAACGTGCTGTGGAGCAGCAGGACTTATATCTCTAAAACTTAATACCATCTCATCTTCATAAACTTTATCAGATGGTATATCCCCTTTTATTATCTTGCAAAATATACAATCTTCCATGAATTTCACCTGCCTTTCTTTTTAATTTTTTTTATAATATATAGTTTTTTATAACTATCAAAATAATACCTTATTTGAATCTAATTATTCAACAAAAACTTAAAATATCCTTCTATAAACAATCAACTATGTAATGAACTTTTTTTACTTATTGTTATATTTAATTATAATATAATACCTTCAATAAGTTCTCCTTTAATTTCCTTAAGTTTTGTCTTTACAATACGTTCTTCTACATTCTCATTACACTTAGAAATTACTTTGATATAGTTAGGTGTATATCCCTCATAAACGTCTTCTAAATTATTATGTCTTTGTTCATACAGTACATCCATAGTTTCCCCTATAAACTTATTCATAAACTCTCTTTCTAAGTTTTTATCAAGTTCGATAAGCTTGCTACTTCTTTCATCTTTAACTTTACCATCTACTACATTTTTCATTTCAGCTGCTTTTGTACCCTTTCTAGGGCTATACTTAAATACATGCATCTTAGATAACTTTATTTCCTTTAAGAACTCATAGGTACAATTAAATTCCTCTTCTGTTTCTCCTGGAAAGCCTGTGATGATATCTGTAGTTATTGATACATCTTTTATATTTACTCTTAAATCCTCTAATATTTTTTTATACTCCCCAGTGGTATATCTTCTATTCATTCTCTTTAGCGTTTCGTCGCAGCCACTTTGAAGAGAAAGGTGAAAATGAGGACATAATTTTTTAAGTGAGCTAATTCTTTCGATTACCCCTTCAGTAAAAAATGTAGGGTCTATAGAACCTATTCTTACTCTTTCTATACCATCAATTTTATCAATTTCCTCTAGTATACTTACTAGGCTAACATCCCCGCTTAAATCAACGCCATAGGATGCTATATGTATTCCTGATAGTATTATTTCCTTGAAATTATGAGATGCTAGTTCCTTAACTTCACTTATAATCTTTTCTGGTGCTTTGCTGCACACAGCTCCTCTAGCAAAAGGAATCGCACAATAGGAACAAAATCTATTGCATCCATCTTGAATTTTAATAAACGCCCTTGTTCTTTCTTGATATTCATCTATTATTAAATCTTCAAATACGTTATCTCTAAGTACATCATTAACTTCAACTACCTGTTCTCTTTCTTCTCTTACTCTATTAACCCAGTATACTATATAACCTTTGTTTTTAGTCCCTAGTACTACGTCAACGCCTTCAATCTTAGCTACTTCCTCTGGAGCAATTTGTGAATAACATCCTACTGCTGCAATTACAGCATCTTCATTTAATCTTCTTGCTCTATTTATCATCTGTCTAGATTTTTTATCACTCATATTGGTTACAGTACAGGTGTTTATAACATAAACATCTGCATACTCTTCAAAAGGCACTAATTTGTAGCCTTCTTTTATAAACTTTTCGGTCATAGCTTCAGTTTCATACTGATTAACTCTACAGCCTAAAGTAGTAAAAGCAACTTTCATTAAACTATTCCTCCTAAATCTCCTAGTTCATACAGAATTAATGACACGCAAGTAAATCCAGCAGTTTCCGTTCTAAGTATTCTCGGTCCAAGAGTTACTATGTGTGAGCCTAATTCCTTCAACAAATTTATTTCTGTTTCTTCAAATCCACCTTCTGGTCCAATTATTACAGCAACTTTTTTAACATTATTCTTATCTATAGATTTAGCTAAATTTTTAATTCCATAGCCTTCTTGATTTTCATAAGGAACTACTACTAAATCCATCTCCTTTAAAAACTCTAGTAGTTTTTCAAATTCTAAGGGAGTATTTACTTTAGGTATTAGACTCCTTTTTGATTGTTTGCAAGCCTCTAATACTATTCTGTTCCATCTATCTAATTTTTTAAACTCTCCAAGTTCGCTTTTAACTACAACTCTTTCAGTAATTATAGGCGTTACTTCCTTTACTCCAAGCTCCGTGGCCTTTTGAACAATTAAATCCATTTTACTTGACTTAGGAAGCCCCTGAAAGAGATAAATCTCTATTGGGCTTTCATTGTTTAACTCTAGCCTTTCTAGACATCTTACAATAACTTGCTTCTTATTTATCTCTTCTATTTCTCCTAAAAACTCTTCACCGCTGCAATTATTTATACTAACCTTATCACCAGTTTCAAGTCTTAAAACTTTGTATATATGTTTTACATCATCACCTTCTATAACAGCAACATCACCATCTATACTGCTTTTAGGTACAAAAAATTTATGCATACAAACCACCCTTTGAGAATTAAATTACCAATTACAATCTAGCAACTACACAAACCCATTCTCCATCAACATTTATTTCTTCTATTGTAAATCCTGATTCTTCAAGTTTTCTTACCACATCATCTTTTCTATCCTTTATTATTCCTGATGATATAAAAAGGCCTCCAGGAACTATAAAATCTTTAACTCCATCAACTAAAAATATTATTACATCTGCAATGATATTTGCAACAACAATATCTGCCTTTCCTTCCACTACTTCCATAAGGTTACCCTCAAGTACTTTTATGTTATCTATATTATTATATTTAACATTTTCTCCAGCAGATTTTACCGCTACAGGGTCTAAATCAACTCCTATTACTTCCTTTGCTTTAAGCTTTGCAGCAGTTATAGCTAAAATACCTGAACCTGTTCCTATATCGAAGACAGTAGAATCTTCTTTAACATACTTTTCCAAAGCCTTAATACACATTCTAGTAGTTTCATGTGTTCCTGTTCCAAAGGCCATTCCTGGATCAAGCTCTACAATTACTTCCTCTTCTTTAGGCTGATAGTTTTCCCAAATAGGCTTTACTACTACCTTTTCTCCTATTCTAGTTGGTTTATAATACTTTTTCCAATTATTCTCCCAATCCTGTTCATTTACCTTAGTTACAGTAATTAATCCCTTACCTTTATCTATACCAAACTTCTCTAATTCATTAATACTATCTTTTATGTATGCTAAATATTCATTAAGATGCTCATCTTGTTTATAATATCCTTTAATAATAGCTCCATCTTTAACTAATAATAAAGTTTCATCAAAATAATCCCAATCTCCAGGATTCTTCTTTTTAAACTCTATATCTTCAGGGTCCTCTATAGAAACACCTTTTACATTTGTATTATAAAATATTCCTGAAACTGCCTCTACAGCCTCACTGCTAGTTATTACAGCGACCTCAATCCATTCTTTATCCATGCTATACCTCCACTTATATAATTAACAATTATTCATTTTTACTAATAACTCTACTTTATAATTATAGCCTAGTACTGTCAATACATATCATTACAAAAAAACTTTGTTTCCCCTTAGAAAGAGAAACAAAGTTTTTTCTTATTTCAACTTATCTTTTATCTTATCTATAACAGACTTCTTAGAACCTTCTCCATTTGAATTTTCTCTCTCTAGAGTTTCTCCGCTAGCTTCCATGTACATCATAATAGCTTCTTTTTGCTTAGCATTTAAATTTTTAGGTATATCAACTATTACATTGACATATTGATCTCCTCGTCCATGGCTGTTAACCCTTGGAACACCTTTTCCTTTTAGTCTAAACACAGTTCCTGGCTGAGTTCCTGCTGCAACTTCGTACTTAACATCGCCATCTACTGTAGGTACTTTAAGCTCTGTACCTAAGGCAGCCTTTGCAAAGCTTATATGAGCATCTATATATATATCGAAGCCTCTTCTCTTAAAGGTAGGATGAGGTGCTACTCTTATAGACACATATAGGTCTCCTGGAGGGCCTCCCTTTACTCCATGCTCTCCTTGTCCTCTTATAGGAATTACATTTCCAGTATCAACACCTGCTGGTACATTAATTTTGATTTTTCTCTGTTTTCTAAGCTTTCCTTTTCCTTTACACTCTGGGCAATGATCTGTGATTATAGTTCCCTTACCACCACACTTATCACAAGCACTCATGCTTACGAAGCTTCCAAGTGGAGTATTCCTCTGCACTCTTATTTGACCTGACCCTCCGCATTTATCACAAGTTTTTGGATGGGTACCCTCTTTTGCACCAGTTCCAGAACATTTTTCACAGTTTTCACTTCTAGTTATTGTTATCTGCTTTTCAGTTCCAAATACTGCCTCTTCAAAGGTTAAATTTAAATTATACTCAAGATCATCACCTTTCTGAGGACCGTTTCTTCTGCTGCCTCCTGAGAATCCACCTCCAAAAAAGGAGTCAAATATATCTCCAAAGCCTCCAAATCCTGAAAAATCAAATCCACCGTCAAAACCGCCTCCATTAAAATCAGCAGTTCCAAACTGATCATATTGAGCTTTCTTTTGAGGGTCTGAAAGTACCTGATAAGCTTCATTTAATTCTTTAAATTTCTCTTCTGCTTCCTTATCACCAGGGTTTCTATCTGGATGGTATTTTAACGCTGACTTTCTAAAGGCTTTCTTTATTTCTTCATCACTTGCACCCTTTTCAAGTCCAAGTATTTCATAATAATCTTTTTTTGCCATCCTTTTTCACCACCTATTTATATTAATCCTAAATGGACAATTGACTTGGAATTTCCTATTTAGAAAGCACCTATTTCTAAATGCTTTTTTAACATTCACAATTTAATGTCCTTACCACTATTATTTGTTACTTAAATTAAGGGAAGAGTAAAACTCCTCCCTTAATTATTCACAAGTATATATTATACACTGTAATACTAAATTAGTTAATGGTTATTTTTGTAATATGGGTTATTTATCATCTTCAACTTTGTAATCAGCATCAACTACATTGTCATCATTTTTTGTTCCAGCATTTGCTCCACCCATGTTGTTAGGGTCAAAGCCTGCTCCAGCTGCTCCTTCTGGGTTCGCTTCTTGATACATCTTTGATGAAACTGCATAGAATGCTTGAGTTAAATCTTCTGTAGCTTTCTTTATAGCTTCTAAATCCTCTCCGTCTTTAACAGCGTTAACAGCTTTTACTTTTTCATCTATAGTAGCCTTATCTTCAGCTGATACTTTGTCTCCAAGGTCTTTTAAGGTCTTTTCGCTTTGGTATACTATTTGATCAGCATTATTTTTAACTTCTATAGATTCTTTTCTCTTCTTATCTTCTTCAGCAAACTTTTCTGCTTCTTTAACAGCCTTATCTATTTCGTCATCACTTAAGTTAGTAGATGCTGTTATAGTGATATTAGCTTCTTTTCCAGTTCCCTTATCCTTAGCTGAAACGTTAACTATACCATTTGCATCTATATCAAAAGTAACTTCTATTTGAGGAATTCCTCTTGGAGCTGGTGCTATGCCTGAAAGAGTAAATCTTCCAAGAGTCTTGTTATCAGCAGCCATTTGTCTTTCACCTTGAACAACATGTATTTCAACAGATGTTTGACCGTCTGCTGCAGTTGAGAATACCTGACTCTTCTTTGTTGGTATTGTTGTATTTCTTTCAATCAATGGAGTAGCAACTCCCCCTAAAGTTTCTATACCAAGGCTTAATGGAGTAACATCTAGAAGTAATACATCTTTAACATCTCCTGTTAAAACTCCTGCTTGAATAGCTGCTCCTACAGCAACGCATTCATCTGGGTTAACTCCCTTTGAAGGTTCTTTTCCTGTAAATTCTTTAACAGCTTCTTGAACTGCTGGTATTCTTGTAGAACCACCAACAAGTATAATCTTATCTATTTCTTGAATTGAAAGTCCAGCATCCTTTAATGCTTTTCTCATTGGCTCTATTGTTCTCATAACTAAATCATGAGTTAACTCATTAAACTTAGCTCTAGTTAAATTCATGTCTATATGTTTTGGTCCTGTTGCATCAGCTGTTATAAATGGAAGATTTATATTTGTTTGAGTTGATGATGATAACTCAATTTTTGCTTTCTCTGCAGCTTCTTTTAATCTTTGTAGAGCCATCTTATCATTTCTTAAATCTATTCCATATTCAGCTTTGAAAGTATCTGCTATGTGGTTCATTACCTTTTCATCAAAGTCATCTCCACCTAGCTTTGTATCACCATTAGTAGCCTTTACTTCAAATACGCCATCACCTAACTCTAATATTGATACGTCAAAAGTACCACCACCAAGGTCATAAACAAATATTTTTTGGTTAGTATCCATCTTATCAAGTCCATAAGCAAGGGATGCTGCTGTTGGTTCATTTATTATTCTTAGAACTTCAAGTCCTGCAATCTTTCCTGCATCTTTTGTCGCCTGTCTTTGGCTGTCATTGAAGTATGCTGGAACTGTTATTACTGCTTGAGTAACTGTTTCTCCAAGATACGCTTCTGCATCTGCTTTGATTTTTTGAAGTACCATAGCTGATATTTCTTGTGGAGTATAATCTTTTCCATCTATATTTGTTTTATGGTTTGTTCCCATATGTCTTTTTATTGAGATTATTGTTTTATCTGGATTTGTAATCGCCTGTCTTTTAGCAACCTGACCTACTAATCTTTCACCATTTGCTTGGAAAGATACTACTGATGGAGTAGTTCTCGCTCCTTCTGCATTTGGAATTACTACTGGATCTCCACCTTCCATAACTGCTACACAAGAGTTCGTTGTTCCTAAGTCAATACCTATTACTTTTGCCATTATAATTACCTCCTATATTTAAATCACTATATATTTCACTTAAATTTATCTAAAATATAGTTATAAAATTTATCTAACTAAGCTATTCATGTTACTCAAGAATATTAATTTAGTTAGCTACTTTAACCACACTATATCTTAAAACTTTATCTCCTCTTTTATATCCCTTTTGGAATACTTCAACTACTTGATTTTTTCCGTATTGCTCGTCATCTATATGCATAACTGCGTTATGGACATGAGGATCAAACTCACCTTCAGTAGAAATTTCTTCTACGTTTAGGCCCTCTAAAGCATTGTTAAATTGCTTTATTGTCATCTCTATGCCCTTTTTTAAATCTTCAATACTTCCCTCTACAGAGATAGCTCTCTCAAGGTTATCAAGTACAGGAAGGATTCCCTTTAATACATCCTCGCAGGCATCAGTATAAATCCCTTCCTTTTCCTTAGCTGTTCTTTTTCTGAAGTTATCATATTCTGCCGTCATTCTTGATAGTCTATCCTTTAAAGCTTCAACTTCTCCTTTGATTTTAGTGTTTTCATCGGATAGTTTTTTATTTTCTTCTTTTAGCACTTCCAACGTATTTTCTGCTAAATTTTCGTCTTCAGTAACTTCTGCATTCTCTGTTTCTTCAATGATGTTTTCTTCTAAATTCTCTTCAGTGCTGTTTTCTTCAGTAATATTTTCTTCAGCTACCCCTTTCACAGTTTCCTTCTGATCTTCTACTTTTTTATCGCGGTTGTTAAACATTTAGACACTTCCTCCAATCTAGTATTTTCCATCTTAAACAAGACCTATCTATCATCAAAATAAATGTGAGTCAAAATATAATTTAGCTCTCTAACAACACTAGTTAGCAAGGATATAACTTTTGAATAAGGTATTCTTGTAGGGCCAATTACTCCAATCTCTCCAAGGGGCCTGTTATTTAAACTATACACAGCAGAAACAACACTGCAATCCTGCGCTCCCTGAACGTAATTCTCACTGCCAATTCTTATAGAAAAGTTATCACTATTGCTTAATAAATCCACTATTTTATCCTTATTGTCTAACAAAGATAAGAAGTCCCGTGCTTTATCAATATCCTTATATTCAGGATAGTTAAATATATTTGTTGTTCCCTCTGTATATATTTCATTACTATCACTTTTGCTTAAACTTTCATACAACACAGGAATTATCGCACTGAATATATCTTCATATCCCTCTAAATCCATTCTCAGGTTATTTATAACCTCAAGATTGATTTGCTCACAATTTAGGCTTCTCACTCTAGCGTTTAATATATTATTTAATTTTACTAGTGCATCTCCAGTTACATTTTTACCCACTCTAATAACATTATTCTTAATTATTCCGCTATCAGTTATTATTACTAATAGAATATTATTAGTATCTATATTTATAAGCTGTATATGTTTTATGCTGCTTTTACCAACAGAAGGAGTTTTAACAATACAAGTTAACTTTGTAAGTTCTGATAACAGTGATGTAGCTTGCTTTATCACCCTATCTACTTCATATAATGCTGTATCTAAAATTTGAGTTTTTATTCTATACTGTTCTTCTGGAGTAAGACTAGGTATTTGCATCAACTTATCAACATACAATCTATAGCCCTTATTTGAAGGTTTTCTTCCTGAAGAACTGTGAAGTTGCTCTAAATACCCCATTTCCTCAAGATCAGCCATTTCATTTCTTATGGTCGCAGAACTTATTCCTAGTTCATATTTTTTAGCTATGGTTCTGGATCCTACAGGCTCAGCTGTATTTATATAATCATTTATTATAGCCTGAAGTATTTTTATTTTTCTTTCATCCATTTCCATAATATCACCTCTTTATTAGCACTCACCAACGTCGAGTGCTAATTACTATGATTAAAAAATATCACTCATGATTTTATTTGTCAATATGCTCTAGATAACCATATTTGTCTATTAAAAATAATTTTACGAATTTAAAGTGGCTAATGTTGCTTTTTCTCTAATTTCCTCTAGATATCTATAACTATTAATTTATTCACTTAGGATGAAGTCGCACATTATACTGTTAGATACTTCTATTGCCCTATTACTCAAAAATAATCTTTCTCCAGATTTAATTAACATTCCTTCCGATAAATATTTTTCAATAATGTCTCCATATACTAAATATATATCTTTCTTAAATCTAATGTTAAACTTATCCACAGAAATACCATCTATTTTTCTAAGTCCCATGAACATAAATTCTTCCATATCATCCTTTAGAGAATTTTCATGAATATCCAGCCTTAAATCATTTCCTAAGGTCATTTCTTCAATATATTCTTCTATATTTTCTGTTTTTCTATACCTTATACCGTCTACATAGGAATGAGAGCCTACTCCACAGCCTACATACTCGTCTAAATCCCAATAAACTAAGTTATGTTTACACTCCTTACCAGTCTTTGAAAAGTTAGATATCTCATATCTTTCATAACCTTCCTTTTTAAGTATCTCTACTGCCAAATTATACATTTTTCTTTCTATTTCTTCCTCAGGAAGCTGTAACTTTTCATCCTCGTACATTTTGTAGAAAGGTGTATTTTCCTCTACTATTAGGCTGTAGCAGGAAATGTGCTCTGGATTTAATTTAGTAATATTTATTAGGGTTTCTTCCCAATCCTTTAAACTTTGGTTTGGTAATCCAAACATTAAATCTGCATTTATATTGTTAAAGCCAACTTTTCTCGCTAAATGGTAACTTTCTATAAATTCGCCTACTGAATGAATCCTGCCCAGTTTGTTAAGTATAGAATCCTGCCAAGCCTGGAGACCTATACTCAATCTGTTAACTCCCATCCTTTTTAAAAACAGTAATTTTTCTTCTGTAAAAGTACCTGGATTTCCTTCTACTGTAAACTCTAAATCCTCTCTTTTATTCAACTTATCAATTGCACTTTTTATAATATTCCATCCTTCTAAAGATAAATAGGTGGGAGTTCCCCCACCTATAAATATAGTCTTTATTTTTCTATTACCAATACCTTCTATATCTTTAGCCAACGCTCTAGAGTACTCTAACATATGGCCTTCTTTTCCACAGAAGGATGGAAAATCACAATATAAGCACTTTTGTTTACAGAAAGGAATGTGAATGTATAATGCAACTTCATTAGAGATGGTGTTACTTTCATTGTTAGAGTTCATAAATACACACTCCTTATTAAATTTATTCCTCTGTTTTTAATACTGCCATAAATGCTTCTTGTGGAACTTCTACACTTCCAACCTGTCTCATTCTCTTCTTTCCTTCTTTTTGTTTTTCAAGAAGCTTTCTCTTTCTTGATATATCTCCACCATAACACTTTGCTAATACATCTTTTCTCATAGCTTTAACCGTTTCTCTAGCTATAACTTTTGCACCAACTGCTGCCTGAATAGGTATTTCAAACATTTGTCTTGGAATAATTTCCTTTAACTTTTCTGCTATACCTCTTCCTTTAGCGTAGGCTCTTTCCTGTGGAACTATCATTGATAAAGCATCTACTACATCACCATTTAGCATTATATCTAATTTAACTAGCTGTGCTTCTCTATATCCTGATAGCTCATAATCTAAAGATGCATATCCTTTAGATCTAGACTTTAATACATCAAAAAAGTCATAGATTATTTCATTTAATGGAATTTCATAGTTTAAAGTTACTCTTGTTGTATCTATATACTGCATATCCTTAAAGGTTCCACGTCTATTTTGTGCCAAATCCATAACTGGTCCAACATAGTCAGATGGAGTGATTATAGATGCTTTTACTATAGGTTCCTCCATATATTTTATTTCCGTAGTTTCTGGAAGATTAGTTGGATTAGTAAGTTCTATAACTGTACCATCAGTTTTTCCTATCTTGTATATAACAGAAGGCGCTGTAGTTATAATATCTAAATTAAATTCTCTTTCTATTCTCTCCTGAATTACATCCATATGTAAGAGACCTAAAAATCCACATCTAAATCCAAATCCTAATGCTATGGAAGTTTCTGGTTCAAAGGATAATGCAGCATCATTTATCTGAAGTTTTTCCAAAGCATCCTTCAGTTCTCCATATTTTGCTCCATCTACTGGATAAATACCACTGTATACCATAGGAACTGCAGGTCTATATCCTAGCAGTGCCTCTTCTGCTGGTCTTTTCGCTTCTGTTACTGTATCGCCGACACGGGCATCTCTAACATTCTTTATGGAAGCTGTAAAATATCCAACATCTCCTGCTTTTAATTCTGTTACTGGGAGATATGTTGGTACAAATATCCCTGTTTCTGTGACTTCATAAACTTTACCTGTAACCATTAATCTTATTTCAGTTCCTGGTTTTATAGTACCTTCTTTAACTCTAATATGAGATACTACACCTTTATAGTTATCATAATAGGAATCAAAAATAAGTGCTTTTAAAGGAGCTTCTTCATCGCCAGTTGGCCCAGGAACCTTTTCTACTATAGCCTCTAATACATCTTCTATATTAATCCCTGTTTTTGCTGAAACTAACGGTGCATCATGAGCTTCAATACCTATTATATCCTCTATTTCCTGCTTTACTTCCTCTGGTCTTGCACTTGGCAAATCAATTTTATTTATTACAGGAACTACTTCCAGATCATGGTCTAATGCTAAATAACAATTAGCTAGAGTCTGCGCCTGTATTCCTTGTGTTGCGTCTACTACTAGAATAGCTCCTTCACAAGCAGCTAAGCTTCTAGAAACTTCATAGTTAAAATCTACGTGACCTGGAGTATCTATAAGATTTAAAATATACTCCTCTCCATTAGGTCTCTTATAAACAAGTCTTACCGCCTGAGACTTAATGGTTATTCCTCTTTCTTTTTCAAGCTCCATGTTGTCAAGTACCTGTTCATTCATTTCTCTTTCAGTAAGGGTACCTGTTTTCTGAATTAATCTATCTGCAAGTGTTGATTTGCCGTGATCTATGTGAGCAACTATAGAAAAATTTCTTATGTACTTTTGTCTTTCGCTCTGCATACTATCTTACCCTCCATTTACTAGTTAACAATTTAAAAGATTTGCAGAAACTTGCAAATCTTTCCTTTATCCTTAAGATTATAAATAGTCATAGTAAATTATAACACAACAAAACTATAGTGAAAAGTAGATTATGTTTACACTATTGCTATAACTTGTTTGCTATAAAACCTTACTTACCTCTATTTTGAATAACCTCAGTTATTTTATCTTCAGCATTTTTAAATACTGTTGAGGTTTTATCTACAAAGTTAGAAACATTTTGATTCATGCTTTTTTCAATATTATTAAGCAGCTTTGCAGAGCTGTTTTTTATATTTAAACCTACTTTTTTATTTATGTATAAAGAATAATCTCCCATCTCAACTCTAAAGTCAAAGGGAAGAAAGTTATAGTTTATTTTAAATGAGGATCTGTCCTTTATAAATTTAGGCATACCTGCATTTACTACAATGAAACCATATACTACTATTACAAGGCTTATTACCATAACTATTATCATATTCTTTTTCTTCATAAGAAAAACACCCCCAAATGTAATTGGAAATTGAGAATACTATTAAGTATTCCCAATTACTAACTACTTATTCAGGGCTTCTGCAATTAACCTAGCCAAATATTTAGCTGATGCCTTGGATTCGTCAATAGTATTTATATCTGCTCCTACTTCAACTAAGATGGCATTATTACTTTTATTCTGGTTAAAATATCTGGTGCCATAATTATAGTATATAACACCTCTGCAAAATCCCGGAAATAACTTATTGGAGGTATCTATAATTTTATTTGCAAGGGCCATATTTTTACTGAAATGAGGGTTCTTCTTTGCCATTACTAAAGAGATTTTAGCTACGTTTTCACCATTCATCTTCGTTGTAATAGCTTTTTTATCTTCTACAGAATCTCTATGCAAATCTATTATAAGCTTAAAGTCTCCATACTTCTTTAAGTTTTTATCAACAGTAACAGCAGATCTAGCGTAACTCTGGGTATAGGCCTCCGCATCATGTACTGTTTTATCATCTACAGCTGAAATACCATAGTTTGTTTGAAGTTCTTTTACCAATTCATCGCCTACCGCAACTACATTTTGTGTATTATCAGTACTTATTGGTTTACCTGGTTTATAACCTTCAGTGGTATGTGTGTGATATATTAGAACCTCTGGCTTGTTAGTATTCAAGGTCTTTTTGAGACTGGAGTCATATACAGTAACCTCTTTATTTGGCAGGTTAACATTTTCGCTGCTATCGGCAACTGTTTTGTCTGTATCCTTTGAAACTTGTTTATCGTCAAGCTTAAAATGATTAAAGTCTACATTTGCAGTTTCCTCAGCATTAACACTCTCTAGTCCTATAAATGCCATCTCCTTGCCTAAAACTGATTTCGGATTATTTAAATCCAAGCCAATGGCAGCTAGTGCAGTCTGACTAATAGAAAATCTGTTTTCTGCCATATCATCCTCATTAAAAGAAGTAGCCTTTACCGCTGGCATAGCATAGTTAAGTACCTGAACATAAAACATATTCCTTTTAACATTGCTGCTATAGTTATTAGCTCTTACCACACAGGGCAAAATAATTATTAAAAGCATACTTACCATTAAGACGAATATTCTTACCTTAACATCATTTTTTGAATTTATCCTTTTGTAATTCAATTAAAACACCGCTATGAAAAAATTCAAAGCAGTTCCCCCCCTTCTTCAAAATGTTATTATTAACATATCCCACTGATATATTAATTTATATGAAGGGGGGAAGTAATATATTACCAGTACTATCCTAAAAATCTATTAATATCTTCTAAATCTAAAGCTGGCTGCAATGCTATATTTATTCCATTAGCTATTACTTTTGATACGGATTCAACAACAACGTCCACTTCCTTAGGAGTTACCATAAGATTTCCTACATAAGGTTCTAGGAGGCTTTGGATCATTCTTTGCTTTTCATTCTTATCTATTGACTTTAGCATATCGTAAAATTCTGACCCTTTTGTAGATTGGGCTACCATTTCATCTAATACCATATCTATAGTATCATTAGCCATAGTTGCAGCATCAACTACTGTTGGCACTCCTATAGCTATAACCGGTATGCCTAAGGTCTTTTCACTTATTTCCATTCTTTTGTTTCTAACTCCTGACCCTGGGGAAATACCTGTGTCGCCTATTTGAATAGTAGTATTTACCCTCTCCATTTTTCTAGAAGCTAAAGCATCTATGCATACTATTAAATTAGGCTTTATTTTATCCACTATACCTCTTATAATCTCACCAGTTTCCATACCTGTAAGGCCTAAAACCCCTGGAGCTATAGCACAAACTGGCCTTATACCTTCATCTATTTGATCAGGTATTAACTGCTTTAAATGTCTTGTTACCATTAATTTCGAAACAACTTTAGGCCCTAATGCATCTGGAGTTATGTTCCAGTTTCCTAATCCTACTACAAGAGCTGTCATACTATCATCTAAATTTATCATTTCAGATAAAGTTTTTCCAAGAACAGTACTTACTTCATCCATGGTATCCCCATCATAATGAGTAAACTTTGGCATATCTATAGTTACATATGTACCTTCTGGTTTTCCCATAGCTCTAGCGCCAACATCATTTAAAATCTTCACTATAGTTACCTTTACATCTCCTTCTTCCTTCTCTTCAGATTCAACTCCCGGTATATTACTGTTTTGTCTTTGATATATTTCCTTAGCCTCAACAGCTAAATCTGTTCTTATACTAAACATAGTTATATTCCCTCCATTTTATAATGATTTTTCAACATAATTTTTAATATTAGGTTTTCCTACTTTACAGTTCATATTCTGACTTTTTAACGCAAAAAAAACACTTGAAGATTATAACCTTTAGTGTTATAATATCATTTGTTGAATAAACGAGACTCACTAGCAAAAATTCCCCAAAGCTGATGAGACCCTATAAAACTATAAGGGGGTGAAACTATGGCAAATATAAAATCAGCACAAAAGAGAATAAAAGTTACTGAAACTAAAACTCTTAGAAACAGAATGATTAAATCAGCATTAAAAACTACTGTAAAGAAGTTTTTAGCTGCTGTTCAAGCTGGTAATGCTGAAGAAGCTAAAACTACTTTTGTAGCTGCTGTTAAGGCATTAGACATGGCTGCATCAAAAGGAGTACTACATAAAAATAAGGCAGCAAGAAACAAGTCAAGATTAGCTGCAAAGTTAAACAGCTTAACTGCTTAATAAATAAACCGGTTTGTATAAACCGGTTATTTATTTTGCTATCCAGCAATAGTATTTATTATTAATAGTTCCATTTCAGTTTTCTCATCTACAGAAGAACTTTTCATCTTTCTCTCTGCAATTAAACAAAGTTCTATAGCACGCTTAAGCTGCTTTAATGTAAACTTCTTGCTCTGACCCATAAGCATATCACAGGCATATTCTGATTTAATATTTAAAGCTTTCATTATTTCCTGCTTACTTTTCTTATTCTCAATATTTAGTTTTACTTTAAATAATAAATTAAACTGCCTTTCAATCATATTCAAAATATAAGGTATTTTTTCTCCCTTATAAATAAGTTCATTTAGAACCTCTAGGGCATCCTTTACTCTCTTTTGAGATATTGGATTTACTAAGTCAAATATATCATCATCATTAGCTTTTAAAAATAGAGTTTTAATATCATCCTTAGTTATCTCTCTATCCTCAACATAACAGCAAAGTTTCTCAACTTCATTTTCTATTATGCTTAGGTTGTTATCCTCCATTAAACTAGAAAAGGCTCTTAACTCCACCTTTCCAATTTTTTTATTTCTTACTTCAAAAAAGCCTTTTATTTTTCCTTCTAATTGCTGTCCCCTTATTTTATCAGCTTTAACTACAGTAGCCTTCTTATCTAACTTATACAGCCTTTTGCCCGGCTTATCCCTTTTACCTTTAAAAACATCGTATAGAATAAGTATACAATGTGCTGGAACATTATCTACATATTCTAATACAGCATTAAAAGCCTTATCCCCTGAAAATTTATTACTTTCTCCTCCATCATCTTCTATAAAAGAAGCTCTATACACTAAAACTACCTTTTTATCGCTCATAAAAGGCACCGTTTCACAGGCATTTACTACAGCATCAAAGCTTTCAAGAGAGTTTCCATCAAATTTTAAGTAGTTTAGTTCTAAGAAAGACTTATCTATAGCCTTATTTATTATAGATTCAATGCCCTCCTTTATAAGTTGCTCATCATTTCCACAGAAGACATAACAGTTTGATATTTTATTTTTCTTAATATTTTCATTAAAAGTACCTATATCTAACATCTATGCACACCTCAAAATTATCTAAATTACCTGACCCTTTCTCAATAAAGTTTAACTACTCTATTAAACATTATAACATATAGGTGGCAGTTTTCCTTATAATCATCATATCCATTTCTTAGAGAATTACTTAATCTGCTGCCTTGTGAAAAATTTACTGTGTCATAAGAATTAAATACCGCCAAATCTTTCCCATTTGTACTATTGTTTATAAACATAAATCTTTCTTTGCCGCTATAAATACAAAGGTTTATTTTTTCATGGTAAGGAATCACCTTTAAATACAAATCATTATTTAACTTTATATTGACCTTTTCTTTTGGGTTAGAAATAACCTTGCTTATATTCATATACTCCTTTAAATTTATGACTTCCTTGGCACTTGCCTGATCATAATTGCATATTAATATTTTATCCGCCTTATAATTTATAACAACAGCTTCTCCCTTAAAGAAATCCATGTGATAAACCTTCGGAATAAAGCTATAATTTCCACAAAACATAATAAGCAGTACAAAAATCGGTAGATATTTATATTGTTTATACCCTCTTTCATATAGCAAATATGATATATAAATTATAATTAAAGCTATTCCCTCCATATATCCTAAATAACTTACAGGAGGACATAGCCTTAAAATCAAATAGTTTGCACCTTCAATTGCAGTAAACATTAAATTTAGTATTGCACTAAAAAAACTAAATATAGGCTTTATAGAACCTACTAGTAAAGCTAAATTACCTACAATAACTATCACCGAATACATAGGAAGCAGAAATAAGTTTCCTAGTATAAAACCTCCACTAAAATTTTGAATAGTAAAAGCAGTATACGGTACTGAAAATATTTGAGAGCTTAAGGTTACACTTAAACTTTTATTTATCATTTCAGGCATTCTGTGCATCATCCTTAAGAATTTTTTATAATATATTAATATTCCTAATGTAGCTAAAACTGATAAAGTAAAACCTATATCTAGTATGTAGTATGGTTTAATAAAGAGGATAAGTAATGCTGCAAAACTTAAGGAAGATACACCATCATAGTTTTTACATACTGTTTTTGACAGCTTAAATATCAGTATCATTATAAAAGCCCTTACAGTTGATGCCTGAAGGCCAGTAAAAAGTATATAAATAAAAGAAACTACAATTGAGCATCTTAATCCTATTACACTTTCTAATACCTTATAAATAATGGCCATGTGAAACCCAGAAACACTGACAGCATGAAATACTCCCATCTCCTGGAAATCACTTTTTTGACTTTTTGTTAGATACTCGGTATCACCGTAGCAAAGAGACATTACCAAGGCTGCTTTTTCTTCACCAATACTCTCCTTATAACTATAGTATATATTTTTCTTTATATCATATAGGGTATGTATAAAGTCCTTTTTATAGGGAGTATATTTTTCAATCTTATATGTTCCAATTATTCCTCTTGAATAATTGATTTCTTTTTTAAACTTACCACTGATTAATAGTTTTTGCCCCTCTTTTAGCTTTGTTATCTTTCCATTTAATATTAATTTTCTTCCCTTATAATTTGCTATATAGTAATACCCTTTGTTCTCTATAACTCTCACCTCTACAGAGTTTGGAACCTTTAAATCAAAGTACATCGTATAACTTAATGCTCCTAGTAAAAAGAAGAGAATATTTATAATAAAAAATTTCTTATCTAAGGTAAAAAAGAATATAGCAAAAAGAGATGCAGTAATAACTGCACCTGCTATAACACTCTGAGAAAGCATTAAGGTGGAAATACAGCCTATAAACAGAGAAATAGCGTAATATACGATAGGTCTCTTCATTGTACAATACCTTCCTTAGATAACATAGTATTATCCAATTCCAGCATTAAATTAATATTATGAGTCTGCGAATCTATTTCCATTTCTCTTAAACGAAGAATTTCTTCTTTACCTCTCATTGTAAAATACCTCTGTACTATATCTTCCGCAAACTCCTTAGTTAGACTGTCATACATTGAAAAATAATCAACTTCAGGGATGTTTAAGAATACTATATTGCTTCCCTTTATTGCAGTATAAAACACATTTTGGAGCATTTCATTTCCCACCTCCTATTGATATTCTATCCAACAATAGAAGGCTTAGTCATAATACTCATCTTTATTAAACTTATGAAATAGTGATATTAGCAACCAGACAACTGTTGCTATTCCTATGTTTATCCAATAATCTCCACTTAGAAAGATTTTCATATCTGCAGCAAATATCAAAATAGAAAATTGAATAATTAAATTACATAATATAAGTACATTAGACAATCTGCTTTTAAAAAATAACTTTTTAGAAAAACTATAAGTAAAAATTACTGCATTTAAATTCAAAACAGTAAAGGCCGCGGTTTTGGAAAATTCCACTCCTTGAGAATAGGTAGATACAACAACTGCAAAAGCAGTGGCTCCCATTAGTAATCCATTAGATATAATAAAAGTCATCTTTTCTTTTATTATGTTTTTATCTATAACCTGGTTTACACAAGGCACTTCATGCTTGTACTCCCATAACAGTACTATAGAGGATATAAATACTATTATGTTATTGAACCAAAAGACTTCCTGCATAACAAAAGGTATTTCATATTTCCATAGAGAAGATAGCATTATAAAAGCTAACATAGAGACACTACAGGTAAGAACATAGACTATCACTTTCCTAACCATAATCATTACTTTTCTAGCATCCTCTAGAAGATCAAGAAGTTTCATAAAATCTGTATCTACTAGAAATATACCTGTCAATTTTTTAAGTATATTACTGTTAGAAGTTGTTATGCCTACATCCGCGCTTCTTAGAGCAGGTAAGTCTATCAACTTAGCTCCAATCATAGCTGTAGTATATCCATAGCTGTTCAATGTTTTTATTATTTTTACCTTATGCTTAGAATTTATTTTTGAAAAAACGCTTATTTTTTCCCCAATACGGCCAAATTCTTCTTCTGCCATATTGTCAATCTCTATACCAGATAAAATTTCACGGAGCTTTGATATTAGTCCCATTTTTCTTCCCACTGCAAGAGCTGTAATTTTATTATCCTCAGTTATTATCACAGGTTTTACAGACAAGATCTTACTCTTTTTAACGGAATTTTCAGCTTCTTCTTTTAACAAGTTTTCAAATCCCATTAGTCCAACAAATACTAGATTACTTTCAATATTTTCCTTAAGACTTGGCTCATAATTAAAATTTCTATAAGCAAAGCCTATAACAGATAAACATTCGCCTGACATAACTATATCTGCCTTTTTTATAGCATTTATATCATCTTCTGTTATTTCTATCTCTATACCATTCTTCATTATATGAGTGCACCTAGCTAACAAGGAGTCTACAGCACCTTTGACATTTGCTCTAAAATTTTCATCTAATGCATTTATTGTAGTCACTATTCTTCTTTCACTATCAAAAGGTATGTGAAGAACTCTTCTATGCTCTCTATCCAACTTCCTTTTGTCCAGACCACTTTGCATCCCAAACTTGACAAGAGCCACTTCCATTAGATCATTTCTTGGGTTTGACAATTTTCCTACGTTAGTTTTTGTATCATTGCATAATAAGCCTATACTAGCTATTCTATACAGGTTTTGATTTTTCTCTTCATCTATATTTTCAAATACATTTTCCTCATTCGCATCAACAATTACCCCACTTGTGTATATCTTTACAGCCCTTACCTTATCCTTTGAGAAGGAGCCTACTTTATCTGTACAAATGGCAGATACAGATGAAAATTTTTCTAAGGTAGATAGGTCTTTAAAAATCACAGAACTTTTCTCCATTTGCTTAAATAGAATAGTAGAAATAACAGTTATTATTAAGACTATACCTTGCGGAATTCCCCCTAACAAAAATATAGCAGAGGTTTTTACTATAGTTTCTACTGTAGCTCCTGAATAGACAAGAACTCCATTGATACAAAATAAGCACATGAATATAAGTAAGGTAAAATGATTTATTAATTTGTGTAATCTGTAATTAAAAGATGGCATCTCTGCTTTTTTATCAAAAAGTAATTTAACTACACTAGCTATCTGAGTACTCATTCCAACGGCTATAACAATTCCTGTTCCACTTCCATTTACAACTACGGAAGACTTAAAAAGAATATTTTTCATATCAGATAAGGTTAACTCTTTATCCTCTACTTTCGTCTCATATTTTTCTGCTATAAAATTCTCTCCTGTAATAGAAGTTTCATTTACCCTTAGTTCATCCCCTTCTATCACCCTTAAGTCTGCAGGAACACTTTCACCTCTTCCTACAATTACAATGTCACCTACTACTAACTCTACAGCAGGTATTTTTAAGGTTCTTCCTTCCCTAACTACTCTAGCATATCCACTATTAAGCCTTTCAAGTTCCTTTATTCGTTTTTCTTCGTTATATTCACCAATAACTATACATGAAATATTTATTATCAATATGGTTAGTGCTGCTGCTGCTAATAAAAAATTTTCCATGTATAGAATTAAAAGAATAGAAACAATTGTTAATAAGATCCACAGTTCTTTTATTTGTTTTAAAGTAAGCTTATATATGCTTTTTGTTTTTGGTATAACTATTTTATTTTCACCATACTGAGCTCTATGGGTATTTATCTGTTCTTCGTCAAGTCCTGAATAGATGTTGCTTTGTAACTTTTTAACAACCTCACTCCATGGATTACCGTACCATTCAATCATAAACTTCACCTTTCCGTATTTTAAATGGATAAACATTTGAATATTGGATTTATATCCCTTTTAATATTCGTGATTATACACCAAGACTTTAGTAAACTTCAAAGCCGCTAAGACCATTAATATTATTATAATATATGCTGCTCTAAAGTATCCAGTGTGCACATTGACATAGATATCATTATATGTTAATATCATTAAAAATATCTAAAATATTCCATGTCAGTATTTTTAAAAAAATGCATTTCTATAAAGTTTAAAAATCATTTCTTTAGCATAAGATATATAAATTTAATTATAAAAATTCTTGAAAGTGGGGGTAAAAATGTTTAAGTATATTCTAAAGAGATTGTTTTCCAGCGTCATAACCATATGGGTTGTAATTACTTTGACCTTCTTTTTGATGCACAAAATACCCGGCGGACCATTTGATTCAGAAAAAAAATTGCCGGATCAGATTAAAGCAAATTTAGAGCTTAAATTCGGACTTAACAAACCTCTTGGCGAGCAATATACAACTTATTTAAAAAATGTTGTCTTTCACGGAGATTTAGGCCCTTCAATGAGGTATGAAGGTAAATCTGTAAATGACGTAATTACTTACTCCTTTCCAGCTTCAGCAAAGCTTGGTTTATGTGCTATAGGATTTGCACTTATAGTAGGTACCTATATGGGAACAACAGCAGCTCTTCATCAAGGAAAATGGCAGGACAACCTTTGTATGATTATCGCCACCCTTGGGGTAACAGTACCTAGCTTCGTTATGGCCACCTTCTTCATCTACTTTTTTGCCGTTAAACTTGGTTGGTTTCCAGCGGTAGGCTTTGATGAGCCTAAAAATTTAGTTCTTCCTTCTGTAGCCCTAGGCGGCTACGCCATGGCTTTTATTGCAAGGCTTTCTAGGTCAAGTCTTTTAGAAGTTATTAGACAAGACTATATAAAAGTAGCTAAAGCTAAAGGCCTATCAAAAGCAAAAGTTATTTACAAGCATGCATTGAAGAATTCACTAATACCTATAGTAACATATTTAGGACCTCTTTTGGCAGGAATACTTACAGGAAGTTTTGTTATAGAAACATTATTCGGTATTCCAGGCCTCGGAAGAGAGTTCGTCCAAAGTATAGGAAACAGAGACTATACAACTACTCTAGGTGTAACAATCTTCTTCAGCACCTTCTTAGTATTATGCAACTTAATAGTAGACCTATTATACGTAATTATAGACCCAAGAATAAAACTTGAAAGTTAAGGAGGTTATTAAATGGAAGTAACTAAAAACTTTTCAGAAGATACAAAAAACTCTAGCAACACTGTTAAAGAAACAAGCATCTCTGGAGATATATCCACAGAGATGTTTGAAAAAGTTTCTCCTGAAGAAAAAAACGCTGAAGCTATAGTCAGACCTAGTCTTACATACTGGCAGGATGCTTGGAGAAGACTAAGGGAAAATAAGCTTGCTATGGTTGGTCTGGCCTTTGTTATATTTATTACAGCAGTAGCTATTATAGGTCCAATGCTTTCTAAATACAATTATTTCTCCCAAAACCTAGAGATGGCAAATCAACCGCCTAGTGCAGAACACTGGTTTGGAACGGATAAATTTGGAAGAGATATCTTTGTAAGAATACTCTATGGTGCAAGGATATCGCTAACTGTTGGCTATGTTGCTAGTATGCTTAATATTGTTATAGGTATTTTGTATGGTGGCATAGCAGGATACTTTGGCGGAAAAGTAGACAATATTATGATGAGAATAGTAGACATACTATATTCAGTACCTATGATGATATATGTAATATTATTAATGGTTATTTTAGGTGCTGGATTGAAGAGTATTATAGTTGCACTATCTATAGCCTTCTGGCTCACTATGGCAAGAATAGTAAGAGGACAAATTATGTCATTAAAAAATCAAGAATTCGTATTGGCAGCAAAAACTTTAGGTGCTTCACCTATACGAATACTTTTAAGACATCTTATTCCTAACTGTATGGGCCCAATAATTATAACACTTACATTATCAGTACCGGAAGCCATATTTACAGAATCATTCCTAAGCTTCATTGGTCTTGGAGTTTCAGCACCACAAGCATCTTGGGGTACCCTTGCATCAGAGGCTCTTGACGGATTTCAGCTATACCCAACACAATTATTCTTTCCTGCTCTTGCTATATGTTTAACGATGCTTGCATTTAACTTACTCGGTGATGGCTTAAGAGATGCTCTAGACCCTAAGATGAGAAAGTAATAGGAGGCTTTTACTATGGAAAATTTACTAGAAATTAAGGATTTGCATACATCATTTTATACTCATGTCGGAGAAGTAAAGTCAGTAAGAGGAATTTCTCTTAAAGTGAATAAAGGAGAAGCTATTGGGATTGTGGGGGAATCTGGCAGCGGCAAAAGCATTACTATGATGTCTACTATGAGACTTTTAGCAGATAACGGAAAAATAAAAGAAGGCCAAGTACTCTTTAATGGAAAGGATCTATCAAAGGCGCCAGAAAAGGAAATGGAAAAGATAAGAGGTAACGAAATAGGAATGATATTTCAAGACCCTATGACATCGTTAAATCCTGTGTTCACTATAGGTGAACAATTGATGGAGCCACTTTTAAAACACAAAAAAATGAATAGAGCTAATGCCTTTAGCAAAGCAGTAGAAATGCTCAAACTAGTTGGTATACCTAGTCCTGAAAAGAGAATGAAACAATATCCACATGAATTTTCTGGCGGTATGAGACAAAGGGCCATGATTGCTATGTCTCTCGTATGTGAACCAAAACTTTTGATAGCAGATGAACCAACAACTGCATTAGATGTTACCATCCAGGCCCAAATTCTAGAACTTATGAAAGATCTAAAAACAAAAATAGATATGTCTATAATTTTAATAACCCATGACTTAGGGGTAGTAGCGGATTTGTGTAACAGAATATATGTCATGTACGGTGGTACTATTGTAGAAAGCGGTAGTTCCAGAGATATCTTCTATAATCCGAAACATCCTTATACCTGGGGACTTCTAAGAAGTATACCAAATCCTAAGGAGGAAATAAAAGAAAGATTAACACCTATTGAAGGCACACCTCCAGACCTTTTAAAACCTCCGAGCGGTTGCCCCTTTGCACCAAGATGTGATTACACAATGAAAATATGTTTAACAGAAAAACCAAGTGAATTTGAAATAAGTGCAGATCACTGTTCTGCCTGTTGGTTAAATCACCCTGATGCACCAGAAACTAAAGTTATACAGAAAGGGGAAATTTATAATGGCAGATAAAAAGAACTTAATAGAGGTTAAGAATTTAAAAAAGTATTTTGAAATAAAAAGAGGTATTTTAGGTAATAAAAAGAGTTATGTAAAGGCCGTAGATGATATCTCTTTTGCTATAAATAAAGGAGAAACCTTGGGACTAGTTGGTGAATCTGGCTGCGGTAAAACTACCATTGGTAGAACTATAATAAAGCTATATGAACCTACCGGCGGTCAAATAATTTATGATGACAAAGACATCGCAAAGCTATCTCCGAAACATGTACTGCCTTACAGAAGAAAAATGCAAATGATTTTTCAAGATCCCTATGCCTCTCTAGATGCAAGAATGACTGTTGGAGACATTATAGGGGAATCAATAGATATCCATAAACTTATGTCAGGAAAAGAAAGAACTGAAAGAATACATTTTCTCCTAAGTAAAGTTGGCTTAAACAAAGATCATGCTAGTAGATATCCTCATGAATTTTCTGGTGGTCAAAGGCAAAGAATTGGTATAGCTAGATCACTAGCTGTAGAACCGGAATTTATAGTCTGCGATGAGCCAATATCTGCTTTAGATGTATCTATTCAGGCACAAGTAGTAAATATGCTTGAGGATTTACAAGAGGATTTAGGTCTTACCTACCTCTTTATAGCCCACGATCTTTCAATGGTTAAACATATATCCACAAGAATTGGAGTTATGTACCTTGGGAAAATGGTTGAGTTAGGTTATAGCAATGAGTTATATAAAAAGCCCCTTCACCCATACACTCAAGCTCTTTTATCAGCTATACCTGTTCCAGATCCAGATATAAGCTCTGCTAACCAGCGAATTATGCTTGATGGTGAGATACCATCTCCAATAGATCCACCACCTGGATGCAGATTCAAAGGAAGATGTAAATACTCTAAGGCTATCTGCTCAGAGGTTGAGCCACCATTGAAAGATTTAGGTGATAACCACTGTGTTGCATGCCACCTGTATTAATAACACTTTATCTATGAGTATTTGGCAAGAGTTTTATTTTAAGGCTCTTGCTATATATTATAAAAATATTATAAAAGGGGGATTAGTAATGTTAAAAAACAAAAAGTCTAAGCTTTTGGCTGTAGTTATGACCGTTGCTTTAGCTGGTTCAATACTTGCTGGCTGTGGCGGCAGTACTGCAACCAATAGTGAAGCATCTGGAAACAAAGTAATAAAAGTTAACCTTGGTGCTGACCCTAAGACAATAGACCCAGGCTTAAACAACTCTGTAGAAGGTTCTAAAGTAATAGTTAATGCCTTCGAAGGCTTAACTAACCTTGACAAAGATGAAAAAGTTATTCCTGGAGTAGCTGAAAAATGGGAAGTATCACCAGATGGCTTACATTATACTTTCCATCTAAGAAAAGACGCTAAGTGGTCAGATGGTCAACCTGTGAAAGCTCAAGATTTTGAATATTCATGGAAGAGAGCTCTAAATCCTGACACCGCTTCTGAATATGCCTTCCAACTTTTTTATTTAAAAAATGGTGAAGCATATAACCAGAGCAAAGATCCAAAGGCAACTAAAAAAGCAACTGCTGACGAGGTTGGAGTTAAAGCTAAAGACGACTCTACTCTAGAAGTTACATTGGAAGGAGCTACAGAATACTTCCTATCCCTAATGTCTTTCCCAACTTATATGCCTATAAGAAAAGATATAGTTGAAAAAAATCCAACAGATTGGACATCAAAACCAGAAACTTATGTTTCCAACGGACCTTTCATGATGAAGGAACATAAAATGAAGGACAGTATAAACTTTGTAAAAAACCCTAACTACTGGGGCACTAAAAGCGTTAAATTAGATAGAATAGAGTTTAAAGTTTTAGAAAATGAAAGTAGTTACTTTGCAGCTTTTAAAACCGGCGAGCTTGACATGATTGATAAACCACCTACACAGGAAATTCCTAACCTATTAAAGGATGGTACTGCTAAAGATTATCCTTATATAGGAACATATTACTATGACTTTAATGTATCAGAAAATGCTGCAAATGTTAATCCAGACGCAGCTAAGGCATTAAAGGATGTTAGAGTTAGAAAAGCTTTATCTCTTGCTATAGATAGAGAAGCTATAACTAAAAATGTTTCAAAAGGCGGCGAAAAGCCAGCTACCTCTTTTGTTCCAAGTTCTGTAACTGATAAAAATGGTTCTAAATTTAAAAATAAAGAGTATTACAAACCAACTGCTGATATAGAACAGGCTAAAAAACTTTTAGCTGAAGCTGGTTATCCAGATGGCAAAGGCTTCCCTAAGCTAGAACTAATATACAATACATTACAAGCTCACCAAAGTATAGCTGCAGCAGTTCAAGATATGTGGAAGAAAAACTTAGGAATTGATATTACATTAAGAAACCTCGAAAGAAAAGTTCAATTAACTGAGGCTAATAAACATAATTATATTCTTAACAGAGATGGTTGGATAGCTGACTATAACGATCCAATGACCTTCCTTGACATTCCTACTACTACTAACGGAAATAATTACTCTGGATATAATAATCCTAAATATGACCAGTTAATTTCTGCAGCAAAGGTTGAAGTAAATGCTGAAAAGAGAACTCAAATGCTTCACGAAGCTGAAGATATGTTAATGGCTGATATGCCACTTATGCCTATATATGAATATACAGAAGTGGTTTGTATGAATAAAAAGCTTAAGGATGTTCATGTTTCAAATCTTGGCTTCTTCTTCTTTAGAGATGCAGATTTAGAAAAATAACCTTGTTAATATTAATGAAGCAGTTAGTGTATTTTTTCACTAGCTGCTTTTTAATACCTCTTATTTACTATTAATCCTGCTTCATTACCATAAAGTAAAAGGCTGTGTCAAACTCCTCATTAAATTGTCTTTCAAGCTGTCTTAATCTCTCCTCTTGGTTAGATCCTAAATTTGCATAGCCCAAGTTCTTAAAGGCTTTTAAAACTTCTCCATTGGAATTAAAAAATTCAGTACTTAATTCCATATCATAATCTCCTCTATTAGCTTTTCCATAACTTGCTGCATCAGTTTTTATAGTATATTCATCAGTAAGACCCCAAGTTCCTAATTCATCAGCTTTTCTTACACCTTTATATTCATTTACAAATTCCTCATTCATAGTAAAAACCTCCAGTATATCTGCTTTTAATTAAACTTTTATCTTCTATGCTCAATCAAGTCTATTGTACCTAATACCACATGTGCTAATCCAAAACCTAATACAGCAGTTTCAATCATAGGAACCATGTCTTTTTTTCTCATTCCCCTTTTCTTCATGTCCATTGCTCTTAAAGCCACTGCTCCTGCGGTTACAACTGTTCCTAATGCTGTAGGTATTGTTCCTTCTCTCATAATATTCCCTCCTTATACATGTACTACACTATTATTGTCCCTTATAAGAGGTTTGTTTATTCCTAATTTAATTTTTCAAATTATATAGTATAAATTAAATATTATTTTTATAAAGAAGGGCAAGGTAGTATATACTCCATTAGCTTTTTATGTTCTAGATGTATTGATTTCATCTAAAGCTTTCCCTTTAGTTTCAACAGCTGCCAATGCAATTACCACTGCCACCACTGCAAATACTATAGTAAGCATAACAAAAACATAGTTGAACCCAGCCTCTTTACCTTTAGTCTCATAAACCACTCCAACTATATAAGGAGCGGCAATGGCACCAATGCGTCCAACGGCAGCTGCCCATCCAACTCCACTGCCTCTAACTCTAGTAGGGTAAACCTCTGGGGTATAGGCATATACTGCACCCCAAGCTCCTAAACTAAAAAGGTAAAGTAGACAGCCAAAAACAAGTACAGTAGTTACAGATTCTGCCTGACCAAATAGATATGCTGATATAGCAGTGCCTACTAAGTAGATTACTAGAACCGCTTTACGGCCAATTCTTTCTATTAGGTAGGCAGCACTATAGTATCCTGGTAACTGAGCGATACTCATGATTAAAGTAAACTCAAACCCTCTTACTAAACTGAAGCCTTTGCCTACAAGTAGAGTAGGAGTCCATAAAACAAATCCATAATATCCAAAATTAATACCTAACCACAGAACCCATAGTACGAAGGTACGTCTAAGATACTCTTTAGACCATAAATCTAAAAGGGTGATCCTATTAGTGTTTTTCTCTTCTATTTGGTTGGCAAAGGTTTCTTGATTATTCTTTATTCCAGCCTGCTGTTCCATTTTACTTACAATTTCATCAGCTTCTTGAAAACGTCCCTTTTGCTCTAAATATCGTGGAGACTCTGGAATACTTTTTCTCAAGTAAGCTGCATATAGTGCTGGAACTCCCCCTAAGAAGAATCCAATACGCCAACCATAGATAGGAATCAATAGGTAGGCAATTAGAGAAGCAATAATCCAGCCCCAAGCCCAGAAGCTCTCTAGTAGGACAACCATACGACCACGAGCCTTAGCAGGTGAAAATTCACTAACCAAAGTAGATGCTGCTGGTAATTCCCCACCTAAGCCTAATCCTGTTAAAAACCGAAACAGCAACAGTAGTCCAAAGTTAGGTACTAAACCAGATACTGCACTAGCTACTCCATATAATACAAGGGTAAAAGTAACCACTGTTCTTCTTCCCCATCTGTCGGAAGCCATCCCGGCAACGGCAGCACCAACAGCCATCCCTACTGCTGAAGCACTGCCTAGCAATCCTAAATCTACAGCAGTAAGCCTCCATTCCTTTCCAATGGCAGCCATTACACCGGCTACCATTCCCTGATCCATAGCATCAAATAACCAACCAATACCTGTTAAAAATAGCACTTTCCAAAGCATGGGCGTAACGGGTAATCTTTCAAGCCTTTGTGAAATACTACTCATTTGTTTCATCCCACCTTTTATTTAATCTGTTTCTTTTCTAAACTTTCCCCACCTAGTAAGTTTTTATGCCTTTTGTTCACATAGCTTTCTAAAAGATCATATTTTTGTTTCGCTTCCTGAAAATGATAACATCCTTGTATTTTAGAAAAGTACCAAGGTTCATAAGTTTTTCAGATTTTAGATAATAAAAAAAAAGACGTTAGCGATTTTATAAAATCACTAAACGTCTTTTTTACTTATTTGGCGGGAATATGTGAGAATCGAACTCACCCGTCGTGGTCTTAGCACGGCAACTCGGTTTTGAAGACCGGCAGGCACACCAGCACCTATCTACTCCCATAATCAATTACATCTTGTATTATAAAGTATGTAATTGATTATGTCAACATTTTTAGACAGAATATATATATCATTTTCTGATAGTTTATATAAAATTTAGTAATACTTAAATGAAATAGTAAATTTTCCAGAAAAACTACACTTTAATAAAGAATTCTCTTATCCTCTAATCTTTTTGTCAATTTTATGTTGTCAAAATGTTCAATTACAGCCATGGCATATTTTCTGCTTGTGTCTAGCTGATCTCTCAATTGTGCTAAAGTGATACTTTCATTATTCTTTATGAACTCTACCACCAATTCCTTTGCCTTGTTGTAATCTTCTAGCAGTAGGTAACAATCCTCTGATACCTTTACTAACATTCCTTCATCTACAATTGAATCGAATACCATTTTAAAAGCCTTTTTATCCTGTTGACTTCCTTCTAAATCTGCATATCTAGGCGGTGAAAATTTTGCCTTTTTAAATTCTTTTATAATGTAATCTCTTATTAGTTTTTGTTCTTTACTATACTTTATAGTAAAGCCTACCACAGATACAAAATTGCCATGCAGGTTTATTTTATTCTCTTCTACAAGTAAATCTAGTAGCTCATCATATATTTTTTGTTTTATATTCTTTCCGAAGACTCTATTCTTTGTTTCTTCTTTAGATATTCCCCATTTTAAAGGATTAGCTTCGTGGAATTTATTTAATGTGTCTAGCATTTGCTCCACTTTTTCTTCTAAAAATCCTTTATGAATGTATATTGCTTTATCTCCATTATCTAACTTTATTACTTTATTTTCCTCTATTAGAATGTTGAGCTTTTCCTCTATATTCTGTTCATTTTTTCCTAAGGCCTTAAGTACATCAGAAGCTTTTGGATAACTATCGCTAAGATTCTTAATAGTATTTTCTAAGATACTCTCTGTTTTACCGCTTTCTTTTATTTTTAATTCTTCAAGGTATTTTTCATTAAATCTTTTAGCTTTCTCTGCTAAAGGCTCTATTATAGAACCTCCCCCTATAGTGTACATTGGAGAATAGCTTCTTATTACAAATCTATCGTTTCGCTGAGCAGTTAGCGGCTTTTCTAATCTCAGTTGCACATAACCCTCTTCTCCTGGCTTTATTTCCTCTTTATCAAGTATTACCACTCTACATAAAATCTCACTAGTGCCATGATAAAGTCTTACTCTTTGTCTATTTTCTAATGGCCTTGGAGCACTCTTTAGATAATAAAGGTTACAATCGATCATAAGAGATGGTTCCATTATATTTTCTACCGAAACTACATCTCCTCTATCTATATCACTAACTTTAATATTAGCTATATTCACAGCACATCTCTGCCCTGCTTCTGCTATCTTCACCGGTTGATCATGTACATGAATTCCTCTTACTTTAGATACAATCTTTGAAGGATAAAGTTCTACTGTTTGGCCTTCTTTAATGGAACCACTTATTACCGTTCCAGTTACTATAGTTCCAAAACCACTTACAGAGAAAACCCTATCTACAGGAAGTCTAAAGTGTCCATGAGTATCCTTAGCTTCTACTTCTTCTGTAAGCTTATCTATTTCCTTTATCAAGTCATCTAGGCCAACTCTTGTTTTTGAAGAAACAGGATGAATAGGAGCATCTTTCATGAAGGTATCTTTAAATTCATTTCTGATATCTTCTTTTATCATTTGAAGCCAGTCTTCATCTACTAAATCAGCCTTTGTAAGCACAATTATGCCCTTCTTAACATTTAGAAGCTGAAGTATTTCAAAGTGCTCTCTAGTTTGAGGCATTATTCCTTCGTCTGCAGCAATTACTAGGAGAACTATATCCACGCTACTTACTCCAGCTAACATGTTTTTAACAAACTTCTCGTGGCCTGGTACATCTATAATCCCAGCTCTTCTGCCAGAAGGTAAATCAAAGAAAGTAAAACCAAGGTTTATAGATATTCCTCTCTGTTGTTCTTCCTTTAAGGTATCAGTCTCTCTTCCTGTTAAAGCTTTTATAAGGGTAGTCTTTCCATGGTCTATATGCCCTGCAGTCCCTATTATAATATGCTTCATAGTTATCACCTACTCTTTCTCCATCTTAACCTATTAGTAATGCTTTATAAATTAACAAAGGCATTTACAATAGTATCGAAGTCCTCATCAAATAAGGTTCTTAAATCCATGATAACTTCATCATTGGACACCCTTATAATTATAGACACTTTATTTCCTCTAAGCTTTTTCTCTAAATCCTGTGGAGAAAATCTACTATTTTTAACCTTTATTACATAGGTTGGAATCTTTTCTGCTGGCATAGATCCTCCTCCAACCATAGAATAGTCCTCTTCAATAGTAAAATCAAAGCCGCTAACCTTGCTTTGAAGTTTTCTCTTAAGCTTCTGTGCTCTTCTTTTATGTAAATCTTTATCACTTAATATCATATGTAAGGTAGGGATATTTTCTACAGCCTCTTTCTCCTCTAGGTAATATTTAAGAGTTCCCTCAAGTGCTGCAAGAGTCATCTTATCTATTCTTAGTGCTCTTGTAAGCTGATTTTTCTTCATTTTATCTATGTACTCTTTTTTACCTACTATTATACCTGCTTGTGGTCCTCCTAGCATTTTATCTCCGCTAAAGGTTATCGCATCTACACCTTTTCTAATACTTTCCTGAACTGTTGGCTCATAAGTAAAACCGTATTTTGAAAAATCTACTAGGGTTCCACTACCTATGTCTTCTATAAAAGGAATTCCTTTGCTTCTTCCAAGCTCTACTAACTCTTCTACGGATACTTCTTCTGTAAAACCAAGAATTTTAAAGTTAGAAGTATGAACCTTTAATAATACTCCTGTGTTTTCACTTATATTATTTTCGTAATCATAAAGATGGGTTCTGTTAGTTGTTCCTACTTCTATAAGTTTTGCACCGCTAAAAGACATAACATCCGGTACTCTAAAAGACCCTCCTATTTCAACTAATTGTCCACGTGATACTATAGCTTCCTTATCCTTACATAAGGTGTTTAGGGCAAGCATTACTGCTGCTGCATTGTTATTTACAACCATAGCTGCCTCAGCACCAGTTACCTTTTTAATTAGTTCCTCCACATGGCTGTACCTTGAACCTCTTTGACCCTTTTTTAAATCGTATTCAAGGTTATTATAGCTATCTGCAATAGTTATAACATTCTCTAAGGCCTTCTTAGCTAAAAGGGATCTTCCTAAGTTGGTATGTATAACAACTCCTGTTGCATTTATTACTTTTCTAAGTTTTGATGCACTGTTTTCCTCAAGTATTTCCATAAAAGTTTCTAATATGTTTTCCTTTGTAAAATCTTCTATGGAATCTTTTAAAATAAGCTCTCTGTAGTTATCTATTGATTGTCTTAATGAATCTATGACCATAGTTCTCATTGTACTTTCAAGTTTGACTTTTACTGCTTCTTCTTTTAAAAGCTCATCTATTTTAGGAAGCTTTCTTAGTAATTGCTTCTTTTCCATATTATTACCCCCTGTTTAAAATTGGGAATGAGGAATTGGGAATGAGGATATAAATAAATCCTCGCCGCAGAAAAATACTTTCTGTTTCATCCCAACCTATGCCTAGTGTTCCTGATTCTTATTAACTAACTCCCCGACATACTATAATTGTTACCTGTGCTATTTATTATTTAGTGTGTAATTTAATCTTATCCATTACTTACTCTACTACAATACACTTTTCTCCCTGCTGCTCAACTATTTCTCCTACTACAGCTGAAGGCATATCAAGTTTAGCAAGTTCAGACATAATCTTTTCTCCTTCTTCCTTTGAGCAGGTAATTAAAAGTCCTCCTGAAGTTTGTGGATCAAATAGAATATCCTGCATCCATTCTGGAGTATCTACAAATTCATATTTTCCAGAAAGATATTCTTTATTTCTATAAGCTCCTCCAGGAACAAGACCCATTTTAGCATATTCCTTTGCTTCTTCTATATAAGGAATTCTATCTGCAAATAATCTTAATGTAACTTTTGAAGCTGAGGCCATTTCATATCCGTGACCCATAAGTCCAAATCCTGTTATATCTGTACATGCAGTAACATCATATTTAACAACGATTTCACCAGCATATTTGTTTAGCGTAGACATAACCTTAATTACTTCATTATAAGCCTCTTTAGACGCTGCTCCTCCTTTTATTGCAGTGTTTACAATTCCACTGCCTAAAGGCTTAGTTACTATAGCTATGTCTCCTACTCTAGAACCATAGTTTTTAAGCACTTTGTCTGGATGAATAGTGCCCATAACTGATAGACCATATTTAGGCTCATCGTCATCTACAGTGTGCCCTCCAATAACTACTGCACCTGCTTCTATTACTTTATCTGCTCCACCTCTTAATATTTCTCCTAAAACATCAATAGATAAGCAAGATGGAAAACATACTATATTTAAAGCTACTGTTGGTTTACCACCCATAGCATAAACATCACTTAGAGAATTTGCTGCAGCAATTTGACCAAAGTGATATGGATCATCTACTACTGGCGTGAAAAAGTCTAAAGTTTGTATAACAGCAAGTTCATCATTTAATTTATACACTGCTGCATCATCAGAAGTTTCTATTCCAACTATTAAATTTTTATCTTCCATCTTAGGTAATTTACTTAATATCTTTGAAAGGGTTCCCGGCCCTATTTTAGCGGCTCATCCAGCTGTTCTTGATAACTCAGTAAGTTTTTTCTCTGTCATAACGACACCTCCAGTCGAAATTTTTCAATTTTTATTATATAATACTTTACTAAATTTTTAAACAATGAAACTATCTAACATCTATTTTGTCTTTCATGTTTTCTACAGTTTTATCTCCAATTCTATCTATATTTTTTAAATCTTCGATAGAGGAAAATCTGCCATTCTTCTCTCTATAGTCTAATATCTTTTGTGCAGTAACGTCACCTATGCCTGGTATGGTTTTCAACTCCTCCTTAGTTGCAGTATTAATGTCTACTTTGCTATTTTGCCCTGTTCCTTTATTAATAGTACTTTGGGAAGCTGTCTGAGAGTCTTTTATTTGATTTTTTCTATCTACATATACATAATCCTCATCTTTTAGCTTTTTAGCTAAGTTTAATTTATCTTTATCTGACTCTGAGTTAAAACCTCCAGCGATTTTAACCAAATCTTCTACCCTACTATCATTTTTAAGCTTATATACTCCTGGATTTTTAACTTCTCCATTTATATACACTGTTATATTACTCGCCTTACTTTCCACCACTGTGGTTTCATTAAATACTTCCTTAGTATCTACCTCTTTATAAGGTCTTGATAAAAAATATCCTAGTACTAAAAAAAGTGAAAATATAGTGAAAATAACAATAGAACCTATAACTTTTTTCTTATCTCTCATTATTATCCTCCAATAAATCATGGTTTTCTTGCTTATAACTTAAATTATTGACAGCTTTATTAAAATTCTGTCGCAAAAACGAAAGTTTTTTGATATAATTAGGATTAGTATCGCTTTAGGAGGCTAAAATGAGAAAATTAACAATGTTTATAATATCGTTTACAATTATGCTTTCAAGTATTACATATACAGTTTATGGAAAGGAAGATCCACCTTCTGTTTCTGCAGACAGTGTAGTTTTAATGGATGCTTTAACTGGTGAGCTCTTATATGCTAAAAATCCTGATACTGCTTACCCACCAGCTTCTACAACAAAACTTATGACTGCTCTTTTAACTTTGGAAAGATTAGATTTAGATGATACTGTGAAGGTTGGAAAGAAACCACCATTAGCTGATGGAAGTAAAATATATCTTTTCGAGGATGAAGAAATAAAGGTAAGAGATCTTCTTTATGGACTGCTCCTTGCCTCTGGCAACGACTGTGCTGAGGCACTAGCTGAAAAAATAAGTGGTTCCGTAGATAATTTCGCAGTAGAAATGAATAAAAGGGCTCTAGAACTTGGTGCTAAAAATACTAATTTTATTAATCCTAGTGGCTTATTTCATGATAAACATAAAACTTCCGCAAAAGATTTAGCACTTATAATGAGAGAGTTGTCAAAAAATCCTGAATACACTAAGATTGCAACTACCAGTTCTTACAAGGTAGCTCCTACAAACAAATCTTCCGCTGAAAGACCTCTATGGAATGAAAATAAATTAGTACAAAAGTCTTCTATGTATTATTACGAAGGCTGCCAAGGAGGAAAAACTGGCTACACCGTTCAATCTCAGCACTCCTATGTTTCAGTAGCATCAAGAGGCGACCAAAAACTTATAGTAGCTTTAGTTCATGACAACAATAAGACATTTTTCCCTGATGCAGTATCTTTATTTAATTATGGATTTAATAACTTTAAACTTACTCCTTTATTTAAAAAAGGAGATTTTATTACCAATTATACTAGTGAAGGTTTAACAATTCCACTACTAGCTGCCTCAGACTTTTATTATATTCAAGAAAAAGGCAGTACTGGTATTCCTAAGTGCACTTTAAATGATAAAAGCCTAGGGAACAAATATTTTAAAAAAGGTGAGACCATAGCAGATGCATCAATTACTTACAATAATAAAAATATTGGTACATTAAAGCTAATGAGTGGCAATGATCATGAATTAAAACAAGTCTTTCAGGATAATGTTTTAAATAAAAACTACTTAAAAACCAAATATGTAGTTCCAGCATCCATAGTTGCTGTACTTGCTCTCCTATTTTTCGTAAGAAAGTTGAACTCTAAAAGATAACATCTAGCTGAATATAAAATAAAGAGATGATGACCTTATTGTCAATAAGTCATCATCTCTTTATTTTTTCTATTAGTTTTTCCATATCTTCAGGAATAGATGTTTCTAATTCTATATTTTCTCCTGTTCTAGGATGAGGAAACTTAAGTCTATAAGCATGCAAAGCTTGCCTTTCAATATATTCCTTATCATCATCTATGCCGTATAAGGAATCTCCATACAGCGGGTGACCTAAATGGGTTAAATGTACCCTTATCTGATGAGTTCTACCAGTTTCCAATGTTAACTTCACTAAATCTCCACCATTAAAACTCTCTACAACCTTGAAGTGAGTTATGCTCTCCTGTCCTCTCTCATCAACTATTCTCTTTATGCTATCTCCACCAGTTCTGTAGATAGGGAGATTGATAGTGCCTTCCTTTTCCGTTAAATTACCATGTACCACCGCTAGATAACTTTTCTCAAAGCTTTCTTTACTCATTTCTCTTGCTAAGGCCATATGTGAAAATTGGTTCTTAGCAATTATAATTAGTCCTGAGGTATCCATATCTAATCTACTTACCAGTCTTACTATGCAATTTTCACCTTTTTCTTTAAAGTAATATAATAACCCATTAGCTAAGGTTCCTGTAGGATAACTTTTTGTTGGATGAACTACAATTCCTGGCTGTTTATTTACTACTATTAAATCCTTATCTTCATAAACTACTTTTATATCAATCTTTTCCGGTTCAATATTTTGACTTTCCTCCTTGACTAAATCAAAGGCAACTTCATCATTTTCTTTAACTACATAATTGAGTTTAACCACATTGCCGTTTACAGTAATTCTCTTTCCCATAGCAGCACCTTTTATAAGTCTACTAGAAAGACTTTTTTCAAGCTTTAAATATTCTCTGAGCTTTTTTCCATCTTGGTGCTTTTCAACTTTAAATACAAGTTTGTTTTCCATAGTCTAACTCCCTCTATAAATAATCTTATAACAGTGATATACCCTGTTATATTTATCCTATATAAAAGAGTGAACCTTTTATCAGTTCACTCTTTTATATATGTTCTATTACTCAGCTAATGCTATTACTTCTATTTCAACTAAAGCATCTTTTGGAAGAATTACCTGTACACATGATCTTGCTGGCATATCTTTGTCAAAGTATTTTGCATAAACTTCGTTAACTGCAGCAAAGTCACCCATATCTTTTACAAATACAGTTGTTTTTACAACTTTATCTAAAGATGTACCTGCCTCTTCAAGTATTGCCTTTATGTTTTCTAATGATCTTTCAGCAGCTTTCTTAACATCTCCTGAAACTAATTCTCCTGTAGCTGGATCTAGTGGAATTTGACCTGATGTAAATACAAAGTTTCCAACCTTAACAGCTTGTGAATAAGGTCCAAGTGCTGCTGGTGCTTTTGCTGTGCTTATTATTTGCTTTTCCATAGTTTAAAACCCTCCTACATATTCAAGCAGTAAACGATTTACCACTTTTTAATAAAATTTTTCAGCAATACCATTATACCAAAATTTTTGGTATAATGTTAAATTAATTCTATATTTTTAATATTAAATTATCTTTTTCTAGTTTTCAATTACTATCGGCGATTTTTTGAAAGCAAGTGATTTCGTCCTTCTATTGTATTTATATGCAAAAGCTGCCCTCTTTCAACAACAAATTTTATAGTATTATCAAAAGCCTTCAATAAAGCCTTATCTAAGTCTTCAAAAGCAGCCTTTCTTAAGTCCTCTACACCTTGAAAATTTCTAGATGGTTCTATATAGTCTGCTATATATATTATCTTCTCAAGAAGGCTCATATTTTTTCTTCCTGTAGTATGATAAGTTACAGAATTTAATACGTCTTCATCCTTAATTCCCATATCTTCCTTCGCCATTATAGCCGCCACTGTTCCATGAAGCAGTTGTGGACTAATTTTACTTATGTCATCAATTTCTATTTTATGTTTTTTAACTATTGAAATAATCTGATCATCACTCATATTTTTTGCACAATCATGTATAAGTGCTGCAAATCTTGCCTTTTCAGTATCTTCCTTATAGTGCTCTGCAAGTTTAATAGCAGTATCTCTTACTCCTAGCACATGCTCATATCTTTTAGTTCTAAGATTTTGTTTTAAATAATTTTTTATTTGTTCCTCGCTCCACATCCCTAATCACTCCAAAACAATAAATAGTTAACTCTTTTTATAAAGATTGAGTTCCTTAATAATATTATAAACATTTTCAGGTAAAAGATAACTTACATTTTTTCCTTCTACTATTTTATTTCTTATATCTGTAGAAGATATATCTAGCAAAGGAATATCTAAAAAGTAGATTTTGTTAAGGTACTTCTTTTCCAGTTTATCTTTTTGTTCCTGTATATTCTTTATAGTATAGCCAGGCCTATTGAAAACAATTAGTTTACAAAGCTGAAAAATTTCTTCAGTATTTTTCCACTTTTCAATATCCATAAGACAATCAACACCAGTTAAAAAGTACCATTCTGTATTCTTTTCAATGGTATTAAAATATTTTAATGTTTGATAAGTATAGCTTAAACTAGATTTATTCATCTCATAATCACTTACCTGGAAACATTTTTCTCCCCTAGTAGCTATCTTCACCATTTCATACCTAAAATAAGAATTAGTTATATCTTTTCCAAGCTTATGAGGCGGTGTTCCTGATGGCATGAATATAATTTTTTCTAATTCTAGCTTATAAAGCGCCTCATAGGCAATATGTAAATGGCCATTATGAATAGGATCAAAGGTGCCACCAAAAATAGCTTTTTTAATCATACCTATCCCACCTTTTTAGTTAATAAGTTAAGAGTTAACAATTAAGATTTTGTTTTTACTGTTCTAAAAGCATGTGGAAAATCTTCTTAATTATTAACTAATAACTATTAATTTTACTTTGGTAGTTCTATTTTAGGATTTTTTTTAGATTGTCTATAAAGTACAATTTTACTACCTATAGACTGAACTCCTTCGCAGCCTAACTCTTGGCAAAGCTCATCTGAAGCTTCCCTTGCACCATAATCGCTATTATTTAGTACTGATATTTTTATTAATTCTCTTGCTTCTAAGGCACTATCTACTTGCTTAATAAAGTTTTCTTCTATGCCTTCCTTACCTATCTGAAATATAGGGCTCATTGTGTTTGCAAGAGACCTTAAATAACTTCTCTGTTTACTCGTAATCATATAAATTACCCTCCAAATTATAATAAATATTCAAATTCAAAATCATTAAGTCTTACTACATCTCCATCTTCAATTCCCATATCTCTAAGTTCTTGAAGAACCCCTTTATTTTTAAGTACCTTATGGAAATATCTTAAAGCGTCTGGATCATTTACATTTACGCTGGCTAACAATCTATCAACAAAGCTTCCTTCTACAATGTATATACCATCTTCTTTTCTTATAGCATAAGTGAAGCTCTTTTCTTCTGGTACGTATCTTTCTTCTTCACTTATTTCTATGTCTGTAACTGGTATTTCACTTAACATTCTAGCAGCTTCCTTCATTAGGTCTTCTACACCATGTCTTGTAGCTGCAGATATCTTAATTACTTTATTATAGCCAAGCTCTCCAACCTTTTTCTTAAATTCCTCAAAAACAGATTCATCATAAAGCATATCACTCTTGTTTGCAGCAATTATTTGAGGTCTATCCGAAAGCTTTACACTATACTTCTTAAGCTCTTCATTTATTTTCATGAAATCTTCGAAAGGATCTCTTCCTTCTAGTCCTGATATATCAACTACATGAATTAAAACCCTAGTTCTTTCTATATGTCTTAAAAACTTTAATCCAAGACCTACTCCTTCTGCTGCACCTTCTATTATACCTGGTATGTCAGCTATTACAAAGCTTTGTATTCCTGGTAAAGCTACCACTCCAAGGTTAGGATTTAAAGTTGTAAAATGATAGTTAGCTATTTTAGGCTTTGCTTTGGATACTACTGAAAGCAAGGTTGATTTACCTACATTAGGGAAACCTAATAATCCTACATCTGCCAATACTTTAAGTTCTAAATATATCCATCTTTCCTCACCAGGCATTCCAGGCTCAGCAAAGTCAGGTGCCTGTCTTGTTGGTGTAGTAAATCTTGTGTTTCCTTTTCCGCCTTTTCCACCCTTTGCGATTACATATGTATCTCCTGGATGAGCTAAATCTGTCATAATTTTATTTGTTTCTACATCTCTAACTACAGTTCCCATTGGAACCTTTATATATAGCGTTTCTCCATCCTTACCAAAGCATTTTGATCCAGCTCCGTTACCGCCTGCTTCTGCCTTGTATTTTCTTTTATATGAAAAGTCTAAAAGTGTAGTCATATTAGGATCTGCTACTAAGACTACATCTCCACCTCTTCCTCCATCTCCTCCATCAGGACCACCTAGTGGTATGTACTTTTCTCTTCTAAAAGAAATAGATCCGTTTCCACCATCTCCAGATTTAACAAATATTTTGGCTGTATCTACAAACATAATATTTCCCTCCTTTTTTAAATATTTTACCCATATTTTTAGGTTTTAAAAAAGCACCCTTCATCAGGGTGCTTTTATTATTATTCTGCTACTACTTGTTCTACATCAACTGGGTATACGCTAGCTTTTTTCTTGTCTCTTCCTACTCTTTCGTATTTAACTACTCCGTCAATCTTAGCGAAAAGAGTATCGTCTGAGCCTTTTCCAACGTTATTTCCTGGATGTATTCTTGTTCCTCTTTGTCTAACTAGTATGTTTCCAGCTAAAACAAATTGACCATCAGCACATTTAGTTCCAAGTCTTTTAGATTCACTGTCTCTACCGTTTCTTGAGCTACCTACCCCTTTTTTGTGAGCAAATAACTGAAGGTTCATAACTAACATGTACTACACCTCCTCTACCTTTACATTTATATATTCACCGTAACTTGTTTCTACACTTTTCAAACCAAGTAACATAGTCTCCATAAGTACCTGACAATCTTTTATATTCTTATGTGATAACTTTTCTAATGAAAAACTTAAAAATCCATCATCTATAGAATAATCAACTTGAAATTTCAAAACCTCAAGTATGCCAATTAACATAGTCTGAGATATGGCAGAAACAGCACTGCATACCAAATCGTATCCTTCATCTACTGACTCCGCATGTCCTTTCAGACTAACAGAAACTAGGCCACAGGCCTTCTTGCTAAAAACTACATCGACCATAACTATGCATTAATTGTTTCAATTTGAAGCTTAGTGTAAGGTTGTCTGTGTCCTTGCTTTCTTCTGTAGTCTTTCTTTCTCTTGTACTTGAAAACTATAACTTTCTTATTCTTTCCTTGAGATAGAACCTTAGCTGTAACTTTAGCTCCTTCAACTACAGGCTTTCCAACAACTACCTCTCCATTATCCTTGCTTACTACAAGAACATTGTCAAGTTCAACTGTTGAATCTACTTCAGCGTTAAGTTTTTCAACGTATACTACGTCTCCTTCTGTAACTCTGTATTGCTTTCCTCCAGTAACTACAACTGCGTACATTAAAATACACCTCCTCTATACGGTCTCGCCATCCAAGGTACATAAAGATAAATATAAAATTTATTGTTATGATTTAATAACCTCTTCTGTGCGGTCTACAAAAGCCATTCTATCATATATGCATAGGTTTGTAAAGTATTTTTTATCCATTGATTTTAACTCTTGCTACTTATAGGATAAACCTTAAAATTCTGCAAATTTTCTATTTGATTAATAAAAATAAGGGGCTCTACTTTAAAGTTTTCGTTATTTACATAGGTGATATATATTGTCTTATCTAGGGAGTCTATATTGGTAATAAAACTAAGTATATCCCCTTCTATGTCTTTTTTATAGGACTCATCAACTTCTATATGTATATTCTTTATATCCCTTTGTTCATCTATCCTTATTATTTCGTTTCTTATAAGCATAGATATATAGGATAATTTCATTCTTTTCCCTCTTCCAGAGCAACATTCACAGTTTTCCTCTATGTATTCATATATAGACTTTCCTGATCTTCTTCGGGCAATCTGAATTAAGTTTAATTCTGTAAAAGGGTATATTATAGTTTTATTTTTATCATCTTCAAAACCTTTTTTTAATTTTTCCATTACTTTTTCTTTGTTTTCATCATTATCCATATCTATAAAGTCTATTACTATAATACCACTTAGATTTCTTAGCCTTATTTGCCTTACTATTTCTTCTGCTGCCTGATAATTTGTGATATAGGTTGTTTTTTCAATGGAATTACTTTTAACGTTTTTTCCTGAGTTAACATCTACAACATACATAGCCTCTGTTTTATCTATAACTATATATCCACCGCAATTTAGAACCACCTTATTGTTTCTTAAACTTAGTATTTCTCTTTCAATACCGTAGTAGTTAAAAAGGCTTCTAGCTTCCTCATGCAGCTTTATATTTACTTTTATATCTGGTATGCCCTCTGAAAACTTTTTTACATAGTTGTAATCTTCTTCTGTGTCTACATATATTTTATTATTAGTTTCGTTTATTCTATCTCTCAATACTCTTCCAAGAATACCTCCTGCATCAAACAAAAGCCCAGGCTTTATAGAATAGGACCCCTTATTACGCATTTCTAGGTACAAACTATAGAGGCTATCTATTTCTTGATTTATGATATCTATAGAAACATTTACAGCATTTGTTCTTACCATAATACCTATATCCTTAGGCTTTCTTATATTGCTGCTGATAAATTCTTTTTGAGCCTTATCATCTATTTTTTTCGAAAAACTTATATCTTTACTTAGGGTAAGTAAAACGCAATATCTTCCTGGAATACTTATAGCATTAGTAACCTTTGCACCCTTACTTCCTAGGTCTTCTTTGATCACCTGAACCAGTAGTTCCTCTCCCTTTTTAATATTAGTGTTTTTGAACTTATTATCTAAGTACATATATACGTTCTTTTTATGCCCTATATCTATAAAAGCAGACTTTATAGCTGGTACAATATTCTTTACAATTCCCTTATATATCTCACCGGGATATGGCTCTCCTGTTTCCTCTTCTATAAGACATTCCTTAAGTTTATCCTTTTCTTTAATAGCAATTCTTAGCAGTTCCTTTTGCCTTTCTATGAATATCTCTCTCATTATGTCACCACCCTTTTAAATAGGAAATGGGAATGATAGAAAATCCCTACATTCCCATTTCTAAACTTACTATCTGATCATTTCTGCATATTTATAAAGCGGAACTAATTTTTTTCCTACCTTTGCATACATCTCTTCTCTTTTTATATTAACAAAAGCTTCTTTATTTGCTTCTCTAGTATTTTCCTGAATAAACTTAGCTAGAAGTTCCGCAGATAAATTCTCTCTGCTGCCGCAAGCAACTAAAGTATTAACAGTTAAGGTATTATCCGTAGTAGTATAGCTAAACTCTTTAACCATAGGCTTAATATTTACTTCGCCTTCACCACTTTTGCTTTTCTTTAAAATAACCCATTCATTGCTATTTAACAATTTTTCTATATCTTCTTTTAGATAACTTACTTCATTATATTTAAGTTTTACTCTATACTTTGCAGCATCAATTGCTGCCATAGACTTAAATACTTTTTTATTTTGCTCATCTATTATTTTTTTAGCCTCTAAAACTTTTATTCCCATAGGAGCACTTTCATTTAACTTTTCAATTATTATGTTTTCATCTATATCTTCTTCAAAGTATGCATCCATATAATCACCAGATGAGTATACACCTACAGCTAGTGGTTGGGCTAGGGATAAATTTATATGTGGATTAAATCCTTTAGAATATTCTACAGGAAGGCCTGACCTTTTCATCATTCTTTGTATTGTTCTCATAAGGTCTAGATGAGCCACAAATTTTATGTCACTTTCTTTACTGAACTTGATTAAATAATGCACCTTCAAAGCACTTCCCTTCTAACTTAACATTTACTCCACATTTTTCACAGCCTAATCTGCAATCTGGAGTTATATCCGCTTTCTTCGCTCTCTCATTTTCTCTTATTAAAAATTCCTTAGATACACCTACATCTATAAAGTCCCATGGAAGTATTTCATCATAACTTCTTTCTCTATAGGAATAGAAGTCTCCGTCTACACCACTTTCCTGTAAGGCTTCCATCCATATGTCAAAATTAAAGTATTCTGACCAACCATCAAACTTAGCACCTTTTTCAAAAGCTTTAACAAGTACATCACAAAGCCTTCTGTCTCCTCTAGCAAATACAGCTTCTAGATAACTTACAGGAGTTTCATGCCAGTTGTAATTAATACTTCTGCTCTTTATCGCTCCCCTTAACGCTTTTATCTCTTCTCTTACATCTTCCATTTTTATCTGAGGTATCCATTGGAATGGAGTAAATGGTTTAGGTACAAAAATAGAAGTACTTACTGTAACCTTTAAACCTTTCTTTCTCACATTCTTCGGAACCTGGAAATATTGATCTACAACTTTTTCCGCTAAATCTGCTATACCAATTACATCTTCCATCGTTTCATAAGGAAGACCAATCATAAAGTATAATTTAATAGTAGACCATCCTGATTCAAATGCATTTCTTGCAGATTCCATTAGATTCTCTTCTGTTACGCCCTTGTTTATAACATCTCTCATTCTTTGAGTTCCAGCCTCTGGTGCAAAGGTTAATCCAGTTTTTCTAACCTTTTGTATTTGATTTATTAAATCTACAGAGAAAGAGTCTATTCTTAATGATGGAAGAGAAACCCCTACTTTGTCCTTCTCATGCTTTTCCATTAGCTTATATATTAAGTTCTTCAAGTCCGAATAGTCACATATACTTAGTGATGTTAATGAAACTTCAGAATATCCAGTACTTTTTATTAACTCCTCGGCCATCTCTAGTATCTTATCTGTTTTCTTTTCTCTAACAGGTCTATATATTATACCAGCCTGGCAAAATCTGCATCCCCTAGTACACCCTCTAAAGGTTTCTAAAACTATTCTATCATGAACTATTTCTGTATATGGAACAATAAGCTTATCCGGATAAACTACTTCATTAAAGTTCTTTATTATCCTCTTTGTAACTTTTTCTGGCACATCTTCATATAAAGGCTTGAATTCTTTAATAGTTCCATCTTCCTTATATTCTACGTTATAAAGAGATGGCACATAAATACCCTGCATATGAGACAATTCTCTTAAAAATTCCTTTTTCTTTCCCTTACCTTTATACTTCTTATAAAGATCCATAATTTCATTCATCTGCTCTTCGCCTTCACCTATAGCAAAAAAGTCTGCTATATCATAAAGAGGCTCAGGATTATAAGCACAAGGACCTCCGCACATGATTATAGGGTCATTTTCCCCTCTCTCAGAAGCTCTTATAGGTACACCTGCTAAATTAAGCATGTTCAATATATTTGTATAACTCATCTCATATTGAAGCGTAAAACCTATAAAATCAAAATTTCCAATGGAGTCCTTGCTCTCTAAACCATATAACGGTACATTATTTTCTCTCATTAACTTTTCCATATCAGGCCATGGTGCAAAAACTCTCTCACAAAAGGTATCCTCTCTTTGATTTAGAACATAGTAAAGAATTCTTGTACCTAAATGAGACATTCCTACTTCATAGACATCAGGAAAACAAAAAGCATATCTAATATCCACTTTATTTTTATCTTTATTATAAGAATTAATTTCTCCACCTATATAACGGGCAGGTTTTTCTACCTTAAACAATATATCATCGGTAACTTTATTCATCAAAATCCTCCTCTTGTGTATCCTATCATATTTTTATCCGATGACTACCCGCTCTAATGCTCCCATCTTCCTCAAGATGGGAGCAAAGAGCGGATACGCCCCTGGATAACAACTTCTAACCTTCAGGTGAGGTTCCCCCATCTGAAGCCAAGAATTCTGTTTATATTCTAACATAATAACTTATAAATTAAAAATGTAAATTATTTTCTTTCCTCTTCATTCTTAATAAATTCTTCTATAGTTATGTTTCCATAAACTTTAAGTGTATTTACAACCTCTTCTTCATAAATTATATCCATAACCTTCATTTCTTCATCTAAGATAGTAAAAATATTATACTTGTTCTTATCAAATATACTCATTAAACTTAACATATCATTTTTATAGTATACAGAAGTGTTCTTATTCTCAATATACCCATTTTTTATAAATTTATATTTCTTTTTTATAATATCTCCCATAATTATATATGATATCCTTTCCTTCTCTCTTAGTGATGACACTATTATAAATAAACCTATTATTCCTACATTAAAATTATTACTTTCTTTGAGAAACAATAAAATATAAATAAACATAAGGATAGCTCCCATTAAGATTCCGGTGTTTATCATTATCTTATTTGCTTTTTTAAAGGTTGTTTTAAAATTTAGTAAATCTCTTAATATTCTCCCTCCATCTAAAGGAAAGGCTGGTATAAGGTTAAAAAGACCTATAGCTAAATTACCTTGAAAGAATATATTGAATCCACTTAGTTTAAAGTTTTTGTATAAAAAATAAAAAATCACAGCTAAAGCTATGTTAAGCATTGGCCCAGCCATTGATATAATTAAATCTTCCTTTGGTGAAGCCTCGTCTAATTCTCTGAATTTTAATGCTGCACCTATAGCCAAAAACTCTATATCAAAGCCTGAAAATCCATAGTATCTTGCGGCAATATAGTGAGCTATTTCATGCAAAACTACTATTAGAAATGAATAGAAAAGCTGACCCTTATAGCCTATAATAATTAAAAATATTATATAAGGAATAAAATATTTACTTACTCTAACCACAGAAGTACTCCCACAAATTATTTTTTAATTATATTAAAATATTCTTTAGGATTTTTGTTCTCACCCATATATAAAAGCTCAAAATGAAGATGCGGTCCAGTAGATTTGCCTGTATTACCACTTTTGGCTATAACCTGACTTTTTTTAACCGCATCTTCCTTTTTTACAAGAATGTCATTCAAATGTGCATATTTAGTTTCTATACCATCTCCATGGTCTATTATAATGTACTTTCCCAACTGCTCATCTTGCCCACAAGCTTTAACCTTTCCATTGAAGCTTGCTCTTACTGCCGTATTTTCCTTAGCGTCAATGTCTACCCCCTCATGAAACTTTTCTTCTTTAGTAACTGGGTCAGTTCTATATCCAAAAACTGAAGTTTCTGTTCCTTCTATTGGCAAAATAAAATTTTTTTTAATTTTATCAGTTATAGTTTCTTTTCCAGTAATCTTACTTCTAAGCTCACCAATGACATTCAATATTTTTTCCTGTATATTAGTAAGATTGATGGTTTCACTCTTTTCTTTTAGAAGCTTATAGTCATAGTTCTGATTCAGTACACTTTTGGAATAATTATAAATGCCTTGGGTCTGAGGAGTAACTACTAGTTTACATCCCACTATAATGATGAAAAGTATAAGAACTCCTATTAAATCTGTTGTAAGCCTTCTAACCCAAAAATTTCCCTTCTCCTTTACTCTTCTGCTAAAATCAGTTCCATTATTATAATAAGGCGAATATCTTACTCCACTTTTTCTCTTTAAAGAACTATAATAATCTTCATACTCTGAATTATAATGCCCCATAAAACCTACCCTCCAACTTTCAGTTTGTTTACTCTTATATATAACTTTTTCTCTAGTATGATATATATATATTTAAAAATTCTTCATTTATGACTTTAAATGTTAAACTAAAAGTAGAGCACAAAGGCTCTAACATATATGTTAGAGCCTGTACATAACTATATTTTATTTAATGTTTTAACCTAGTTCTTGGTGGCTTTTAAAAGCCTTTAGAAAAACTTCAGCAGTTCCCAAATTAGTTGCAAGAGGTACACAATGAACATCACATATTCTTAATAATGCAGAAATATCCGGCTCATGTGGCTGAGAAGTTAACGGGTCTCTAAGAAATATTACAAAATCTAACTCCCCTTGAGCTACCTTAGCACCTATCTGCTGATCACCACCTAGCGGTCCTGAAAGAAATCTGTGTACATTCATACCTACAATTTCAGCTAAAAGCTTTCCTGTAGTGCCTGTTGCGAACAATTGATGCTCTGCAAAGATATCCTTATACCTCTTCACAAAGTCTATCATATCGTCCTTCTTTTTATCATGTGCGATAAAAGCAATCCTCACGGCCAATCGCCCCCTAAAAATTAATTTTCTTTTTCCTCATTCCTATATTTAAGACAAGTCCTAAACTCATAAAACTTGTCAACATAGAACTACCTCCATAGCTCATATAAGGTAATGTTATACCGGTTATAGGCATTATCCCAATAGTCATTCCTATATTCTGCAGTACAGAAAATAACAAGGTAGATATAACTCCTACACATATAACAGAACCGAAGATGTCCTTAGAATTCTTAGCTATATTTATTAGCTTATATATAACTATTCCATATAAAAACAATAAAGCAATAGCACCAACAAGCCCCCACTCTTCTCCTACAACTGAGAATATAAAATCAGTATGGGATTCTGGTATAAAACCACCGGCAATTTGTGTTCCCTTTAAAAACCCCTTACCTAGAATTCCACCAGAGCCTATGCCAATTTGTGACTGTATAAGCTGTAGACCAGAACCTAATTCATCTGCAGATGGGTTCAAGAAAGAGGTCAACCTTACCTTCCAATAATCCTCCATAAGCGGCGAATTCCACACTATAGCTATTAATGTTACTAAGCCTAATATTCCTCCGCCTATTATCTTTAAATCCAGTCCTGCAGCAAAAAATATTCCAAGTACTATAAAGAAGCAAACCATTGTCATTCCCATATCTGGCTGAATTACTATGAGGAGCATTGGCAAGGCTGCATACCCTGCTAACTTAACAAAGTTTCTTAAATCGTTTATTTTTCCTTCCATCTTGCTTAATTCCTTTGCCAGCATTATTATCATACCTAGCTTAGCAAATTCAGAAGGCTGCATGGAAAAGGACCCAATCTTCATCCAAGATGAAGCTCCATTGACAGTAGATTTAAATATAGTATCGTTTAGTATAAGTAAAAATATCCCCAGCCAATAAATTATATCAGCGTACCCCTGAATAATAGAATAATCAAATATTAAGATTATATAAGTTAAAACCAAGCCAGCTGCCAGCCAGATGAGCTGAGCTTTTAAATAGTAAATACCAAACTTCATGTTTGTAGCACTATATATATTTAATGCACCAAAGACTACTATAATCACTATAGTAGCAATAATTGTAAAATCTAATTCTCTTAAAAGCTTTCTACTAATCTTGAACTTTTCAAGCATACCCTAATCCCTCCACTACAAATATGATTATATCATATAGAAAAAAAAATGCTATGTACAAATTATACATAGCCTACAAGCCCTTACCTATTTGTCTTCATCCTTTTTATCGGAATGCTAGCAATTAACGCCGGCGAATCTCCTTCAATTTCTTCTAGAGGGGTCATTCTTACTTCTATTTCTCCATTATCTATTTCAACATATTTTGAAAGAACTGTAAGTATATCTTCTTTTATAGACTCTAATAATTCTGGAGAAAGCATTGCTCTGTCATGTATTAAAATAAGTTTTAATCTTTCTTTAGCCATATTTTTAGGAGAAGGCTTTGAAGAAAACATCTTAAACAAGTCCATTACTCCACCCCCTATTTAATGCGAAATAACTTTCTTATGGATGAGAATAATCCTTCTTGTCCAATACTTAAATCCATAAAGGGTACTGTCTCACCAGTTATTCTTCTCGCTATATTTTTAAAAGCCTGTCCCGCAAGTGCCTTATCATCTAGTACTACTGGCTCTCCTTTATTAGTCGAAACAGTAATGGTCCTGTCATCAGGCACTACTCCTAATAACTTTATTGCTAAGCTATCTAATATGTCATTAACGTCAAGCATATCTCCATTTTGTGTCATTTTATAATTTATTCTGTTTATTATGAGTTGATGGTTCTCTAAACCTCTAGCATCTAATTTGCCGATAACCCTATCAGAATCCCTTACAGAAGTTACTTCAGGATTTACTACTACTAGTGCTCTATCTGCACCAATAATGGCATTTTCAAATCCCTGCTCTATTCCAGCTGGGCAGTCTATTATAACGTAATCAAATTCTTTTTTCAATTCAGATACTAAGTCTAACATTTGCTCTGCACTTACATCATCTTTATCACGTGTCTGTGCTGTAGGAAGCAGAAAAAGATGCGGTAATCTTTTATCTTTTATTAAAGCTTGCTTTAATCTACATTTTCCTTCTATTACATCTATCAGTGTGAAAACGATTCTGTTTTCTAGTCCCATTAAAACGTCGAGATTTCTAAGTCCTGTATCTCCATCAATTACAACGACACTTTTCCCCAGTGCAGCTAAGCCTGTTCCAATATTCGCTGTGGTAGTAGTTTTTCCAACTCCACCCTTACCTGATGTTACTACTATAGCTTCTCCCATCTACACTACCTCCATTAAATAAATTTATTAGGCAAATATGGTTCTACGATTATTGTGTCTCCTTTTACTCTTGCAACCTCCGGATACTGCGGTTTAACATTATCCTCAGGAGACCTAGTCATAATATCTGAAATTCTTAATATTTCTGGCTGTAAATAAAATGCCGCAACCAAAGCTCTAGTGTTTCCTCCAAAGCCAGCATGTACATATCCTCTTAGGGATCCAAGGACTATTACATTACCAGCAGCATATATCTCTGCTCCTGCGTTAACATCCCCAATTATAACTACATTTCCTGGGTAATTTATAACCTGACCACTTCTTATAGTTCTTCTTAGGAATTTTGTACGACCTTCATAAATACCTGAAAAAACCTTAGCACTTTTTTCTTCCTTATCTTCAAGTATACAGTCCTTTATTAAAAATTGCTCAAATAGAACATCCTTTAACTTTCTAAATTCTTTATCATTTATATACTTAAGCTCAGTGGTTATTTTTAGAGTGCATCCTTTGTAAAAGGATTTTCCTGCTGACAGCCTTTTTGTTAATATATCGAGCATTTCGTCAAAATCTTTAAACTTATTCATATTTATAACTGCATTTATTCCATCTCTATTGCCTTTAATTACAATATTATCATCAACCATATTAGACCTCCAATAAACCACCATACTTTATATTTCAACATAGCACCCTTAAATCCTTCTAAATTTTAATTTTATTTTCTAAAAAGGAAAAAGGTTTTCAAAATTTATATTTTATACAAATCAAGACATATTAACCTAAAAATAAAATAGGAAACCGGCAATTGGGATTAGAAATAATAGATGACTTTTCGACACTAGTAGAAAAACTATCTTTTATTTCTAATTTCCCATTCCCAATTCCCTATTTTTACTGTTGTCCTTCAGTATTCACTGAATTATTTCCACTATTGTTTTCAGTATTTCCTTGAGCATCAGTATTTGTAGATGTTTCATTCTGCCCGCTATTTTGTGCATTATTAGCATTTTGGTCTGTGTTTTGTCCGTTCTCTAGTTTAAAGTATGCATCATACATAGCTCTTGCAACTGGTGCTACAAAACCTCCGTGTCCACCGTCAAATACTATAGCACATACTGCTATTCGAGGATTCTCATAAGGTGCAAATCCAACATAAAGGCCGTAAGAAGTTCTTCCAAAAGCATCCTGGGAGTTACTGAAAGTTGCTGAACCGGTTTTACCTGCAGTTTTCAATGGAAATCCCTTAAAGGCCTGCGCAGCTGTTCCATCTTCCCCGCTGTTAACCAATGACATTCCATATCTAACAGCTTCTAAGGTTTCTGTTTTAACACCTGTTTTTTCTATTACTTCTGGTTTAACTTCCTCAATAACTTTTCCATCAGCATTTAATATTTTGTCTACTAAGTGCAATTTATACCTAGTACCACCATTAGCAATTGTTGCTGCAAAATTAGCCATTTGAAGTGGTGTAAAATTGCTTATCCCTTGACCTATAGATGCGTTATACATATTAGCACCAACTCTTAGCTGACTGTTTGCGTCAGAGACAGTAACATAATAAATTGCATCTATCATTGAATCTATTTCTTTTTTATTAATACTTTTACCACTGTATTTTGGATCAGAAGCAACTAAGTCTTGTAATAAAGTCCTGTACTTGGATTTGTCAAAAACCTTGCTTCCTTCTTTTATAGACTCTTGTATTAATTTCTTTAAGTCACTTTTTATTCCCTTTACCTTATCTGAATCACCTTTGTCGTCATACAAATCTATAGCAGTGTAACTTGAACCTCTATTATCTGTTCCATTTTTAAGTGTCTCCATAGTTCGCCATAAATACTGACTAGCATAGATATTTTTTATAGAATAACTATTAAATACCTGGCCAAATCTCTCTGGTATCTCTATACCTGTAGCTGGCTTAACATTAGAGTTCGGTTGTGCACCTAATCCAAATTTCCAAGCATATTTTGCTAATATATCATCACCAAAAGCGTCTCTCATTAGCTTTCCTACAGTCATAAAGTAAGGGTTACTTGATACCTCTAATCCCTTTGCCAAATCTACTGGACCATAGCCTCCAACAGCAAAATGAGTAATATGTCCTCCACCCATATCAAAGGTTCCATTATCAAATATGGTATATCCTGGTGTTATAACACCACTTTCAAGCCCAGCAATAGCAGTCATAGGCTTAAAGGTAGAACCTGGAGGTACAACAGATTGAGTAGCATAGTTATAAAATGGCTTTGGATATATATCGTAGGTATCCTGTCTTATAGTTGTGTTATTTTCAATTCCTTTATCTAAAGGGAATAATACATTTAATACATCCTCTACACTTTTTCCTTGGTAATATCCTGTAAGTCCCCGCTGATAAATATACTCTCTTCCAAATTCTCCTAAATCAGGGCTAAAGTACTTTTTGTATAATTCTGAAGACAATCTTCCTGGTGCTGCAAATAAATTAGGATCATATCCTGGTCTACTTGCCAAAGCTATCACTGCACCAGTATTAACATCTATAGCTACGGCAGCTCCTCTAGTAGCATTGGATGTATTTACGTCTCCATTATATGGGTTATTCCTTAAATTAGTCATAACTTCATCTAAGGATTTTTCTGCAGCTGCCTGCACATCCTTATCAATTGTCAATTGAATACTTTGTCCTGGATAAGGTTCTCTTCTTCCAAGCTCTTCTATTATTCTTCCTTGTTTATTAAGCTTTACTATTCTTCCACCCTTTGATCCTTTAAGTCTATCTTCAAATACACTTTCAATACCTGCAGCCCCTACATAATCTGTGCTTGTGTCATATCCTTTTTCCTGATACTTATCTTGATCAGAGCTGATCTTTGATATATATCCTAAGAAAGCAGAACCTATTTCTCCATTAGGGTAAGTTCTTATAGGCTGAGTATTTACATCAATACCTGGCAGTTCATTTAACATCTGTAAAAACTTAAATGCAGTTTCCTTTTTTATATTACTTGCCACTACTACAGGCTTATACCCTGAAAAGCTCTGCATCTTTAAAGTATCTTTAACTATCATAAATCTTCTTTGCTTATCTAAAGGATATTTACTTTCATCTATTTTATATTGTTTAACTAGCTTTTTAAAGGTTTCTTCTGGAGTTATCTTAAGTAATTCTTCATCAATTTTTTGCTGATCTTCTTTTGTTACCTCACCTTTTTTATCGTCTAGTATCTTTCTACTAATTTCTTCATCTAATCCTCTATCTTTTTTAAATCTTAACTCAATAGTTCTCTTTACTTGTGGGTCATCACTTCTAAACTCAAACCTAAAAGGATCTATTTTAAGTTCAAAGTCATCTTGCTGAATTTCGCCGTTTTCATCCAGTATCTTAAAGACCTTGTCCATAGTATCAAAAAAAGTCTTGTCACTTTCATCTGTTTGATTATATACCAAGACATAACTTTGAGTATTCACAGCTAGAGGAACTCCATTTTTGTCAAGAATACTTCCTCTTGGCGCAGCATCTGGAATTTCCCTTATAGATCTATTATTTGCCTTTTCTTTAAATTCCTCAGCCCTTAGCACCTGAAGAGTAAATAGTTTTGAGGCAATAGCAGTAAATATACTTATCATTATTACTATTAATGCAGTGTATCTAGTAAACTCTCTCTTATTATTTCCCTTCATAGAATCACCATTCCTCTAAAACTTCCATCGTCTCTGCATATATTCTTTTCCGCAGAGTTTATATATACTTTTATAAAGTAGCACGCAGACAATACTATTATAAAGACTTATATAAAGTATGTCTTTGAAGTCCATATATATTGCATTTAAATATAGTATTAAAAGCAACAAAATACCCTTTAAAAAACTAAGTATAAAGCAGGAGGCTACTGGAATTAGTCTCTTTTCCTTGAATATGTTATCTCCTATAACTCCTGCTATTAAGCACACTATCATATTTACAAAAGCATTTAGCCCAAAAGCACTAGTAAAATATGCATCTTGAAGCAGACCACAAAAAACACCTAGCCATAAGCCTTCCCATTTCCCGTTAACAATAGAATAGCAGATTATAAAAACTAAAACCATACTAGGATAGATAGTTTTTACTGCTAAAAAAGGCATAAATATATTATCTAATATAAAAAATAGAATTGATAAAAGAGCCAAAACCATTATTTTTTTCATCTTATATCACCTTAGTACTTTACTTCTATTTTGTTCTTAGGCATAACTATGAACAGTTCTTCAAGCTTGTTAAAGTCAACATAAGGCTTAATTACAGCATTTTTCATTACTTTGCCCTTATCTTCTTCTACATTTATTACAGATCCAATTCTTATTCCCTTTGGATAAAGTCCACCAAGCCCTGAAGTTAATATTACATCGCCTTTTTTAACATTTGAATCTAAAGGAAGATAGTATAACTTTGCAAGTAATCTGTTATCACTGTCTTTGTAACCTTTAACTATCCCACTGTTATCATTTGTGCTTTCTATGGTTCCGCTTACTGCCAGATTCTCGTTGGCTAAAGTCTGAACTATAGCCCAGTTACTTCCAACACTAGTAACCTGACCAACTAACCCTTGAGAGGTTATTGCAATCATTTGCTTTTCAATACCATCTTTACTTCCTTTGTTTATTACAAATTGATCTAAAAGTCCACTACCACTTTTCCCTATTATGTCACAGCCAATATAATTATATTCTGATCTCTGGTCTTTAAAGTTCAGCATTTCTCTCAATCTCTCATTTTCATTTTTTAATGAATCGTAATCAAGAGCCTTGCTTTCAAGCTGACTATTTTTCTTTTTCAACTGCTCATTTTCCTCTTTTACTCTTGAAAAACTAAAAATAAAACTTACAGAATCTTTAACCTTAGTATTAAACTTATACAAACCACCCTGCAGGGAATTAAAGGTTATTCCTATACCATTTCCCATGTATGAAATACTATCCCTCTTAATACTGCGTGAAATTAAAATTAAAAATGTAACTGACAGTACCACTATAGTTACCGCCAGTTTATTCTTCAAAAATTTCATGTCTATTTTCTATTTTCTGCTAGCTACTATTTTATCAATAGTGTCTAGTGCCTTTCCAGCGCCTAGTGCAACACAGTCAAGAGGAGATTCTGCTATATGAACAGGCATATGAGTTTCTTTATTTATAAGCAGGTCTAGTCCTCTAAGCATAGCACCACCACCTGCTAACATAATTCCTTTGTCCATAATATCTGAAGCAAGTTCTGGTGGAGTTTTTTCAAGAGTTGTTTTAATTGAGTCAATTATTGCTGCTACTGGTTCCTTTAAAGCCTCTCTTACTTCTGGTGATGTAATGTTTATAACCTTAGGTAGACCTGAAATAAGGTCTCTTCCTCTTATTTCCATAGAGTTTTCTTCTCCAGTATCAAAGGCTGAACCTAGCTCTATCTTAACATTTTCTGCTGTTCTTTCTCCTATAGCAAGACTATATTCCTTCTTAATATAGCTCATTATAGCATGCTCTAGTTCATCACCAGCAACTCTTAAGGATTTACTTGTAACAATACCTCCAAGAGATATTACAGCTACTTCTGTAGTACCTCCTCCGATGTCAACAATCATGCTTCCTGTTGGTTCATTTACTGGAAGTCCAGCACCAATTGCCGCTGCCATAGGCTCTTCCATAAGCAGTACATCTCTTGCACCAGCCTGTTTTGTAGCCTCATCTATTGCTCTCTTTTCAACCTCAGTTACTCCTGATGGAAAGCATACTACTATTCTAGGACTTGTAAAAGCAGACTTTGGACTCACTTTTTCAATAAACTTTCTTAACATCGTTTGAGTTACGTCAAAATCAGCTATAACCCCATCCTTTAGCGGTCTTATAGCAACTATGTTTCCTGGAGTTCTTCCAATCATTTGCTTTGCCTCATCACCAACAGCAAGTACCTTCTTTACATCACTATTAATAGCCACTACTGAGGGCTCTCTAAGCATAATACCTTTTCCCTTAACATATATTAAAGTGTTAGCTGTTCCTAAATCAATTCCCATGTCCTTAGACATTCCGAAAAATCCCATTCTAAATTCTCCTTTCACTTTTTATACTATTCCTTTTTCCTTAAGACTAGTGTATTTTCCATTTCCTATAATCAAATGGTCTAATAAGTCAACACCTAAAAGTTTTCCACATTCTTTTAACCTGCAAGTTATATTAATATCTTCATTGCTAGGAACGGGGTCCCCTGATGGATGATTGTGACATATAATTATAGAAGCACTATTTTTTCTAATAGCATCGCAAAAGACTTCCCTTGGATGAACTATAGATGAATTTAGACTTCCAACGGAAACATCCTTAGTAAAAATTACTACATTTTTTGTATTTAACATTATTACCTTCAGATGCTCCTGTTTTAAACTTCTCATTTCTTCCATAACTAAATCTGCCGCATCCTTTGGTGAGGATATTTTATATTCATCACCATCTTTGTAGGACTTAAATCTTTTAGAAATTTCTACTAAAGCCATAAGTTGTGCCGCTTTTACCTTACCAACTCCATGGAGGCTTATAAAATCTTCTAACGTGGAATTTAAAATGCCACTTAATCCCCCATTTTCTTTAATAATTCTACTGCTTAAGTTTAATATATTTTCCTTTTTACTTCCGGATCTTAGAATTACTGCTAAAAGTTCAGCATTTGATAAAGCCTCAACACCGTATCTTAATAATCTCTCTCTAGGTCTTTCGCCTTCTGGTAAATCCATAATCTTTAAAGTTTCTTCCATAAAATTATACTCCTTATAGATTTACCCCCATCTCCTTCAGCATTTTTGACAATTTATTTAAAGGAAGCCCTACAACATTATAATAGCACCCGTGAATTTCTTCAACAAAAATCCCACCATATCCTTGGATGCCATAAGCTCCTGCTTTATCTGCATACTCTCCCTTTTCTATGTACTTTTCTATTTGCATGTCGGATAATTTGTCAAATTTTACATCTGTACAGACAAACTCCCTTATTATTTTACCGCTGCTATTATTTACAACAGCTATTCCAGAGTATACCTGATGTATGTTGCCACTTAGAAGCTTAAGCATATTAAATGCCTCTTTTTCATCCTGTGGCTTTCCTAGTATAGTGTCCTTATAAGACACTATAGTGTCACATCCTATTACAATAGCCTCTTCTTTTACTTTATTGCAGACGTCTAAAGCTTTCCCTTCTGCTAACTCCATAACATAGGAACCGCAGTCACCTTTAAATTCAACAGAGTTTTCATCAAAATCACTAACTATAATTTTAAAATCCTCTATTAATCTATTTAGTAACTCCTGTCTTCTGCTAGAAGCCGACGCTAAAATGATTTTCATAATCCCACTTCCTAATATCTTCTGTATAGTATTATAGCCACAATTATACCAATTATAGTCATAATATTAATATTAAAATTTAAACCTAAGGTTAAAACCATAACCTTAAGATTTAATATAATTGGTGTTGATGTACCTATCGCATAAGAGTCCTTGAGAAAATTTAAAATACTTAGGCTACTTCCTAGTATATCTCCAATGAGACTGCCACATACAGCACCTAAGAATATTATAAACCATAAGAAACTTATGCCTTTTTCAACCCCTCTCACAGACATCCCCTACCTTAATAATATATCTAATATAGTTTATCATTTAATAAATTCATAAACAAGTATATATGATATTGTTTAGAAAAATTTTTAAAATAATTTACAGGTTGTTTATTCATGGTAAAGACTTATAAAGTTTCTCTTTATCTATTTGAAAACTTAAGTTCCCTTCATTAATAATCAGGATTAAAAACAATAAGCTTTAAGTACCTATGCATACTTAAAGCTTATAGCAATTATCTTATTCTACTTTTGACTCATTTTTTTTAAAATACTATATATGTAAGCATAATTTTCTGCAGCCTTGTCTTTAGACAACTCCTTAGGCATATTATTGACATGATTTTTGATATCATTCAGTAAATTTATATTTTTACTATCTTTATCTACTTTTTTTAAGGATGAACACCATTTCTTTAACTCTTCTGTCTGTATAGCTTTAACATCTTTTTCTGATAGCTTGTTCAATATTTGTAAGTTAGCATTTACTATTTCCGTTATCTCACTATCACATAGGTCGTTCTTACTTATGGTAAAAAGCATTTTAGAGTTGTCTACCTTTTGTTCTGAAAGAGATTTAATTATTTCCTCTCCATGACTTTCCGTATAAACTCCTAAAAACACTCTAGTTTTGCCATTTTCAACTACTGTAAAAGGAGTTCCGTACTGTATCAATAGATTCTTCTCGCTGTCTACATTCTCCTTGTTTTGGTATATGCCACCCTGTACTGCTATATATTTAACAATTTTATCGCTAGTACCTGTGTTCTTGCTAGAACTATCTACTGCTTTAGATGAATTATTAACGATACCCCCATTATTAGTATTACTTTCCCCTCTATTAAACCCTAAAGCGTTTCCTGTCAACAATCTAAAGATAGCAGTTCCAAGTATAAAAGCTAAAATAAATACCAAAAGTATCATTAATATAAAAGCTTTATTATCGTTTTTCCTTTTCAGATCATACCGTGTGTACTTCATTTTCTCACCCCCAGCTAAAAGTCCTCCCAACTTACTTTTATAAAGATAAACTGTTATATATACTATTAATATTTATATTGTATTAAATTTATTACTGGTTAATATCTTTTTCATAATTAACATGTCTACATACTCATTATCAATACGATAAAAATTCTTTACCATTCTAACTGTTTCAAATCCAACTTCTTTCCAAAAACTAATATTTAGGGAGTCGTTTCTCGCTACTCTGGTGAAAAATATATCTGTACCATATTCCTCTGAAAAGTATTTAATTAATTCTTTAATTATTTTACTACCTAAATCAGTGTCTTTATAGTTATTATTAAGATAGAAAAACCAAATCCATACTTCATTAGGGTTTTTAAATTCCATTCTTCCCTTCAAAATTCCAATTAATTTTTCTCTTTTATTTACCTTTAGGAAAAACTCACATTCGCTTATATAGCTTTCCCAAAACCTTTCTGACAGCTCATCTAAATTGTCTATACCTCCTAAGAACTGTTTTTCAAGTTCCATACACATTTCTATCTGCGGCAAATCAACCTTTTCTATCCTCGACACACTGATATCTCCAAAATCTATATTTACATCTAACATACTTCCACCTCTTTACCGCTTAAAAATACATTAAATTTTAAATTCTACATTGGTCTTTAAATTCCTTTATTTTAATAAATTCTATATTTGCTGGCCAAATTACTAAAGAGATAATAATAAAATTCCTGAACTATCATATAGCCCAGGAATTTTTACTATTACTCTATTCTATTTATCGGAAAGTGAAATGTTTATTTCAAAAGAGTTACCATTCTCCATGGTAAGAGGTGCACATACTGAAGTAGATTTTGTTGTAGATATCTCTATGTTATCTCCTATCATTATAGTAGGTGGTGTTATATCTAAAGCTATTTTTTTTGTAGAAAATATTGTTGCAGCATTTCCTGAAATCATATTTGCCAGTTCACTAATAGCGGATCTAGCCATGTCATCTAATTTAGATACAGGCATACCACACATCATACTGGAAGCAATACTACAAGCTGATTCATTACGTAAGTTAAAAATAACCTGTCCTTTCAAATCTCCTGCTATACCTACTATTATAACAACGTTATCTCCATTAAAGGACGAATTTCTTGAGAAAACTTTACCTAAAGTAGTTTTTGCATTAGCCACCTGGCTAAGCATATCCTGGGTAGCTTCTATAAATGGATTAATATACTCTACGTTCATTGTAGTTCTTCCTCCTAATATCTATCATATATCATTAAATTTATACAAAAATTATATTGTTTATATAAATTATTATACAAATTCAATGTAAATTCAACATAAAATTATATTATTTTGAATTCTAATATTTTTTGTATCAAAATGATTAAAATTCACAGCATTTTTTATCATTATGGGAATTTTTTTCTCATAATAAAGCTATTTTTTACTTAATATCATTATGAAACAGTTAAATATTTAATATACTGCTAAAATATGTTACAATAATCTTATAAGTATTAATTTTTTGCACTTCTATATTAATTACTCACTAAATACAGTTCTTATGTAAAATAAAGCTTGGGGAGGCACTTTATGAACGATTTAGAATTCTGGTCAGATATAGGCGATATGTGTAGAATAGATATGGATAGCATATTGGAATATGATATTTCTTCCTTTATACTTCAAGCTGTCTTTGACTCTTCAAATGATGGTTTAATTGTTACAGACGAAAATCTTTTGATAAAAAAAGTAAATATTGCTGCAGTTAAAACTCTTGGTATAAAGGAAGATGTGCTATACGAAACCTATTTAAACAATATTCTTAAGGATGATATTATAAATACAATTCTTTTAACTGGAGAAAAACATTTTGATGAAGACTGCAGTTTTTACTCAAATGGAACCCAAATAAGGTGCTCCACCAATATTATTCCCGTTAGAGTTAGAGGTAAGAATATTGGATTAGTTCTATCCTTACGAGATACTAAAAACTTACATAACATTGTTAACAAGGTTGTAGGATATAAGGCATCTTTTACCTTTGATGATATAATCACCAGAACCGAGGAAATGAGGAATATAGTTGAGTTTGCAGAAAAAGCTGCTAAAACTAATTGTAATATACTAATCGAAGGACAAAGTGGTACAGGAAAAGAGGTGTTTGCACAGTCAATTCATAATTATAGTTCAAGACATCGTGGTCCTTTTGTTGCAGTAAACTGTGCTGCAATTCCAAGGGAATTAGTTGAAAGTGAACTTTTTGGTTATGAAAAAGGCGCCTTTACAGGAGCATCTAAAGGAGGAAATCCTGGAAAATTTGAACTTGCTGACGGCGGAACTATATTCTTAGATGAGATCGGTGAACTTCCTTTAGACATACAATCAAAACTTCTTAGAGTATTGGACAACCTTAAAATTGTAAGGGTAGGCGGTACTTATGAAAAAACCATTGATGTAAGAGTAATTGCTGCAACCAACAGAACTCTTACAGAAGAGATAGAAAACAAGAATTTTAGAAGCGATCTTTATTATAGACTTAGCGTGATGAACCTACACCTGCTGCCATTAAAAGAAAGAAAAGAAGATATTGAACCTTTAGCTCAATTTTTCATTACTAAATTAAATTCCAAAAACCCATGTAATCCTAAATACCCTGATTCATCCTATATAGAAAAACTAAAAAACTACAGTTTTGATGGAAATATACGTGAACTTAGAAATCTAGTAGAAAGATCTTATTATCTTTGTGAGGATTCTTTAATTACTTCAAATATACTTAACAAGATAAGAACAGTAGTAACCCATACCCACGTAGTTTCTCCAGAACATAAGCACAATCATCCACATCCTAAGGAAATACTTCCTTTGGAAATGGTTGAGAAAAACTGCATAAAGGAAGCACTTAAACACTGTGGTGGAAACGCTGTAAAAGCAGCAGTTTTGCTAAAGATAGGAAAAGCCACAATTTATAGAAAAATAAACAAGTACGGAATTGATTTAGATGATTTTAACAAACACTAGAAATATATTTATCCCTCATGAAATAAAGTGGACAGTTGGAGAAGAATCTCATAACTGTCCACTTTGTTTTAACTTATATCTTCATATTTAATTATTCTTAGAGCAGAAGTCGGACAAACCTCCATACAAGCTGGTCCTTGATCTCTATCTCTACAAAGATCACATTTGTTAGCAACTATCCTCTCTTTATCCTCAGCTCCACCTTCTTCACCAATACGCTTTAATCTGTCTTGGTAAACTTTCTCTCCATCCTTATACTGTGCAACTAGCTCAATTAATCCATATGGACAAGCCACTATACAGGTTTTACAGCCTATGCATAGATTTTCATCTACAACTAAACAGCCATCCTTATTTTTTATGGCATCCACTGGACACACCTTAGCACAATGAGATTCTTCACACTGTCTACATTGAACTGGTGCACTCACCTTTGCTGTCTTAATTACAGTTAAACGAGGATTAAATTGAATATCTCTAGAATCTTCCTCAAAAATACTTGTATCTGAATGAGATACAACGCAGGCAATTTCACAAGTTCTACAGCCTATACATTTTTTAGGGTCAGCTACTACGAAGCGATTTGTCATTACTAGATCTCCTTTCTACATTCATAATGTGTATGCAGAAGTTAGTGGCATAACATGGTTGGTATGTCAAAACTATTTTCTACACTTATAACTTGTATGCAGAAGTTCATGGGATTTATGACCTAAAGGTTCTCCAAAGAACTCTTCATATATTTTCTTTATAGCAGGGTTTTCATGGGACTTTCTAATCTCTAAGTTTGCATCATGATTGTAAAGTCCAGCTTTTCTGTTATTATAAGCTAAATCCCTGTCTTCATCTAAAATTAGCTTTGGCTGTCCGCCTCCGCTTATACAGCCTTCAGGACAAGTCATAACTTCTACAAAATGCAAATCACATTCACCAGCTTTTACCTTTTCCATTAAAGGTTCAACATGTTTTAGTCCTGAAACTATTCCAACCTTTAACTTTAAGTCTCCAACTTCTACTTCTGCTGTTCTAAAGCCTTCTCCACCTCTTACAGCAGTCAGATCTACACTTGGTATAGCTTGCTTAGTTATAAGTTCATAGCCTGTTCTAAGAGCTGCTTCCATAACTCCACCAGTTAGACCAAAAATAGTACCTGCACCAGAGTAATTTCCTAGTGGATTATCGAACTCTTCTTCAGGTAAGCTGTTGAAATCAATACCTTTATCTTTTATTAATTGTGCTAATTCTCTTGTTGTTATAGCCACATCTACATCTCTATAGCCACTATCCTGCATTTCCTCTCTGTCTGCTTCAAAAGGTTTACATGTGCATGGCATAACGGATGCGCTAAACACTCTAGCTGGGTTAACATTATTGATTTTAGCACCATAGGTTTTAAATACTGCTCCAGCCATCTGCTGTGGTGATTTACAGGTTGAAAGATGGTCAATAAGTTCTGGATATGTTTGTTCTACATACTTAACCCATGCTGGACAGCAGGATGTAAACATTGGTAAGGTTCCACCTTCTGTTACCCTTTTTATAAGCTCAGTTCCTTCTTCCATTATGGTAAGGTCTGCAGTAAAGTTTGTATCATATACTCTGTCGAAACCTAATCTGCGAAGTGCCGCTGCTAGTTTTCCAGGAGTAAGTGTTCCTAATTGTAAGCCAAAATCTTCAGCTAATCCTACTCTTACTGCTGGTGCACATTGTACAACCTTAAACATATCTTTATTTTGTAATAAGTCACTAACTTCATTTACACGACCTTTATTAAAGGCTGCAAATATAGGCTCTTTTACGCTTTTTAACATTCCTCTATCATAGAGTTTTTTACTTCTAGGTGTTGGAATTTCCTCATACATAGGAGCATAGCCTTTACAAGTCTGTACACATTGTCCGCACATTACGCATTTATCTGCATTTATTTGCTGTGGCTCTCCTTCTTTGCCTTCTATTGCGTCAACAGGACAAACATCTGAACAACGTCTGCAACCTGTACATAATTCTTTATCTATATTTATTATGGCAGTATTTGTTGACATCTCTAACATCCCTTTCTTTTCCGGATTTTTACATCCTACAGATTTTTGTTAAGGTTAAGTAACCCTAAAACCGCTTTAACATTACGATCTGTCTTATCTTCTTTTGGGGTAGCTATTTTTAAAGCATCTTTTGGACATGCCTTAATGCAATTTGGTGTACCACCAGCTTCTTTGCACATGTCACACTTATACGCCATTATAGTTAACTTACGGTCAATTCCGCCATTTACTACTTTTCCTACATACCTTGGTAATAAATCAATTGCTCCAACTGGACATACTAGACTACAAGTCTTACATCCTATACAAGCTTTATCATCTATTACTATACTTCCATCTACTTCAGTTATTGCTCCAGCTGGACATGAATTTGCACAAGGAGCATCTTCACAATGTCTACACTGAATTTCCATAGCTGCATTTTTATTTTTTATAAAAAACAATCTTGGTATTATAGGGGTATCCATAGTACCTATTGTTGCACCTGTATTATCTTCTCTATGAGCTGCTGCACAAGCTACTTCACAGGATCTACATCCGATACACTTATTTGGGTCCCCCATCACAAAAGAGTTAAGATCTGGTTTCATTTAACTTACCACCCTTCCTTAATTTCCAATTCTCAATTCTAAGTAACTCTAAGCTACAGCTCTAAACCTTCAAAAATATTTTTTATATTCTCTAAGCTAGCCTTTCTCTTACAATCTTCACAGAGGGCCTTTTCCATTTCCACTCCGGATCTCTTAAATGCAAATCTTAAGTGGTCTACAGTAGCAAATTCCTTACCACAGCTTTCACAAGCTTGTAACTTAAGCTTTTTGCCCCATATTTCTCTTTCTCCATCCTTGTCCACCATTTTTATTGCATTAGTTGGACATACATTTACACAAGCAGCACAACCTATACATTCTGGAGATGGGTCCTCAAATGGTGTAGATACCTTTTTAAAGATACCTCTGTCAACTGTGGATATAGCACCAGTGCCCATTTCTTCACAAGCTCTTGCACAAAGCCCGCAAAGTACACAGTTTTCACTTCTATCAAGCTTAAATCTATTTACTCTCTCTTCCTCAACTCCAAATTCTGCTGCCATTTTCTTAAGTTCTTCATTCTCAGGACATCTAGCTTGAAGAAGCATGATTATATCTTTTCTCATTTCTCTTATTTTTTTAGAATTAGTTACAACTTCAACTTCACCTGTAATAGGGAATATACAAGATGTTACAACCTTTGCTCTTCCTCTGTCTATTACTTCAACTACACAAAGTCTGCAGCTTCCGAGCCCTGCAAGAGCGTCACTGTGACATAATGTAGGTATATATATGTTATTTCTTCTTGCCACTTGTAGTATATATTCACCATGTTCTGCTTCACATGCTTTTCCATCAATTATAATTTTCATAGCAGCACCCCCTATTTAACTTTAACTGCATTAAACTTACAAATGTTCATACAGTTACCACATCTTACACACTTGTCAGTATCAATTGTGTGAGGCTTTTTAATCTCACCACTGATAACGTCCACAGGGCAGTTCTTCTTACATAAGTCACAACCAATACACTTTTCTTCGTCTATGACAAAAGTTGTAAGCTCCTTACATACTCCTGCACGACATCTCTTATTTCTTATGTGCTCTTCAAATTCGTCTCTAAAATATCTAATAGCTGCTGCAACTGGATTTGGTGCACTCTTTCCAAGTCCACATAATGCTGCACTCTTTACAGTCTTACAAATTTTTTGAAGTTCTTCTATATCTCCTTCTCTTCCTCTTCCTTCACATATATCTGTTAATATCTCAAGCATTCTCTTTACGCCTTCTCTGCATGGAACGCATTTTCCACAGGATTCTTCTGCAAGGAAGTTTAGATAGTATCTTACAACGTCAACCATACAAGTTCTGTCATCCATAACGATCATACCGCCAGAACCCATCATAGAATCAGCCTTAACTAGAGTATCATAGTCTACTTGTAAATCTAAGTATTCCTCAGGCAGACATCCACCAGAAGGACCTCCTATTTGAACTGCTTTAAAGGCTCTATCATTTAGTACTCCGCCGCCGATATCATATATTATTTCTCTAAGAGTAGTTCCCATTGGCACTTCTACTAGACCTGTATTCTTAACTTTACCAACTAATGAAAAAGCTTTAGTACCTTTACTATCCTTCATAGTTCCTATAGAACTGTACCATTCTCCACCCTTATTCATTATTATTGGAATATTAGCCCAGGTTTCTACGTTATTTAGTACTGTAGGCTGTCCCCATAAACCTTTTTCAGTAGTATGGATATACTTAGCTTTTGGTTCTCCAACCTTTCCTTCTATTGAAGATAGTAATGCTGTAGATTCTCCACATACGAAGGCTCCACCACCTCTTACTATGTCAATATCAAAGTCAAAACCACTATTCATTATGTTTTTACCAAGATATCCTCTTTCTCTTGCCTGCTTTATTGCTAGCTTCATATTTTCAATAGCTAGTCCATATTCATCTCTTATATATGCAAAGCCTTGGTTTGCTCCGATAGCATAAGCACATATAGCCATACCTTCTATAACACTGTGAGGGTCGCCTTCCATTATACTTCTATCCATGAAAGCACCTGGGTCACCTTCATCACCATTACACACAACATACTTTTGATCAGTATCTATACCAAATGCAGTTTTCCACTTACGTCCTGTTGGGAAACCTGCACCACCTCTTCCTCTAAGGCCGGATTTAGTTACCTCTTCTATAACATCCCCTTTTTTCATATCGAAGATTACTTTATGAAGGGCCTTGTATCCATCTTTCTCTAAATAGTCTTCAAAAACAACAGGATCTATTTCTCCTACGTTTCTAAGTGCTATTTTTATCTGTCTTTTCATGAATTCACTTTGTTTATGATTTCTTAATCTTTGTTTTGTTGAAGTTTCAAGGTAAAGAAGTCTATCAATAACCTCACCCTTCATTATTGTTTTTTCTACAATTTCCTGTGCATCTTCAAATTTCACCTTAAAGTAAGCAATATCATCAGGCTGAATCTTTACTACAGGTCCTTTTTCACATAGACCATCACAGCCTGTAGCTTTGAACTCATATTCAGCTTGCACATCAGCTGCTGCCCCTAATTCAGCTACTTTTTTCTTAAGTTCTTCATATAGCTCCATACTGTTTCTAGCTAAACAACCTGTTCCACAACATACATAAATAGTTTTCTTTATACTCATCACTACTCACCTCTATATTCATCAAGAATTTCTTTTACCATTTTAGGTGTTAGGTTCCCATAGTATCTCTCATTAATCATCATAACAGGTGCTATAGCGCAACATCCTATGCAGTTAACAGTATTAATTGAGAACTTAAGATCTTCTGTTGTCTGTCCAGCTTTAATACCTAGGCACTTTTCAATCTCATCAAGAGCAACCATTGAACCTGCAACGTGACAAGCTGTTCCATCACATACAGTTACTATATATTCTCCCTTTGGTGTTAAGCTTAAAGCTTTATAAAAAGTTGCCATACCATATAACTTACTTACAGGTATATCTAAGTATTCAGCAAGAGTTTCTAATGCTTCTCTTGGTATATACTTATGCTTTCTTTGTATGTCCTGAAGTATAGCTAAAGTAAATCTCTGTTCCTTAGGATATTTTTCTATTACGTCTCTTGCACATAAGGAGTCATTTTGTAGAATTTCTTTTTGTGCCGCCTCCATAAATTAATCCCCCTTCTATTGGTAATTATATATAAACAGAATAGTATGACTATTCCGCTTAACCCTTAACTAGAACTGATTAAATATAAAACTTATTAATTTTTCTCTGTTACTCTATAAGAATTTGTATATATGTTAGCCTTCTCTCCCCGTACAAAACCAATTAATGTTATATTTAGCGCATTGGAAAGTTCTATTGAAAGATTAGTCGGTGCTGATTTTGAAACTACTATTGGTATGCCTGATTTTGAAGTTTTCAAGACCATTTCAAAGGATACTCTCCCACTTATAAGTAGTATTTTATCTTCAAGAGATATATTACGTATAAGTGCTTCCCCCATTACTTTATCCACTGCATTATGCCGTGCTACATCTTCACATATAAACAATACCTTTTCCTTATCACATAAAGCAATAGAGTGAGCTCCCCCTGTTTGTTTAAAAGCTTCCGAGTATGAAAGATTTTCTTTCATTAGGTGGTAAATCTTTTCGATTCCTATGGTAATATTGTTGTCTTTTACAACTTTGCAGTTCAAATCTCTAATAAGCTTTTGAAAAAACTCTTTTTCATTATTTTCATTAAACCCTACAGGTAAAACCTGCCTGCAGGGCTTTTTATCCATATTTGAATTTATATTAACTCTTGCTATTCCACTTTTCTCATCTATTTCTAAAGTCTTTATGTCCTCCATGGAATCTATTATTCCCTGAGTCCTCAGATATCCAACTACTAAAGCCTTAAGGTTCTCCGGAGTACATGTCAAAGTTGTGATATGAGTATCACTTAAAATGATACTCAATGGATACTCATATATCATAATTTCTTCTACAGTTTCAGTTTCAGTTCTATCATACTTAACTACAGAATACTTTATTGTCTTATTCAAATTATTGAGTCCTCCTCAAAAAGTTGTCTTCAATGAATTTAGTTACTGTCTTTGCATCATTTAAATCTAAGACAGGAATATCTAGTTCTAATTTTTCATTGCTGGCAACAGCTATAAAATTCGATATATCACTATTTTTATATAATAAACCCTCATTTATTTCTTTTCTATGAACCTCTATCTTAGGAAAAATATTTCCTTTAAAACCTTCACAAATAATAATATCCACATTAGGAAAGAGCCACAGTAGCTCTTCTACAGTTTTTGGTACTTCTAGTCTTTGTATTAATGCTAATTTAGATCCTGAAGCAATTACAACGTTATCTGCTCCTGCTTCAGTAAACTGATATGTATCTTTACCAGGATAATCTATTTGAAATTTATGTACATCATGTTTAATAACTCCTACCTTATGGTTTTTACTTTTAAGGTCTTTTATAATTTCTTTAATTAAGGTAGTTTTTCCAGTACCAGACTTAGATGCTAATATAGAAATTACTGGTATCTTATTTAAATATAAATCTTCCATTTAAAATCTCTCCTGCTCTCACTATAGATGTATCTTTATCAATAATTATAATTCCATTTGCTTTACTTATAGTTAAAAGTTGATTTGACCCCTGTGAGCCAGCCTTATATGCATAATAAGCTCCATTTTTTTTTCTTATATCCACATAAACATAGTTGTCTCTGCCTTTTTTAACTTTAAAGTCCTCTTCTAAAATTACAGGAAACTCATCAGCACTTACCTCATCAATTCCCATCATTTTCTTGATAGCAGGACTTACAAACTGTTCAAAAGTATTTATTACAGACAAAGGATTGCCTGGAAGGGCAAAATATAACTTATTTTTGAACTTTGCAAAGGTTACTGGTTTTCCTGGCTTAATAGCCACTGCTTCAAACTTAGTATCTACCTTTAATTTTTTTAGACTATCGTGAATAAAATCATAGTCTCCAACAGAAGCACCACCAGAACTTATCACTATATCTCCTTCTTCAAAGGCCTCTTCAATCTTCTCAAAAATCAAATTCGGATCATCTCTAATTACTCCATAGGATTTTACCTCTGCACCGAGATTTTTGGCAAGGGCTAGAAGAGAATATTCATTGCAATTTCTTATTTTCCCTGGTGTTAACTTTTCTTCAATATCTATTAGCTCGTCTCCAGTAGTAAGCAAAATTATTTTAGGTATTTTATGTACTTTGATTTTGCTATATCCTAAAGAAGCTAATAAACCTATTTCTGCTGGTCTTATTTTCTTTCCTAAAGGTATTGCTAATTCACCACTTCTAATTTCTTCACCCATCTTTAGTATGTTTTTTTCTCTGCCTATAGGCTCAATTATAGTTATCTCATCACTGAATTCTTTTACTTTCTCAACCTGAATAACTGTATCAGCTCCCCTAGGTAATGGTGCTCCAGTCATGATTTTTATTGCTTCTTTACTATGTAATTCTTCTTCATAGAGATCTCCTGCCTTTATGACTCCTTTTACCTTTAACCTTGCTGGTTTTTCAGTTGAACATCCCTCGGTATCCTTACTCTTAATTGCATATCCATCCATAGCTGATTTATCGAAAGGAGGTAGATTGTCCTTCGAATAAATATCTTCTGCTAAAACCCTATTAAGCGAAGATATTAAATTTAATGTTTCCGTTCCTAAAACTTCTGTTTCTGCAATTATTGTACTTAAGGCTTCTTCAACAGTTATCACTTCATATTCCTCCCTAAATGCTGTCATATTATATTATTGTAATTAGAAACTACTTTCTTCTTTTAATGCATCCGATGGAATATTACCACCGGATGCTAGTTATTATATTTAGTAAAAACCTACGAATATATACCTACTTAAACTGTACATTCATTTTTTTTCTAATATTGTCGTACTCATCTTTAACAAATCTTTCTGCCGCTTCTTGATCTTCTATAGCCTCCACCTTTACTGCACAGTACTTGTACTCTGGTGTTTTGGATATAGGATCTAAATTATCTAAAGTCAACTCATTACATGCACCTACCCACCATTGGTAAGTCATATAAACAGCTCCAGCATTAGCCCTATCTGTTATTAATGCTCTTGCTACCACAGAACCTCTTCGTGAAGTTATTCTAATTAATTCCTGATCCCTAATTCCAAATCTTTCTCCGTCCTTTGGATTTATTTGAACATATCCAGGCTCATCAGCAAGTTGTTGAAGGGCGCGGCAGTTTCCAGTCATAGTTCTTACAGAATAATGTCCTACTTCTCTGACCGTTGATAAACTAAGTGGGTATTCCTCATCAGTAAGCTCCATAGGAGGTCTCCACTCTGCTGCAAATAATCTTCCTTTGCCATTTGGCGTATTAAATTTATTGTCTTTGTATAGGTAGGAAGTTCCAGGATGATCCTCTGTAGGACAAGGCCATTGGATTCCACCAAGTTCTTCTAAACGCTTGTAAGTTACTCCTGAGAAATTTGGACATAAGCCTCTAAGCTCATCCCATATCTCCTCAGTATTATTGTACTTCATTGGATATCCCATAGCTGTAGCTATTTCAGAAATTATTTGCCAATCAGGTTTTACATTACCCTTTGGCTCAATTGCCTTTCTGAATCTTTGGAATCCACGATCAGCACAACTAAATACTCCTTCATGCTCTCCCCATGATGTAGCTGGAAGTATTACATCTGCATGAAGTGCTGTTTTATTCATAAATATATCTTGAACAATTACAAGTTCCATTTTATCTAAAGCTTCTCTTACCTCTGCGGAATTTGGATCACTTTGAACCGGATCTTCTCCCATTATGTAGTAAGCTTTAATCTTATCTTCTTCTAACACAAGCTTTGGAACTTCTGTTAAATGATAACCCTTTTTATTGGAAAGGTCTACTCCCCATGCTTTTTCAAACTTTTCTCTTATAGCATCATCCTCAACACTTTGATATCCAGGATACACATTTGGTAGTGCTCCCATATCACAAGCCCCTTGAACATTATTTTGACCTCTTACAGGTCCTATACCTACACTTGGTCTTCCAAAGTTTCCAGTTAATAATGCTAAGGAGGCTAGTCCCTTAACTACATCAACAGCTTGACCAAATTGACACACTCCCATACCGTAAAGTATCATAGCATTCTTTGCTTCAGCATACATTCTCATAGCTTTTCTTATATCTTCTGCTGGAACACTTGTCATCTTTTCCGCATATTCTGGAGTGTACTTTTCAACTAAAGCCTTATACTCTTCAAAACCTTCAACATATTTTTCAACATATTCCTTATTATAAAGTCCTTCATTTATTAGAACATTAGCAAAGGCATTAACCAGTATCATATTAGTACCGTTCTTTATTGGAAGCCACAAATCAGATATTCTAGCAGACTCTGTTATTCTTGGATCAGTTACAATAATCTTTGCTCCCTTTTCCTTTGCTTTAACTATTCTTTTAGCCACTATAGGGTGTGAATCCGCACCATTATAACCAAAAATAAATAGTAAATCAGTATCGTCTATTTCATGAATTCCATTTGACATAGCTCCATTTCCTAATACGTAAGCCAGACCGGCTACGGAAGGGGCATGTCAAACCCTAGCACAGTGATCTACATTATTAGTGCCGATTACTGCCCTCATAAATTTTTGCATTATATAGTTAGCTTCATTACCAGATCCCCGCGCACAGCCTGTTCCCATTATAGCATCAGCACCATACTTGTCCTTTATTTCCTTTAACTTAGATGCAGTAAAACTAATAGCTTCATCCCAAGAAACCTCTTGTAATTCACCATTTCTTCTAATCATTGGGCTTTTTAAGCGTGCAGTTAAAATTTGGGGATCATTTAAAAAATCCCATCCATAATACCCTTTAAGACAGAGACTTCCTTCATTTGTTCTACCATTAGCTGGTTCTGCTCTTACTATTTTATCATCTTCTAAAATCAAATTAAGGTTACATCCAGCACCACAATAAGGGCATATTGTTAGTATTTTTTGTTCCATTCTTTTCCCTCCCTTTAAGACCTACTCATACCTGATGTTATATATATAAGTTCATTAGTTGTTCATTATGACTATTTTAATTAACTACATATTACTAATCATATTTTGTTCTATTATTTGTAAGCAATTCCTTCTTATAACAAACTGTGTAATATAATTACATTTTAAAATATTCTGAAATTAAAGTCAAGCTAACTTTGTTAAAAGATGCTACAGCCCTAATCGGCCAAAATAAAGGTTAAATTCTAAAATGCCATTGAAAGACATGGATATTTTAGCTTTCCTTTAATATAGTTAAATTAAAATCGAAAACCTTTTTTTGAATATTGTGACCTTTTATAATATTTTCTTAGTAATTTATGTTATTACTTTAACAAAACTCCACCCCTTTGTACCTTAATTTGGTACCTTTATAATTGAATAGTATTATGTAAGGAGGGAATTATATTAATGGTTTTAAAATAAATACTAAATTAATATTTTGGAGGGAGTAAAATCTATGGATAAAAACTATTTAGAAGAAACAAAACAACTTAATCAACAATCTAGACAAAAATCCTCAGGTGCTGGAATGACTAACAGCATAAGCAGCAGCTCAAGTGACTCAGATGTTCAGGAAGCAAGACAGCTTAATGCAGAATCTAGACAAAACTCCTCCGGTATGGGAGCTTCCAACATGGGAATGACTAGCAGCATAAGTTCTAGTATGAATAGTTCAAGCGACCCTGCACTTGAAGAAGCAAGACAACTTAATGCACAATCTAGACAAAACTCTTCTGGTATGGGAGCTTCCAATATGGGAATGACTAGTAGTATAAGTTCTGGTATGAACAACTTTAGTGACCCAGCACTAGAAGAAACTAGAAAATTAAATGAAAAATCAAGACAAAGTAAAAGATAACTGATATTTTTAATAGCTACTGAACCATTAGGTTTAGTAGCATTAACATCTCCTTCATTAAGGCATTACTAAATATATTTTAAATAAAGTATATTATATTTAGTAATGTCTTTTCCTTTTAACATTTTACTAGATATAGTATACTTTATAATTATTTATTTCACATAGTTATTAAATTTATTGATAATTATAAGAAAATTAATAAAAGAAAAAACAATTTTTTTGTCCTAAAAATGTCGTCAGTATTTATTTAAGTATACTATTGGAATATTTGTGTATGGTTAGTCATCTATGTATGTTATCTATTACTGTAGCTTTAATTCTAAAACTGAAGCATCCCGATGTTTTAAGAATGAGTTTCTCTCCTATGGACAACTTCCCCATTTATAATAGTCATTATTACTTTCGTATTAACTACATCTAACGGATCACCATTTAACACTATTATATCTGCATCATATCCCTTCTCTATTTTTCCCAGCCTATCACCACATTCTAGCAACTCTGCCGCACTTATAGTTATACACTTTATAGCATCTAATCTTTTTAACCCCTCTGATACAGCTAGTGCAGCAACAGCTCTTAACTGATCTATGGAATTGTAAGGATGATCCGTCATCAAAGCTATCTTTACACCAGACTCTACTAAATCTACTGCAGAACCATAGTTTCTTTTTCTCAGCTCCATTTTTATTCTAGGAGTAAGCATTGGTCCAAAGGCTATTGGTACATTCTTTTCTTTTAAATATTCCTTAACTAAGTGTGCTTCTGTGCCATGTTCTATAACTAATTTTTTAATATTAAATTCATCTGCTATTCTTATAGCTGTAACTATATCATCTGCTCTGTGGGCATGGGCTCTTAAGATCATTTCTCCTCTTAACAGAGGAACTACTGCCTCTAATTTAGCATCTCTTTCTGTTATCTTACCTGCTTCTTTGCGCTGAATATAATCTTCAGTCCTCATAAATAATTCCCTTATTAGTGATGCAACTCCCATTCTTGTAACAGGACATTTATCCTTTTGTCCATAGGTACTCATAGGATCTTCACCGAAGGCAATTTTAAGACCAGAAGGATTTTTTATAACCATTCTATCTATTATATTACCATGGGTCTTTAAAACTATGTTTTGACCTCCTACCGGATTGTTGCTTCCTGGTCCACTCATAACTGTAGTAACTCCTGATACTATTGCATCTCTAAATGCAATGTCTAAGGGGTTTATGCCATCTAATGCCCTCAAGTGTGGTGTTATAGGATTTGACGTCTCGTTATTATCAATTCCTAGTTTTCCTGTAGCTTCTTCTATAATTCCTATATGGGTATGACAATCTACAAATCCTGGTAAAACATAATTTTCTTTAATATCAAAAACTTCTATATCTTCAGCTTCATAGTTAATAACGTTATCTATGTCAGTTATTTTTCCATCCTTAACTAATATATCCTTCTTTATTGTAGTTCCTTTGCTATCTTCTATTAATAAACAATTTTTAAGTAATATTGACTTCATATACTCCACCTCATATTATGCATACTTAATTAATTTTTATAGAAACTATAATCAAAACCATATCTCATTAAATATCATCCATAAAACAAAATCCACCTTTAGGATAACCTAATATTAGTATTTTATTCTACATATTCTCATAGCCTAGTATGGAAATTTGATTCACTTTAATTAAGACTGCACTTACATATAAATCTAGTTATAAAAAAGACTAAAGGTGGCACACTAGAATATATAAAAGAATTACTAATGGAGGTTTTCAGATATGGCAAAAAAATATTCGGTAATATTAATGCAAGATGAAAACTCTTGTGCAGTTAAACAGATAAGCCAGAATACCTTTGATCAAATACATGATATGAAGAAATCTGGAGAAAATGATGCTAAAATTGTAAAGAGTCTTACAGAGATAAATACTACAGAGGATAACATAGTTATAAACGGTGTCAGCAGAAGTGAAGCTATAGATTATGCTTTAGATGACGGTGCTGATTATGTTATTATAAAGGCCTTTGATACTTAATAAGCAAATAAATAAGAGAGGTAATTTTACCTCTCTTTATTGCATAATTTAAATTCAAAATAAGTCTTAACAAATATTTCATAATTTTATTACTTGGTGCAGATGATGGGATTTGAACCCATACGCCCTGTGGACACTACCCCCTCAAGATAGCGTGTCTGCCGTTCCACCACATCTGCACTTTATGGTTATATTATACTACATTTTTATCAATTGTCAACTTTATAATTAAAGCATACTGCCTGTTTATTCCTTACCATATAGATATTTATAAACACTATAATTTACTTTAACCTTTTTTACATACTTGTCCGTTTCTTTAAATGGTATGTAGTGAAGATTTTTACCATCTGCAGAATTTTCCTCATTGTTGAGCCACTTCTGCACATTTCCTCTTCCTCCGTTATAAGCTGCTAGCACTAGTTCCATATTTCCGTTAAATTCTCTTCTAAGATCATCTAAATACCAACAACCCATTCTTATATTAAACTCTGGATCATAAAGCATACTGTCACCAGGATAAGCTATATCCATTTTTTCAGCTGCCCACTCCGCTGTGTCTCCTGTGATCTGCATAAGTCCATATGCATTTTTGTTAGACTTAGCTTTCTCTTCAAAGTTACTCTCAGTTTTTATTACTGCTGCAACTAAGTATGGATCTAAATCATATTGTTGTGAGTATTCAAATATATGCTCTGAATACTTAAGGGGAAAAAAGTGTTTCCCAATATTTTTTCCATTCATCAGTAGTATAACTATCAATATAAGCACAAATGCACGTTTTATAAATTTCAATCTAAATTATGCCTTTAGACCTTTAGGTTCTAAGGCACTCCACCCCCCTATATTTTCTGCCTATTTCCTTTAGCGTATTTTCTAGTTCCTTTTTTGTTCTTTCTATTGTATGAGAATTATCAATTATATAGTCTACAAACTCTCTCTTTTCTTCCAAAGTCATCTGTGAGTTTATTCTATCAATTATTTCAGTGTCTAACAAATCATCTCTTTTTTTTATTCTTTCTATTTGAGTGTCTATATCCACCCAAACAAGTATGTTTATATTCATTTCTTTATGTAGCCCATTTTCAATTAGAGTAGGAGCATCAAGAACACAAATTTCATTTTTCTCTTCTTCGAATCTTTTAATTCTATGAAAAATTTCTTTTTTAATATAAGGTAATATTATATCTTCGTAGTGTTTTCTTCTCTCTTCCTCTGCAAAGATAAAATTACCAAATTCTTTTCTTTTTAGCTGCCCGCTTTCATCAAAGAACTTTTCTCCAAAACATTCTTTTACTTTTTCTAATATTATAGGATATAACAGCAATACCTCTCTAGCAATTACATCTGCATCTATAATATTGAAGCCTTTTTCTCTTAATATACTAGAAACCGTACTTTTCCCACTTCCTATTCCACCTGTTAGACCAATTCTTAACACCTTATCACCTCAGATATAAATAATCTTAAGCTTATTTCAATTAATAGATTTATGGTTAATCTGAAGGTATTGTTACTTATCCCAATACCTTCAGGTTACTTATTTTGCTTCGTACCAATTCTCTCCTATATTCATATCTATTTCAAGGGGTACCTTTAGCTGAAGGACTTTCTCCATTTCCTCTTTAACTATAGACTTAACTTCATCTATTTCATCCCTGTAGGCATTAAGAATTAATTCATCATGAACCTGAAGTATAACCTTGCTTTTAAAATTTCTTTTCTCAAGCTCATTATATACGTTAACCATAGCTAATTTTATAATATCTGCTGCACTACCTTGAATAGGAGCATTCATAGCCAGTCTTTCTCCAAAGGATTTTACCATCTTATTTGAAGAATTTATCTCTGGTATAAATCTTCTTCTATTCATTATTGTCGTAACATACTCATTTTCCTTTGCATGTTTTATTATATCATCCATGTATTTTTTTACACCTGGATATCTTTCGAAATATGTGTCTATATAGTTTTTTGCTTCTTTTCTTGAAATCTTTAGATCTTTTCCTAAGCTAAAATCTCCTATGCCGTATACTATACCAAAGTTTACTGCCTTTGCATTACTTCTTTGTAAAGATGTAACCTCCTCCATAGGAACTCTAAAAACTTCAGATGCAGTTTTTGTATGTATATCACTATGATTTAAAAAGGCATCTATTAAATTCTCATCTCCAGAAATATGTGCAAGTACTCTGAGCTCTATCTGAGAATAGTCTGCTGAAATTATAATACTATCTTCATTATTTGGTACAAAAACCTTTCTTATTTCTCTTCCCATTTCATATTTAATAGGAATATTTTGCAGATTAGGTTCTGTACTTGAAAGTCTTCCAGTAGTTGTTACAGTTTGATTAAAGCTAGAATGAATTTTGCCGTCCTCATCTATTACAGCTTTTAAACCCTCAATATAAGTTGAATACAATTTAGTGAGTTGTCTATAGTAGGTAATCTTTTCTATTATAGGATGTTTATCTGATAGTTCCTCCAGTACCTCTGCATTAGTGGAATATCCAGTTTTAGTCTTTTTAATTACAGGTAAATCTAATTTTTCAAATAATATCTTTCCAAGTTGCTTAGGAGAGTTTATATTAAATTCTTCCTCTGCTAAATCATAAATTTCCTTCTGAATAGAGCTTATTTCAGATTTAAATTTCTTTCCAAGCTCATCTAACTTTTCCTTATCTACTTTAAAGCCCTCGTATTCCATAGATGATAAAACATCAGTTAAAGGCTGTTCCATTTTATATAAAAGTTCTTCCATTTCAGCTTCTCTTATATGAGACTCTAAGGTTGTGTATAATTTATATAAAAGAGAAGTTGCTCTAGCCTGACTATCTTTATCATCTTCTTGAATATTTACCTTTAAGTAATGCTCTATAATATCACTTAACTCATATTTTCCTCTTGAAGAATCTATTAGATAAGCAGCTATCTTGGTGTCAAATTTCATCCCTACAAAGTCTACCCCCATTTTATGCAGTATAGTATGAGGTACCTTTACATCATGACTTACCTTTTCAACACTGTGATTTTCAAATATTCTCTTTAACAGAGCTATAACTTCATCTCTATTTTCATCATATAGTGTCTTTAGTTCTACTACGTAATTCTTTTCCTTTATATTTATAAATATTTGCTCTATATAACTTTTTGAATATACATTTGCTTCAGCTATTTTAAAGGTCAAATATAATAGTTCCTTACTTTCACATAAGTGGTCTGTTAATTCTCTAAACTTTTCTATACTTTCAATTATATCGTAACTTATCTTTATATCTTCTGTATTGTCTTCAGCTTCACCTTCATCAGTACCTTCTGCACCAGGAATTTTATCTAAGAGAGATTTAAATTGAAGCTTAATAAATAATTCTTTTACCCCTTTAGCGTCATAATTCTCTTTTGATTTTATTGAATCTAAGTCTATTTCTATAGGTGCATCAGTCACAATAGTGGCTAGCTTCTTACTAAAAACTGCCTGTTCACTATACTGCATTAAATTTTCTTTAATTTTTTTGCCACTTATATTATCTATATTCTGAAGGACATTTTCTATACTTCCATATTCCCTTATTAACTTATACGCAGTTTTTTCCCCTATACCAGGAACTCCCGGTATGTTATCAGATGCATCTCCCATAAGTCCTTTAACATCAATAAATTGAGTTGGAGTTACTCCTAATTCTCCAATCATTCTATCTTTATCGTAAAGCTCTTTTTCTGTAATACCCTTTTTAGTTATAATAACCTTTATGCTATCTGAAGCTAGTTGAAGGGCATCTCTGTCTCCAGTAACTATATAAACCTCTATATCCTTCTTTTCTGCAAAGATTGAAATAGTACCTATCAAATCATCTGCTTCAAAGCCATCTATCTCGAATATGTTAATAGCCAAAAGTTCTAAAAGTTGTTTCACTACTGGAAACTGCTCCCTTAATTCATCTGGCATCTTCTTTCTTCCAGCTTTATAATCCTTATATTCGTTATGCCTAAAAGTAGGTGCACTTCTATCGAAAGTACATACTATATAGTCTGGTTTTATCTCTTCTTTCATTTTTAAAAGCATGTTTGTAAATCCATATATTCCATTAGTATGTAATCCCTCTGCATTGGTCAAAGGTGGCAGTGCATAATAAGCTCTGTTCATCAAACTGTTTCCGTCCAATATTAATAACTTTTCCTTAGACATATCGTACCTCCATTATTATATTAACTAAATTTATTTAGGCAACCTCAAAACCACTGCTTCCCCCAATGGTGTCTCTTTCTTCTTTATAACCAGTTCTTTTTTATTTTTCCTCAGCTTCTCTATTATAACATTTAACACTATTATTCTCTATTTTTTCAAAAATTTTATCCTGTAAATAATTTATAAATAAAACCCCTCTAACCTAATAAGAGGGGTTCAGTTCATACACATTTTAAGTTTTTTACAACATTAATTAAAATATACTTAAATCTAGTTCCTTTGATAGTTCTTCTAGAAGTCTCATACCACCACTACTGTTACCCTTTTGGTCTAATGCTGGTCCAAATACTCCTATGCCCATTCTTCCTGGTGCTGCTGCAAGTATTCCTCCGCCTACGCCGCTTTTACAAGGTATTCCTATCTTAACTGCAGCATCTCCAGATGCATCATACATTCCACAGGTAAGCATTATAGTTTTAACAATTCTGGCAACATACACAGGTATTATTCTTTCTCCGCTCCATGGAAGTACACCATTGTTTGCCAGTACTGCACCTACTCTAGCTATATCTTTACAAGTTCCTTCTATAGAACACTGTTTAAAGTATACGTCCAGCACATCCTCTACATCATTTTCTATAACACCAGTGCTTTTCATAAAGTATGCTAGAGCTCTGTTTCTATCCCCTGTTATACTCTCAGAATGGTATACATCTTCATTTATATTTATATCTGGGTTACCAGTTATCTTTCTTGTAAATTTCAATATTCTTTCAAATGTGTTATCTCGTCCATCCCCTGCAATTAAGGATACCGTAGCAATAGCACCTGAGTTTATCATAGGATTTAAAGGCCTCTGAGGATTTTTGGTTTCTAAATTGATTATGGAATTAAAAGCATCAGCAGTTGCTTCCATTCCTACCTTTTTAAACACATACTCTTTGCCGTTATCCAATATAGCTAGCATTAAAGTTATTACTTTAGAAATACTTTGAATTGTAAACCTTTCCTCAAAGTCTCCTGCAAAGTATTCTTCTCCCTGTAAAGTAGTAATCCATATACCAAGAGAATCCTTGTTGGCTTTGCCCAACTCTGGTATATAAGAAGCCACCTTTCCCCCTGCTGTATATACCCTGTTATTTTCTACTAGACCTTCTAATAATCTTTTCATATGTTCACCATCCACCTTTAATTAATATAATATGCCACTTGCAACAATAATTGTCGCAAATTTAAACTAATTCTCCCAAATGTTTAACATTAAAGATTTAATTCATTCATATAATATTATATATCCTTTTGGTGACTTTGTAATCCTTTTTATAAATTTTCTTCAGAAAAAACAGCAGATTAAATCTGCTGTCCTATATAGGTGATAATAAAATCTTACTTAGAAAATACTCTTCCTATCATGTCAAAAAGAAACTTACAACTTTCTCTTTTATCCCCTTTTTCTTTTTTAGGTTTTTCTAATTTATCTTGGTTGTTATTGATGTTTTTTGTCTTTTCTTGCACACAAATCACTCCTTTATATTTATTTTATATAAAAATAAAAGCATTTAATTAAAACTCTTCAAAAAACGGAAAATCTATATTAATAATTATTATAATATGTTTATAAAGAAATGTCACTACAAAATCATAATTTTTCAAATATTTTTAATATTTAAAAAATAACAAAATCCTATATAAGCTATATAGGATTTTGCTGAATATATGTTAATAATTATTTTATTATTTAGTCGCTGATTCTTCTATAGCAACTGCTACTGCAACAGAAGCCCCAACCATTGGATTGTTACCCATTCCTATAAGTCCCATCATTTCAACGTGTGCTGGAACAGAGGATGATCCTGCGAATTGTGCATCTGAATGCATTCTTCCCATAGTATCTGTCATACCATAAGAAGCTGGACCTGCTGCCATGTTATCTGGGTGAAGAGTTCTTCCAGTACCACCACCGGATGCAACTGAGAAGTATTTCTTACCCATTTCTACACATTCTTTTTTATAAGTTCCTGCAACTGGGTGCTGGAATCTAGTTGGGTTAGTTGAGTTACCAGTTATTGATACGTCAACGCCCTCGTGATGCATTATAGCAACACCTTCTCTAACATCATCTGAACCATAGCATTTAACCTTAGCTCTTGGTCCATTTGAGTAAGCTTTTTCTTTAACTATTTCTAACTTTCCAGTATAGTAGTCAAACTTAGTTTGAACATATGTAAATCCATTTATTCTTGAGATTATGTAAGCAGCATCTTTTCCAAGACCGTTTAATATAACTCTTAATGGTTCTTTTCTAACTCTGTTAGCTTTTTCAGCTATTTTTATAGCTCCTTCAGCTGCTGCAAAGGATTCGTGTCCTGCTAAGAATGCAAAACATTTAGTTTCTTCCCTTAAAAGCATAGCAGCTAAGTTTCCGTGTCCTAAACCAACTTTTCTGTCATCAGCAACAGATCCTGGTATACAGAAAGCTTGTAAGCCTTCTCCTAGAGCTTCTGCAGCTTCTGCAGCTTTTATACAACCCTTCTTTATAGCTATTGCAGCACCTAAAATATATGCCCAACAAGCATTTTCAAAACATATTGGTTGTGTTGATTTAACTATATTATAAACATCTATTCCCTTTTCATCACAAAGAGCTTTAGCTTCTTCTAAAGTCTTCATACCGTACTTTTCAAGCACTGGTGTGATTTGATTAATTCTTCTTTCATAACTTTCAAATAATGCCATTTTCTGCGTCCTCCTTATATATTATTCATGTCTTGGATCGATAACTTTTACAGCTTCATCGAATCTACCATATTGTCCAGTAGCTTTTTCCATAGCTTCGTTAGCGTCCATACCTTTTCCTATAAACTCCATCATTTTTCCAAGGTGAACGAATTTATATCCTATTACTTCGTTGTCAGCATCTAAAGCTACCTTTGTAACATAGCCTTCTGCCATCTCTAAATATCTTGTTCCTTTAGCCTTTGTTCCGTACATAGTACCAACTTGGCTTCTTAATCCTTTTCCTAAGTCTTCAAGACCTGCTCCGATAGGTAGTCCACCTTCTGAGAAAGCAGTTTGACTTCTTCCATAAACAATTTGTAAGAATAATTCTCTCATTGCTGTATTTATAGCATCACAAACTAAGTCTGTGTTTAATGCTTCAAGTATAGTTTTTCCTGGTAGTATTTCTGAAGCCATAGCTGCAGAGTGAGTCATTCCAGAACATCCTATTGTTTCAACTAATGCTTCTTCTATGATACCATCTTTAACATTTAAAGTAAGTTTGCAAGCACCCTGTTGTGGAGCACACCAACCAACTCCATGTGTTAGACCTGAAATATCTTTTATTTCTTTAGCTTGTACCCATTTTCCTTCTTGTGGAATTGGTGCTGAACCATGGTTTGGTCCTTTAGTTACACAACACATTCTGTCTACTTCTGTTGAATAAATCATCTTTTATTCTCCTTCCTGTTTGGTAAATATAATTTAGATTAGAGCATAAAAATTGTTTTTTGCACTCTAAGAATTAGCATTTATTTTCATTGGATCATTTTTGTACCCAGCGGGACACAAAGTGACTAATTAATAAACAATTACATTTTAGCAAATTTAGTCTTTTATAACAATAGATTTTAAGAATAATTTGAAACAAAAACCATAGACATAAAATTTTGACATATAATAACTTTTGTTTAATGATATTTATTGGTTTTGAATTTTTTATATTTTGTAGAGTAATATAAAAGACATTTTCTTGCTTGATTATGAATAGATTGCTTATGATAATATTATATAGCCATTACCAATTATACTATTTATTAGGCATATAAATCTACAAATCCTAATATTATTTTCCCCTGTACTTTTTTCTAATCTAATTTTTAATCTCTATTCTCTATATAGAAAATGCTAAATTTATAGCTTTAGAGGTGCCGGCTGATATTATATCTATAATAGTGTACTAAGTTCTATTATGTAAAAGTTAAAGATAATAATCTTTTAATTAGATTTTACTAATAGTAAATATAACAAAAAAGAGCTCTTTAGGGAGCTCCTATTTAGGAAAGGCTTTCTAATCTATCTCTTAGCTCAATAGCTTCCTTAGCCTCATTTAGTGCACTATTTATTTCTTTATTAAATCTATTCTTTTCTTCTTTATTACTTATTACATTATTTGTTAAACTTTCAAGTATGTTTATCTTCTCCAATTGTATTCTATAGTAATTATATCTCTCTTGACAATCATTTATTATTTTATTTTGTGCCTCAATTAACTCATCAATAGCTCTTTTTCTGAGTTCTTCACTTCTTATTTCGTTAAATACATCCATGAATTTACCACCCCCATATTTCTTTATATTCCTTAAGGAAAAAATTTATTCTAGTTATTTCTCTTCTATATTAGGGTGAAATTTTCTCTAAAACCTTGACTGTATTGTTTTTTTATGATAAGATAACTTTGTAATTTGCCGAAGTGGTGGAACTGGCAGACGCGCCGGACTCAAAATCCGGTGGTAGCGATACCGTGCGGGTTCGATTCCCGCCTTCGGCACCAAATAAAAAAAACTTGGAGTGTATCCAAGTTTTTTTTATTTTTCTAAAGATATTAATTCATTCACTAGTATAAATTCTTTTAATCTGGTTATACTATTAGTTGTTAAAGTTTCTATAACTAAAATTTCCTTTAATAATTTCATAATTAAAAAATAAGTACATCTCTAAGTCAGGGATGTACTTATTTTTTACAGAAATATCTATTCTTCCTTTAACTCTAAAATAGGAACTATCTTCAGTTCATTTGTTTCCAAATCCTTAACATGAGCAACTTCACTTTGCTCTGAAATGCTTTCAATCCATACTGGCCTATCTTTGTAAGTTACATTTATTACACCCCGTGAATTATATATTTCCCCTGCTTTGTGTAGTTTCACTATAGAACACCTCCTCATTAGTATTTTTAGTAAAAACCTTCTTGTATATTCTCTAAAGATTTATGAAGTCAAACTTGAATCAGGTAAGTCTATTTTCTATGTACTAATACACTTTTCATAGACGAGATTTACAATGAATTTTACCTTCACAATTTTTATTATTAATACATATATTATTATGGTACGAGTTAAATTTATGGAGGTAAATGATTAAATGTACAATGATATGATGTATAATATGCCTTTCCGTGGAGTAATGCCTTGCTGTCCATTTATGCATCCTATGTATGGCATACCTAATGATGCCTATAATATGATGCGTTCAGAGGATATGGAGCTTCAGGAAAATATACCTTTTGATGATAACCTAGATGATAGTGTTGATAATAACTTAGACAGTGGTGTGGATGAGGATTTGAGAGATACCACAGAGGAAAATATCCAAGATGAAGCTGCAGAAAATATAGAAGAGAATATAGAAGATAATAGAGATGAGGTGGAAGATTCTCCAGCAGAAATAGAATATGATGAAAATCAATTTAGAAGCCCTGATGATGTAAATAGCATTCTAAGAAAAATAGAAAAAAATAATCCTATGCTAATCAGAAGATTAGTTATGTATGGAGTTCCTTATCCAGTTGCAGTAAGAATGGTAAGAAGGATAATTTACTTAACATTAGAATATGAATAACAATCTAATAACTTATTATTTTCTCTAAAATACTTGCACGTTAGCTTATGCTGACGTGCTTTATTTTTACTTAACATAAAATAAGGTAAAAAAACTTAAAAGTTATTACTAAAATGAATAACACTGTAATAGCTGGTAATCCTAGTATTAAGAAGAAAGGAGAAATTTAGCTATGACTGGATTATTAATGAAAATAATAACTTGCCCATTAATACTATTAATTTCAGATTATATCTTCAGAGATGTACATTATGCTTATACCTATCAACCAGTGCTTGTAGGTATTATTCTTGCAGTAGTTGGCCATCTAATGGAATTAGCACTACTTAAACCAGGTACTGTTATAATAAGTACTATAGCAGATTTTCTTGCAGCCTTTGTTGTAGTGTATCTTACTCAATTTATTTTCTCTGGTGCTATAGTTACTTTAATAGGTTCTGCAATAGTATCAACCATTGTGGCAATTGTAGAATATTTAGACCATGTATACTTAGTGAAGACTAATAAAACCCAAAAATCGGAGTAGTTTATTTTTACTACTCCGAAATTTTTTTATACTTTACTTATCTTTTATTCCATTTAACTCGTACATATGAGGCTGAATCTTCTCTTCCTTTATAGTTCCGTCACTGTTGTATCCTGTTTGCATAGTAGCCGGATTTTCCATAGTTCTTCTTCTATCTGGATGCCTATTAGCATAAATGGTTTCTTGTAGCTCTCTAAGATCTTCTTTACTAATTTCCCTACCCACTATATGTCTTTGCACCATAAACTTATCCCCTTTCTATGAAGTTAAGACTTGAATCAGGTGGGGTTTCAACCCCATCTGATTCTTAGTCGAACGAATCCAGGGACGTAGCCGCTCTTTGCTCCCTCTTGGAGAAAAGTAGCGAACCAAAATCTTTGATTTTGTGTGAGTCACTTTCACACCGTGCGAGGGAGTATTAGAGCGGGTAGTCACCGGATAAAAGCTTTTTAATAGAAAACCTCAAGATCAATCTTGAGGCTTTCCAAATTAAACTGGCTTCACATTATCATGCTTTCTTTGTTTTGCCTTTCTTTCTTGTTCATAGAGATTTTGTCCATTATCTTCTCTTTCAAGACCCATAGCTGCAGTTTGTTTATTTGTAAACTTATTTTTTCCTTTCATACTTTAAACCCCTCTTCCATTTTTTTGTGATTAGACACTAATTAAAAATGTTTTGTAATTTCTTTTTGTATTCTTCTAACATCTTTTTGTCTTAACCTGGTATTATCCTTAATTTCATCTAAAGTTTCACCATCTAAAAGCATTTCTTTAGCTTTTTTAGTTGCTTTTTCTCTATCAAAACTCACTATATACCCCTCCTCTTACATTTTACCTTCCATCTTTTTTCTTGCCTTTTCAATATCATGCTCATTAAGACCAGCTCTCTTTTTTATTTCTGCTGAACCAATTCCTTTATCTAATAAATCCTTAGCTATTTCCATAGCCTGTTCATGATGACCTTTATTTAACCATCTTCCCATTCGTTAACACCCCTTATTCTCATATTTAGACTTCATCCACTAAAGACTTTATCTGGTTTTTTATATAAGTAATAAGTTTTTGCTAACCACGCTTTATTAAATAAATAGAACTTTTCGCTTTTATTTTACTCTACAGTCCAGTTTTCCTTTGAATTTTTATTATTTTTTTGCTTTGCCTTAAAGCTTGCACTTCTTGAGTGATATTTAGCACTGTTTGGACTGCGAGACCATGTTTTAGGTTGTTTATTTTCATTTTCCATAGACATTCTCCTTTACTTTAATATTATTTTTAACCTATAACTGAATAAAATCTATATAGTAGCTCACAATATTAACTAATCTAAATGTTTTTCGGAATAAGTCCCAAACTTAGCTCTTGAACTTTCATCTTGAGGAGTATGATCTATATGCCTTTTTCTAAATCTGCCATCAGATTTTTTGTTATTTTGTGTATACTTCATCTTATTAGTCATTGTCATCTCTCCTTTCTAGTACTAGCTTTTCCCGGTAGTAAGTTTTTATGTTAAACAAAAATAGGCTGATAAACCATTAAAATTTATGATAAAAATAATTTTTTATTTTAATCTTTTGTATTGTTACAAATATTAAATCTATAAAAGTTCCATACTATGATTTGTAGAAGTTAAATTAACATTTTAAACAGAACTTCTATAAATCTAACTAAAGTTTTATTTTAAAATTAATGATAAATATTGTTGCTATTGCCACTAAATTATAACCTTTGATATAATGTACTTACTATTCAAAAAATAACTTATATTTTCACAATTAAATGGAGGTATTTTTATGAGTTTTAAATTACCAGAATACAAAGCCCCAGACTTTACAAAGGAGCCTTTCATTTCAGCTCCTAACATAATCACTGAAAAAGTAACAATTAAAGGTGTTGCTCCTGATAAATATCACGCTACTTCTATATATCCTGAATACTTTAAAATAGATGAAAAGTGGATTTTAGCATCTGAAAGCCGTATGGATTGTGTTGTTGTAGTTAAGGATGATAAAAGTTTAGATATAAAAGAATTTAGAAATCTGAACATAGGTGACAACGTAGTATTAGGAAGAAGTGAAAATGCAGAGGATGGCATCTATGTTCATGTAAGTGGTTTTACATATACAGAATCTGAGGAAGAGCAGTCCTTTGTTTTTAGAACTGGCAGAACTCGTGAAAGCTCTTATTCAAAGGATTATGATAGTCTTTATGAATTGCTTAAATACGAAAGAGAAAATGGATATATATTGTGGGTTCTAGGCCCTGCTGTTGTCTTTGATCATGATTCTAAAAATGCTATGTCTGCCCTTATAAATGCTGGATATGTAGATACAATTTTTGCTGGAAATGCACTGGCAACTCATGACTTAGAAGGTTCCATATTAAAAACAGCACTAGGTCAGGATATTTATACTCAACACTCTGTTTTTAATGGTCACTATAATCACATAGATGTTATAAATAGAGCTAGGCGTGCAGGTTCTCTAGAAAAATTTATAGAACAGGAAAACATCACAGAGGGAGTAGTTTATTCATGTATTAAGAACAATGTTCCTTTAGTATTAGCTGGTTCCATTAGAGATGACGGACCTCTTCCTCCTGTTATTGCAAATGTCTATGATGCTCAAGATGCAATGAGAACTCATAGTAAAAAAGCTACAACAGTAATATGTTTAGCAACTCAACTTCATACCATAGCAACAGGTAATATGACTCCTATGTATAAAGTGGAAGAAGATAAAATTAGACCTGTATACATATATACAGTAGATATTTCTGAATTTGGTGTAAATAAACTTAGAGACAGAGGAAGTCTTGAAGTAACTTCTATTGTTACAAATGTACAGGATTTCTTAGTAAATATAAAAAATAACTTAGTATAAGTACTAGTGGAGAATTGTTGTTTTTATGAACTCAATTCTCCTTTATACTTGAGTACTTATATAAATTTGCAAAATTTTAGTTGTACAAATTGTTCCTTAAATATTATATAATATAGTTGACGTTATATAAAAAGTTTTCAGTTTAAACTTTTGGAGGTATCACTAATGCTAAAACGTAACTTAACATCAGAATTAATGTCTAAATTTAATGAAGCTCTTAATAAAATAATGGAATATAAAATGTCAGGTAAGAATGAGGAAGCCCTCATTGTAATCGATAATACACTAAAAGAAATATTTAGGTTAGGAATGAAATTTTTTAATTCCTTATCTGATGATAACCTTTTAGATATGATAAAAACTGATGGAACTATAAATACAGATAAATGTATTATGATGGCTAAACTGCTAGAGGAAGAAGCATCTATATTAGAATTACAGGGAAACTTAGATGATGCTTTCTATATAGAATTAAAATCTTTGAACTTATTTTTACATGCTTATGAAGGAGACAATGAAAATTGCGACCTGCAGCATCATTTTGAAGATATAGAGATTATGATTGAAGAACTGTCTGAATACCGATTACCTTCTTCTGTTCAGAATAGAATAATTGATTATTATGTTAAAACTAATAAATATGACAAGGCTGAAGATACTCTTTATGAAATTTTACAGGAAAATGATTTTAGTAATGAGACCATAGAAAAAGGTATTTCTCTTTACGAATTATTACTTAATAAAGATGATAACACTTTAGAAGAAGGAAATTTATCAAGAGAGGAAGTAGAAGAGTCTCTGTCTATATTAAAGAAAAGGTTATAATTTATTTTCTGTTATGAAGTGAACCTTGAATCGGATAAATAGTAAATTATATAGGAGTTGATTAGTATGGTTGAAGTAGGATATGTAGTTGCTTTAAAAAATGATTGTGCCTTGATATCCTTTAAAAGAAAAAGTGGATGAGGAGATAACTGCGCCAGTTGTGGCGGTGGATGTGCTCAATCTAGTTCTCTAGTAGATGTAAAAAATACATTAAATGCATCTATTGGTGATGAGGTACAAGTTGCTCTTGAAACAAAATCCTTTATGAAGATGACTCTATGGGCTTATGGCTTCCCTCTAGTTATGCTGCTAGTAGGTATACTATTTGGAAACTATTATTTTAAAAGACTTGGATTTAGTAATTACGAACTTTTATCCTTTGCAGTAGGTATGGTTCTTTTAGTTATATCTTACACAATCCTAGGTAAAGTAGATAAAAAGGCTTCTAAGGATAGTAACTACGATTTAAAGATGGTTAAGGTTATAAAATAGGTTATATTTATTATTAAACTTACAATAACAAAAAAGAAGGTGGAGCTAAAACTCTATCTTCTTTTTTATTATTCATTGTGCAGGAAATTTTATTAAATTCTTTAGCTTATCACCTTAAATGTGGATATTACTAATCTCTTTTATTTTTCTTTCAGCTTTGCCCTTCTTTCCCCTAAAGGTTATAAAGGAACCTGTTAGGATAGACAATATTCCAAGCATTGTGTTAAAAGGTATGCTTTCCTGCAGTATAATTAAAGAAAGTATAGGCGCTAGTGCTGGTTTTATGAAAAATACTATAGATGCTGTAGTTGCAGAAGTCTCATCCATGGCAAAGAAATAGAATAGATATCCTAATCCTGTTACTACTACTCCAAGATAAATTATTACAAAGATGTTTCCCATTTCTATCCCTTGTATAATTGGAATATTGGATAACACAGATAGACCTAATTTCTTATTTACTTGTACCACCGCTGATATATTAGATAAAAGAATTACTATAAGCATTATAAATTCTCCTGCAAAGAACGTAAAACAGTTCATAACTATACTCCCATATCTCTCTGAACGCATTTTACCAATTACACTATATAGTGAGAAAGTTACTGCTGCGAGAACAGCCAATACTATCCCTTTAACATCGCTATTTATTTTGAAAGGATTTAGAATGCAAGCTATACCTACTAAGCTTATAAACAAGGATAGAATCGTAGTTTTATTAAGCTGCTCTTTTAATAGAAAATATGCAAATGGAATTGTAAATACTGGATTGACACTAAATACTATAGCTACTATTGAAGCTTTAGTATGTACTATGGCAAGTTGGAAAAATGACATACTTATTACTACGCATAAAAGACCTGTAAAAAGAAAATAACCAATATCCCCTCTATTGAATGAAATTTCCCTTTTCCTTAAATCCTTTATTGCTAGCGGAAGCAATATAGATGCCCCAATAAAAAATCTTAAAAAGTTCAGCTGAAAAGGATTAATCTCCATTGCTATTAATTTACCGGCTATCTCCATAGTGCTAAACATAACCGCAGATAAAATAATATAAACATACCCCTTTCTCATAATTGGCTCCCCCTTAATTTAAATAAAAATGGCAAAATAAAACCCCACCATGCCGTATTATGAGTTATTCTTGAACCCGCTCTCGCAGGTGGAAATCTCCTTTTTGATTCTTGTTCCAGAAAACTAAGTTCCAGCATCATTCCACAAAAAGAGTCCGATTTCCTTTCAAAAACTGTTGGGTCAATATGAACCCACTCCACGTGCATGGTAGGAATATTTATTTTTTATATTTCTTTAATTGTATTATACTACATTTTTTAGAAATTTAATATAATATTTTCAGAATTATTTGCAATTTTGCCATAGGTTATTTGTTTAAAGATATACCAAGTTCCTTCAATTGTGCTTCTTCTACAACACTTGGAGCTTCTGTTAAAGGACAGAAAGCATTCTGATTCTTAGGGAATGCAACAACATCCTTTATGTTATCTGTTCCTGCAAGGAACATAACGATTCTATCAAAACCATAAGCAAGTCCGCCGTGTGGTGGTGGTCCAAATTTGAATGCTTCTAGTAAGAAACCAAAACTTTCCCAAGCTCTTTCTTGAGTAAAGCCTAACACCTTAAACATTCTTTCTTGAAGTTTTGTATCATGTATTCTAATACTTCCTCCTCCAAGCTCTTCACCATTTAATACTATGTCATAAGCTTTTGCTCTAACTCTTCCTGGATCACTTTCTAAATACTGAATATCTTCATCCATAGGCATTGTAAATGGATGGTGCTCTGCTTGGAATCTCTTTTCTTCTTCATTATATGAAACAAGCGGGAATTCTGTTATCCATACAAATCTAAACTCATTGTTATTTTCTAGGATTCCTAATTCTTTAGCTAAGTGTAGTCTTAAGGCACCAAGACTTTGGAAAACAACAGAGTTTTTATCTGCTACTATTAAGATTAAATCTCCAACTTTAGCTTCCATTTTATCTAGTATAGCTTGAGTTTGCTCTTCTGTTAAGAACTTACCTATAGATGACTTAACTCCATCCTCTTTATAAGCTATCCATGCTAAGCCCTTAGCTCCGTAAGTTTTAACAAAGTCAACTAACTTATCAACTTGCTTTCTTCCCATAGCTGCACTGCCTTCAGCTTTTATAGCTCTTACTGAACCATTGTTTGAAAGTGCATCTTGGAACACTTTAAAGTCTACATCTTTAACAGCTTCAGTTAAATCATTTATCTCCATACCAAATCTTAAGTCTGGTTTATCGGATCCATACTTTTCCATAGCTGTTTTATATGGCATTCTCTCTATCGGAAGTTTAACATCTACGTTAGCTATTTCTTTAAATACTCTTTGGATTAATCTTTCATTTAATTCTATTACATCGTCTACTTCAACGAAAGATAATTCCATATCTATTTGTGTAAATTCTGGCTGTCTATTTGCTCTTAAGTCCTCATCTCTAAAACACTTTGCTATCTGGAAGTATCTATCATAACCTGATACCATTAAAAGCTGCTTAAATAGCTGTGGTGATTGAGGAAGTGCATAAAACATTCCTGGATAGTTTCTGCTCGGTACAAGATAATCTCTTGCTCCCTCTGGACTGCTATTTGCAAGTACAGGTGTTTCTACTTCTAAGAATCCATTTTCATCTAGAAAATCTCTAACAATTTTAGCTGCTTTGTGTCTTGTCATGAAAATTCTCTGCATATCTGGTCTTCTTAAATCTAAATATCTGTATTTTAATCTTATATTTTCAGCTGCATCTAAATTTTCTTTTATGTATATAGGTGGTGTTTCTGATTCTGATAACACTTTTATATACTCACCTTTTAACTCTACCATTCCTGTTGGAAGCTCTGAATTCGGAGCTTCTCTTTTAACTATTGTTCCAGTAACTGCTATACAGTACTCGGATTTAACTCCATCAGCTTTATCAAAAGCCTCTTTATTTATTTCTTCACCAAATACCACTTGAAGTATACCTGTTCTGTCTCTTAAATCAACAAATATAAGTCCTCCAAGATTTCTTTTTCTTTGAACCCATCCCATAACTGTAACCTTGTTATCAATATGTGTTTCTCTTAACTCACCACACATTATGGTTCTTTTAAGTCCCTTTAATGCTTCTCCCATGTGTAACTCCTCCAACCTTATATTAATTCTGCTATACTATCTAAATCTTTTAGATTTATTTCAAATTGCTCTCCATCACTCATTCTCTTCAGTTTAGCTATACCGGTTTGTAATTCATTTTCTCCAAGAACAATGATGAATCTGGCATCTATTTTGTTTGCATATTTCATAGCCGCTTTTACACTTCTATTCATATGGTCACAATCACATTTTATATTTCTTTCTCTTAATCTATTGATTAAAGTTAAAGCCTCTACCTTGGACTCATCTCCCATAGCTGCTACATATAAATCTATGTAACTTTCTTTAGGAATTTCAATGCCATTTTCTTCTAAAGTTAAAATAGTTCTCTCTATTCCCATTCCAAATCCCATAGCTGGCATTGATGGTCCTCCAACCTCTTGTATAAGATAATCGTATCTTCCGCCACCACAAATGGTTATTCCGTTATTAATTATCTCAAATACAGTTTTACTATAATAATCTAAACCTCTTACTATTAAAGGATCTACTTTATATTCAATTTCTAGAGCTGTTAGGTATTTCTTTAACTTCTCAAAATGATCGTTGCAATCATCGCATAAATAGTCAAGTATTAAAGGAGCCCCTTTAACTATTTCCTTACAGCTTTTCACCTTACAGTCTAAAGTTCTCATAGGATTTTTTTCAAATCTTGTTTTACAAGTTTCACAGAAATCATCATAGTTTTTTGATAAAAATTGCTTTAAGGCTTCATTATATTTCTTTCTGCACTCTGGGCATCCTATGCTATTTATATTGAGCTCTATACCCTTAACGCCAAGCTCTTTATATACTCTCATAGCAAGGCTTATAATTTCAGCATCTACAGAAGCTTCTTGAGCTCCAAATACCTCCACACCAAATTGATGATGCTCTCTTAACCTTCCCTTTTGAACATTCTCATATCTTAGCACTGGAGTAAAGTAGTAAAGTTTTGTTGGTTGAGCTTCATTGTATAGACTGCTCTCAACAAAAGCTCTTACTGCTGGAGATGTTCCTTCAGGCTTAAGAGTTATACTTCTTCCTGCCTTGTCGTTAAAGGTGTACATCTCCTTTTGAACTACATCAGTAGTTTCTCCAACTCCTCTTTCAAAAAGCTCTGTGTGTTCAAACACAGGAGTTCTAATTTCTCTACATCCAAAAGATGCAGATATTTTTCTAAACTTATCCTCTAAATATTGCCACTTGTATACATCCCCAGGTAATACATCCTTAGTACCTTTTGGTGCTTGTATAGCCATTTTTCTTCCTCCCTCTTCTTTCACTTATCGTAAGTTGTTGATTACTTATATAGTGTATCTAAAAGCTTTGCCTTCTTTTCAACCATCTCTTCAACTCTATTTATGTATTCCCTAACATCTTTGACATTTCCATGTCTTTCAATTCTATTTTCATCTAAGAACACCACTTTAGTGGATGCGTCTGCTCCACAGGCTATAATGGTCTGCTTTTCTTCAATAATTTGAATATTATATAAGCCTACATTACCTTTTATAGTATAACCTATATTCTCCATATTTCCCACCATATTTTTTTGTCTATACATATAATAAGGTTTCATATCTAGCCTCTTTGCCAAGTTTTCAGTTTCTTGATACATCAGATTTAACTCACCTTGGTCAGGGGTGGCAAATTCTACTTTATTTACTATATCCTCATGAAGTCTTGAGGCCCTTTTAACAGACATTCCATGAACAGTTATGCTTTCAGGATGAAGCTTAAATATTTCCTCACAGGTCTTCTTTACTTCATCTATTCCTTCTCCTGGAAGGCCTACTATAATATCCATATTTATATGATCGAATCCACGTTCTCTCGCCATATTAAATTTATCTATAGTATCTCTAGTATTATGTCCTCTTCCAATTAACTTTAAAGTATTATCATTCATAGTTTGAGGATTTATACTTATTCTATCTACCTTATATCTTTTCATAGTTTGCAGCTTATTTATAGTTATACTGTCTGGTCTTCCACACTCTACTGTAAACTCTTCAACCTGATTATTGTCTATAAAGCTGCTATATATATGCTCCATCAATTCCTCAAATTGACTGTCATTTACTGCTGTTGGAGTACCGCCTCCAAAATAAACACACTGGATTTTCAAGTGATTCTCTCTTATATACTTTGCCGTTTCAGCTATTTCATAATACAAACTATTTAAATAAGGTTCTACTATACTTTTACATCCTGCAATTGGATTTGAAGTAAAGGAACAATATAAACATCTTGTAGGGCAAAAAGGCATTCCTACATAAACACTTATAGAATCCTTTCTCTTATTTACGAACTTTTCTTCCACCTTAGCCACATTTATACATAGTTCTGCCTTATCTCTTCTTGTCTGAAAATGCTCCTTGAAATAGTTAACTATATATTCATGGTCTTTCCCCTCATTTATTAACTCTAATGCTATTTTACTTGGTCTGATACCTACTAGAGTACCCCAAGGCATTACCTTACCAGTTATTTCAGTAAAGTATTGAAAAACAGCTTTTTTTATACCTTCCTTGTAGGTAAATTCTTTATTGAAAATAAATTCTTTACAACTTTCATCGCTGCAGATAATAATCCTATCTTCATCTATGTCTATTTTGTAATTCCAATCACTATCTACAAAGTCTATATCATAAAAGCTGTAAAAAAGATTTATTATCTGATAAACATCATACCTATACTGCATATTATTTAAATTTATTTTAATTTTCATTATGCTTTTTGTAGCTATCCTCCCTTATTAAATAGGAAATTAAAAATAATGTAAAACTTATTTTTTAATTTCCTATTATCAATTCCCATTCTAAAGGAACGGGTTATGCACTCTTTCTCTACCTATAGTACTTTGTCCTCCATGTCCAGATAAAACTATAGTGTCATCAGGTAGTATCATAAGCTTTTCTTTAATACTTCTTATAATAGCTTCATAATCTCCACCGCCCAAATCTGTTCTTCCTATGGAGCCAGCAAATAAAGTATCTCCTGTTATTACCATGTTGTCTACTAAAAAACAAACTCCTCCTGGCGTATGACCTGGTGTTTGAAGGACCTTAATTTCACTACTTCCTAACTTAAAGCTATCTCCTTCATTTATATAACCGTCAACTTTTCCTATTATATCTCCATATATATACTCTCTATTGCTAATCATCTTATAATCTTCTTCATTTATATAAACAGGCGCTTTAAACTCATCTTTCAATTCTGTAACTGCTCCTACATGGTCCACATGTCCATGGGTTAATAATATGTACTTTACCTTAGCTCCCATTTCCTTTATAACTTTGCTTAAATCATCTGCATCTCCACCTGGGTCCATCACTGCCGCTTCCTTTGTTTCCTCATCCATTAAGATATAACAATTAGCTGCATAGACCCCAGCAGGTACTCTTCTAACTTCCATTTATTAAACCTCCCCTAAGTAATACTTATAAAACATAATAAAAATATAAGGTTACATTTTTTATAACAAAGACTTCCCTCTTTACTAAAGAGTCCACCGCCTAAAAATTCTTTTTACTGTCTATCATAAGTGTAACAGGGCCATCATTTTCTATAGTCACCATCATGTCTGCACCAAATTTTCCTGTTTCAACCTTAGGAACAATTTCCCTACACTGTCTTACAAATTCTTCATAAATTTTTTCTGCTTCTTCTCCACCTAAAGCCTCTATAAAGCTTGGTCTTCTACCTTTTCTACAATCTCCATATAAAGTAAATTGTGAAACTACTAGAAGGTCACCACCTATATCCATAAGGGATTTATTAAGCTTACCATTTTCGTCTTCGAATATTCTTAAATTAAGTACTTTATCTTTTATATAACTTAGGTCCTCTAAGGTATCTTCTTTAGATATACCAAGTAAAACATTTAACCCTTTATTAATTTCCCCTATTAATTCTCCATCTACTACTACCTTTGAGTATTTAACTCTTTGTACCACCACACGCATTAAAAACACCCCTTAAAATTTTATTAAGTAGAAGTAAGATTCAGCAGAGAATCCTCTAGCTGAATCTTATCTATAAATACAAATATGAAAAGTTATCTCTTAGTTCTATATACATCAAGAACTCCTCTAATTTTTCTTATTCTTTTCATAACATCTTTTAAATCTTCGATATCAGATATCTTTAATTGTATACTAATATAGGCAATATTGTTCTTAGCAGGTTTAGCATTTACTGCATATAGAGAGGTTTTGCTATTGCTTATGATTTCCATAGACTCAGCCAGTAGTCCTTCTCTATTTTCTGCTTGAATTTGAATTTCCGTTACATATTCAGCACCTTTAGGTCTTCCCCAACTTACTTCTATAAGTTTATTATTCTCATTTTGTAGTAGGAAATCTACATTCTTACAGTCCTCTCTATGTATAGAAACTCCTCTTCCTTTTGTAATATAGCCTATTATCTCATCCCCTGGAACAGGATTGCAGCATTTTGCAAACCTTACAAGTACATTGGTCTCACCTTTTACAATTACCCCTGGAGATTTTTGTTTCACTTTATTAGGCTTAGCAGCTCCCCTATTTAATTGCTCTTGAATGACTCTCCAATCATTACTTTCGCTTTTTTCTGTTTTATAGAACATTTCCTTTATCTTAATCACTATAGTTGAGGGAACTACAGCACCTACACCTACTGCTGCATATAAATCGTCAGCAGAATTCATATTATATCTTTTTAATATACTGTCTAGTATATCCCCTTTTCCTATTTCTCCAAAGTTATACCCCTGCTTCTTAGCTTCCCTTTCAAGTAGCTCTTTTCCTTTAATAATATTTTCCTCACGTTTGGCTTTCTTAAACCAAGCTCTTATTTTGCTTTTTGCCTGATTACTCTTCACTAAATTTAGCCAATCAATACTAGGACCCTTTGGTGTACTAGAGGACAATATCTCAACAATTTCACCAGTTTTCAATTGATAATCTAACGGAACCATCTTGCCATTTACCTTTGCACCTACACACCTATTTCCAATATCAGTGTGTATTTTATATGCAAAATCTATAGGTGTGGCCTCATTAGGTAAGTTAATTACAGTTCCCTTTGGAGTAAATACAAATACTTCATCTGAGAATAAATCTATCTTAAAACCTTCCATAAATTCTTCTGCATCGGAAGTTTCGCCCTGCCATTCTAAAATTTCTCTAAGCCAGGTGAGCTTTTTATCTATATCTTCTGCGTTGTCGACACCTTCTTTGTATTTCCAGTGAGCTGCTATTCCATACTCAGCAGTTTTGTGCATTTCAAAGGTTCTAATTTGTATCTCAAAAGGTTTTCCCTGTGGTCCAATTACTGTGGTATGTAGAGATTGATACATATTAGGCTTCGGCATCGCAATATAGTCTTTAAATCTGCCAGGTATAGGTTTAAATATAGTATGAACTATTCCCAATACTGCATAACAATCTTTTACACTATCAACCAATATTCTTATAGCAGTTAAATCGAATATTTGATCGATAGTCCTATTTTTTTTCACCATTTTTCTATATATGCTGTAGAAGTGCTTAGGTCTTCCTTCTATATCACATGGGATAGCCGCCTTATTAAGGTTATTCTCTAATTGGTTTACTATTTCTTCTATATAATTTTCTCTCTCAACTCGTTTTTCCGCTATTTTTCTAACTATAAAGTAGTATTCATTTGCATTCATATATCTGAAAGCTAAATCTTCTAACTCCCACTTAATTTTTGACATACCTAATCTATGGGCAAGGGGAGCATATATATCAAAGGTTTCTTTAGCCTTTTCTTTTTGCTTTTCTACAGGCATATATTTTAATGTTCTCATATTGTGTAATCTATCTGCTAGCTTTATTAATATAACTCTTATATCCTTTGCCATAGCAAGGAGCATTTTTCTCACATTATCTGCCTGCTGCTCTTCTTTTGTTTTATATTTTATCTTACCAAGCTTAGTTACACCATCTACAAGATTAGCAATTTCTACACTAAATTCTCTGCTTAGGTCTTCAAAGCTATACTCTGTATCTTCTATTACATCATGGAGTAGTCCTGCTGTAATTGTACTGGTGTCCATGCCCATCTCTGCTAATATACACGCCACCTCTACGGGGTGAGCTATATAAGGTTCACCGGACTCTCTCCTTTGATCCTTATGTGCTTCATAGGCAAGGTTATATGCTTTTTTTACCATCTCTTTATCTACATTACTACAATTTTTATCTATTTTCTCCATTATCTTTTCCAGCATACTACTACTCCCTTAAAATCAATGGCTGGTTACCAAAACCAGCCATTATTTTTTATTACTATTATATTATATACTGTAGAAACTTGCAATTTTAAATTATTTATATATATAATTAAATGTCATACTCCACTAAAGACATTACTTCATAGTTTTCTAACTTATCTCTTCCCTTTAAATCCTTTAATTCTATTACAAAGTCTAGAGTTACAACTTCTCCTCCAACTTGCTCAACCAGCTTAGCAACTGTACTTATAGTTCCACCTGTTGCTAGTAGATCATCTATAACAGCAACTCTTTGACCTGGTTTAATTGCATCTTTATGTATTTCTAATTCATCACTACCATATTCTAAATCATAGTTTATGCTTATAGTTTCATATGGAAGCTTACCCTTTTTTCTTACTGGAACAAATCCAGCTCCTATAGCATAGGCTACTGGTACTCCAAATAGAAAACCTCTAGCTTCTGGACCTACTACCATATCTATGTTTTTATCTTTAAGATGTTCTACTATCTTGTCTATTGTATATTTGAATGCATCCTTATCCTGTAATATAGTAGAAATATCTTTAAAGCTTATTCCTTCCTTTGGAAATCCATCTATTATTCTTATCTTTTCCTTTAAATCCACTTAGTATTCCCCCTCAATTATTGTTAGGCGAAAACTCGAGAAATATCTCAAATTTTATACCATCTTATTATATATTAATTATTGACATATATTCAAGTTTTAAAACACATTTTTAAAGAACACACAGCTCATTTCCTCTTATTTCGTTCTTTAAATATTTAGCTATCTGTTCAGCCCTGTCCATATTAGTGGTAGTAAAAAGTTCTACCGCTATTCTAGCGTTATCTACACACCTTCTATTCTTCACTGAAGGTATAATATTATGTGCTAATCTGTATATACTTTCCTTATTTATACTTGAGATTTTATGCACCTTTAACAAAGCCTTAAATCCATAGTTATTGGTATAATTCAAATGATGAATTCCTTGATTAACTATGAGTTTATTTTCACCAGTTATATTAAAACCCTTTGATAAGGTTCCAAGCATGGCTAAATCCAAATATTTACTTATACATTTCATCTGATAATACATAGATATAGCCTGTGCCAGCTTAAAAGCAATTCCTCCTGCTGTTAAAACCTTACAGGGATAGCTGCAGCCTTTTTGATTTGGATTTATTATAACGGTATCTGGCAATTCTTTTTTGCATTTATGGTTATCTGTTATAATAACATCTATGCCTAACTCCTTGCACAGTTCTACCTGAGAAACAGAATTCACTCCGCAGCCTACAGTTATCATTAGCTTTGCACCTAAAAACTTTATATGATTTCTTACCACATCTGAGTTTATGCCAAACTTTTCATCTATATCATCAGAAACAAAATACTCTACATCTGCATTTAAATACTTTAAAACCAGCAGCAATAAAGATACTGATGCTATACCATCTAAATCATAGTATCCATAAATTACTATCTTTTCTCTTTCATTTACTGCCTTTATTATTCTAGTTAAGGCCTCTTTCATTCCCTTTAAGCGAAAGGGGTCTTGCATATGTGTAAACTCTGAATGATGTATTTTAGTGTTTTGTCTCTCCATAATAAAATCCTCCAAATTTATCGAAAGCATATATATTATAAATGATATTGTCGTTTTTTACAAATACTTTATAGAAGGATTTGATAGCAATAAAAAATCTAGAGTTTCATATACTCTAGATTTTTTATTTTATCATATTAAACTAGTATTTTAAAGAGTTTACTACTTTGCAGGCTGTAATTTCTTTTTGCCTCCATGTTTTTTTAGCATTACCCAGAAAGGAGTTGCTATAAATATTGATGAATAGCATCCTGATATTATACCTATTAAAAGTGGTTCTGAGAAGTTTCTTATTGAAGGCACATAAGCATAAACTGCAAATAATGTAATTACAACAGTTAAAACTGTATTTATAGATCTAGCCACAGTTTGAGTTATGCTGGCATTTGCAAGCTCTGTTACACTCATTCTTCTAGCATATTTTTGGTTTTCTCTTATTCTGTCAAAAACAACTATAGTATCGTTTATAGAATAACCTATAACTGTTAGTATAGCTGCTATGAAACTTGAATCTATAGGTATTCTAAAGATAGAATATACTGCTAACATTACAAATATGTCATGCACAATTGATAAAATCGCTGCCATTCCAAATTTAAACTCGAATCTTATGCCTATATATATCAGCATTGCAACAGTTGCTAATAAAACTGCTTGAATAGCCTTATTTCTTGTTTCCTTACCAATTGCAGCACCGATATTTTCTTGATTTGTTAAACTGCTCTCTTTAAACTTTGCTTTAACATCTTTTTCGATGCTGCTTATATTGTCACTAGTTAAATTAGCACTCTTTATCTCAATAAAAGTGTTATTTACCTTATTAGACTGAAAATCTTTATCATACTTTTTAACTATGGCATCAATATCTGCTTTATTAAAGTCTTTACCAATGTTAAATTGAACTACTGTACCACCTTTGAAATCCAAACCGTATTCCAAGCCTCTAGTAGCCATGAAGCCAAGTCCTACTACTATTATAATTGCAGAAATAGTAAACCATATCTTAGTTTTTTCTATGATTTTAAGCATACTATTTTACCCCCCTTCTGAAATCATGTACTCCGAAGGTTCCTATGGACCATTTATGCTTAAACCATCCCATGCCAGCAGCAAGTTTTATTAACCATCTTGTCACTGTTATAGCGGTAAACATACTTAAAGCAACACCTATAATCAGTGTCAATGCGAAACCTTTAACAGAACCTGAACCAAGTCCGTAAAGTACAACACCGGCAATGATTGTAGTTATATTAGCATCAAGTACAGAAGACATAGCTCTATGGAAACCTGAATCTATTGCTGCCTTAATAGATTTTCCACTTTTAAGTTCTTCCTTCATTCTTTCAAATATAAGTATGCTGGCATCTACCGCCATACCTACTGTAAGAAGGAAACCTGCTATACCTGATAGAGTTAAAGTAACATTTACACTTGCAAAGGCTAAAAGCACTATGTATATATATAGTACCAATGCTATACTTGCAATAACTCCTGGTATTCTATAGTAAAGAATCATAAATATCATTACTATTGCTATACCAACTTTACCAGCTAAAATACTTAATGGAAGTGCGTTTGCACCTAGTGATGCTCCTATTGTCTTAACTTCTACTGGTTTAACAGTAACAGGTAGTGCACCAGAGTTAATTATATTAGCCTGTCTCTTAGCTTCGTCAAGACTCTTGCTTCCTGTAATTACAGCTTTACCATTAGTTATATGAGCTTGAACCGTTGGGCTTGTAAGCTCATCCTCATCCATGGTAATAGTTATAGGCTGACCTATAAACTTTTGAGTTGCATCTGCAAACTTTCTAGTTCCAGCATCATTTAGCTCAAGACTTATTGTTGGTTTTCCATCCTGTGAATCTACATATGCTGTAGCCTTTTTAACATCTTTACCAGTAAGAATAGTCTGCTTATCTGGACCTACAAACTTAAGCTCACCAGTTTTAGCAACACCATCGATAACTTCTTTAGCATCATACTTTCCTGGTATTTCTATTCTTATTCTCTTTTGTCCTTCTCTTGTAACAACAGTTTCACTTACTCCCAGCTTGTTAACTCTCATAGACAATAATTCTGTTACCTTGCTCATAGTCTCTTGGTCAACTTTATCAGCCTGAATTTCTTCTAGAACAGAAACTCCCCCCTGAAGATCAAGTCCTCTATTTATAACTTCACTAAAGGGTTTTAATCTATATCCTCCAGCAGTGACTCCATAGACACCAGAATAAGCTAGAAAACCTATTACAAGTACACATAGTATAAATAGTACGGTACTTTTTGTCCTATTCTTCATTTTCATCCTCCTTTGTGTATAATCAGTTCCTTATATTTACAAACATATACATAAGCCATTATATTACTTTAAAAAAATCCCGTCAATAAAAAAGATTAGTCAATATTTATAAGATTTAAGTACTTTGTAAACTATATATGGATTTTGTAAATACTACTACTTTTCTTCCATAACTTTTGATTTTAATGCAATTGCACACTCTATTCTCTTTTTCTGCATCTTACATCCTAATGAATATGGTATATTCATGTCACCATTAAAGTTGTAGTTATTTGCTTGACATCCTCCACTGCAGTAAAATCTTGCCCAGCATTTTTTACACTCTGGCTTGTTATATATGTGGGCTTTCTTGAACTTATTTTCTATATCTTTATTTAATTCTTTATTGTCATATATGCTTCCAACTTTAAAATCTTCATTTCCTACAAATTGATGACATGGGTATATATCTCCATCTGGAGTTATAGCTACATATTCATGTCCAGCTCCGCAGCCTGATATTCTCTTATATACACAAGGTCCGCCCTGAAGATCTATATTGAAATGATAGAATTTAAACTCTCTTCCCTCTTTATGACGTTTAACCATTTCCTCATAAAGCTTATCATATTGCTCATATATAGTTGGAAGGTCTTCCTCTCTTAATGAAAGAGGATGTTCTTCTGGAAGAACTACTGGTTCTACAGATATTTCATCAAAACCCTCTTCTGCTAAAAACTTTACATCCTCAAAGAAATCGGTATTTTCTCTTGTAAAGGTTCCTCTAGCATAGTACTGTTTTGACTTGTCCCTCACTTCTACCATCTTCTTTATTTTAGGCAATATAGCATCAAAGCTTCCGCTTCCGTCTACCCTTACCCTTACTTTGTCATTTATTTCTTTTCTTCCATCTATGCTTAAAACTATATTTCCCATATTTTTATCTAGATAGTCCATTATCTCATCGTTTAATAGAGTTGCATTAGTTGTCATCGTAAATCTTATGTTTTTATTATGCATTTTTTCCTTTTCTTTCCCATATTCTACGATTTCCTTTATAGTATTAAAGGCCATTAATGGTTCTCCACCAAATAAATCTATCTCAATATTTTTTCTAGGACCGGATTTTTCTATAACAAAATCTATAGATTTTTTTCCTACTTCTGCAGACATCATTTTTCTACAGCCTTTGTACTCTCCTTCATCTGCAAAGCAATATTTACATCTTAAGTTACAGTCATGCACTATATTTAGACACAATGCTTTTACAAAGGATTCTCCATTATCAGAAGCTAAAGCTATTCCTTCATATAGATCCTTTGAGTATAGTATTCCCTCTGTAACTAGCTCTTCAACTTCACCGTAAGCTTCCCTTATTATTTCTTCTGAATACTTGTCCTTAAATTCAGCTAAAAGTTCATCTAAACCTCTTAACTTTTCATCATCTAAAAGATCGTACACCAATTCATCCACTACATGTACTGATCCTGAATTTATATCAATTATGTAATAATCTTCACCTTGTTTAAACTTATGTATATCTGCCACTTTAATTTCCTCCTTGTTAAATGTACCTATTTATAAATTATTTTAATTAATTATACTCTAAACACAAAGCTATAAATGTCTACTTAAAGTTAAAGCAGTAACATTATGTTACTGCTTTAATGTATATTAATTTTCGCAAGCTAAGTTAGCCACTGTACAAGAAGTTTTGCATGCTGATTGACATGAGTTAGCACACTCTTTGCATCCTGGCTTCTTTAAGCTGTCCTTTAAGTTAGTTCTGTTTATTGTTCTTATATGTTTCATATAAAATTCCTCCATTTTTAAAGTTTTCCGTTTGATTATAACATAAACTAAGGATAAAATAAAGTTTTAATAATGGACAATTTCCTTAGATGCTTACTGCTATTTTACAAATTTATTCCTATAATTCCTGACAATGCCCCTACAAACACAGCAAGGAAAAACCTGAGCATTCTGTCTGTGCCTATAACTGCTGAGTTTCCTGATATTACCGAAACTATATAAAGTATAGATAAGTACAACAGTGTGACAAGAATTCCTATAAACCAACCTCTTCTTTTGATTTTTCTAACTGCATAAATAGCTCCGTACATTATGCTTAAAAGAGTTGTGATAAGATAAAACATTGAGCTTACACTTTCACTAACATCAATAAAGGTCATTATAACTGCAAAAATCAAAAGTAATACCACTGTTATGATAAAACCCCTAAGTACCCCTTCCGCCGCAGGAAGGTAGCTGTTGTTTTTTTCCATAAAAAACACCTCCCATCTAATAGTATCTATGTAGAGAGAAGGTGTTTTATGATTAAAATTTAGGCTTCCTTTTTAGTTTCAACCTTTTTTTCTTCTGGTTTCTTCTCAAGAGGCTCAACTTCAGCTAATAAATTTAACACTCCAGTTTTATCAAGCTTTATTTTAACTCTGTCTGGTCCAGTTTGCACTATGATAAATCTGTCCTGAGTATTTACTATCTTACCTACCATACCGCCTTTAGTCATAATTTCATCATTTACTTTAAGGTTGTCTAACATTGCTCTGTATTTCTTTTTTCTTTTATTTTCTGGTATAAATATTATTAAGTAAAAGAAGAGCATCATGAATAATATTGGTGATAATTGAATTAATAGTTTCATCCTATTCACCTCCTTTATTTCTGTCTTATCCATTTATAATAAGTTAACAATGGACAATAGATAGATAAGGTTCTCTTTTATAAAATTTCACTTAACATCAATTGTCCTCTGTCAATTATCTACCATATTTATTAATTGCAACAATTCCTTAGTGGGAGTATTGTCTAAGCTACGCTCTTCCACCCCATTGCTCCAGCTTCTCTTTCTTATATTCTTTAAAATAATCTCCGTCAATAGCATCTCTTATTTCCTTCATAAGATTATTGTAGAAGTAAAGATTGTGTAGTACGCAAAGTCTCATCGCAAGCATTTCCTTGGCCTTAAATAAGTGTCTTATATAAGCTCTTGAATAATTCTTACATGTAGGACACTGACAGCCTTCATCTATTGGACTACCATCCAACTCAAATTTTGCATTCATTAAGTTTATTTTACCATCTTTAGTAAATACATGTCCATGCCTTCCATTTCTCGCTGGAAGAACACAATCAAAAAAGTCTACTCCTCTATCTACAGCTTCAAGTATATTACTTGGGAGACCTACACCCATAAGATAAATTGGCTTATCCTCTGGAAGATGGGGAGCAACTGCATCTATTATTCTGTACATTTCCTCATGGGTTTCTCCAACTGCTAAACCTCCGATAGCATAGCCGTCTAGGTCTAATTTAGTTATAGTTTTAGCATGTTCTATTCTTATATCCTCATATACTCCACCTTGATTTATTCCAAAAAGCATTTGCTTTTTATTTATAGTATCTGGTAGAGAATTTAATCTATCCATTTCCTCTTTGCATCTATGAAGCCATCTAGTGGTTCTTTCTACAGATTTTATAACATACTCTCTAGGTGAAGGGTTTGGTATGCATTCATCAAAGGCCATAGCTATTGTAGAAGCTAAATTGCTTTGTATTCTCATGCTTTCTTCCGGTCCCATAAATATCTTCTTTCCATCAATATGAGAGTTAAAGTATACTCCTTCTTCTTTAATCTTTCTCATCTTTGATAATGAAAACACTTGGAAACCACCGGAATCTGTTAAAATAGGTCTATCCCAGTTCATAAATTTATGTAATCCACCCATTTTTCTCACTACTTCATCACCAGGTCTTAAATGAAGATGGTAGGTATTAGAAAGTTCAACCTGACATCCTATTTCCTTTAAATCCATGCTAGACACAGCTCCCTTTATGGCTGCTAATGTTCCTACATTCATAAATACTGGAGTCTGAACTACACCATGAGGAGTGGTAAATTCTCCTCTTCTAGCCTTTCCACTTTTCTTAAGTAATTTGTACATCTAAACACTCCTTTTTCAACTAGCCTTATATAATCTATTAGTAACTAACTTTTTAGAATTTAATCTTACTTTATAAACATAGCATCTCCAAAGCTAAAAAATCTATATCTTTCCTTTACCGCTAAGTCATAGGCCTTCATTACATTTTCTCTTCCAGCTAAAGCACTTACAAGCATTATTAAAGTTGACTGTGGAAGATGGAAATTTGTAATTAGTTTATCTACGATTTTATATTTGTATCCCGGGTATATAAATATATCTGTCCATCCTGACTGTTCTCTTACCCTTCCGTTTTCATCACCTATAGTTTCTAAGGTCCTACAGGAAGTAGTTCCCACTGCTATCACATTTTTTCCACTTTCCTTTGTTCTATTTATTATATCAGCAGTAGCCTTTGACATACAATAGTATTCTGAATGCATATTGTGCTCTAGTATATTTTCTACCTTTACAGGTCTAAAAGTTCCAAGTCCAACATGGAGGGTTAAAAAGGCTATATTTACACCCTTTTCTTTTATCTGCTCTAAAAGTTCCTTGGTAAAATGAAGGCCAGCTGTAGGTGCTGCTGCTGATCCCTGTTCTTTAGAGTAAACAGTTTGGTACATTTCCTTATCATCAAGCTTTTCTGTTATATATGGAGGCAGCGGCATTTGCCCTAATCTGTCTAAAACTTCTTCAAATATACCTTCATATTCAAATTTAACTATTCTACTTCCTTCTTCTCCCATACCTACAACTTCTGCTTTAAGCTCTTCGTTTCCAAATACAAATCTACTACCTATCTGGGCTCTCTTACCTGGTTTAACTAGGGTCTCCCAGGTATCCTTATCTGTTCTTTTTAAAAGTAAGAACTCCATTTTCCCGCCAGTGCCTTCTTTTCCGCCTATAAGTCTTGCTGGAAGTACTCTTGTATCGTTAAGTACAAGACAGTCCCCAGGCTGCAGATAATCCACTATATCTTTAAAAATCTTATGTTCAATTTCACCTGTTTCCTTATCTAAAAGCATTAATCTTGCTTCATCCCTTTGCTCTAATGGATGTTGAGCAATCAACTCTTCTGGTAAGTAAAAATCAAAGTCTGTAACCTTCAAAATATTCCACACTCTCTTTCTTTTGTAAGCTAATTATTTATCAAATATAGAGGATTGATTACCTGATACTCTATCTGGCTTTTTTACTCTATTTAGGTGCACATAAGCACTATCTGATGCCACTCTTCCTCTTGGTGTCCTTATTATAAAGCCCTTTTGTAACAAGTAGGGTTCATAGACATCTTGAATAGTATCCAGTTCTTCTCCAATAAAGTACGCAAGAGTTTCAAGTCCAACAGGCCCTCCATTAAAGCTATCTATTATTGCTGTTAATATTTTATTATCTATACTGTCAAAACCTTCTTTATCTACATCTAAAAGTTCTAAAGCTGCCTTTGTTGTTTCCAAGTCTATTATTCCCGTTCCTCTAACATCTGAATAGTCTCTCACTCTTTTTAAGAGTCTGTTAGCTATTCTTGGTGTTCCTCTTGATCTCTTTCCTATTTCATAAGCAGCCTCTTCATCTATTTCTGTATTTAATATCCTAGCAGATCTTACTATGATCTCTTTAAGCTCATCATTTTCATAAAATTCCATAGGACATAATACACCAAATCTGTCCCTCAAAGGTGATGTTAAAAGACCTACTCTTGTAGTTGCTCCTATAAGAGTAAATTTAGGAAGGTCCAGTCTTATAGATTTCGCAGAAGCTCCTTTTCCAATAACAATGTCTAGAGCATAATCCTCCATAGCAGGGTACAGTATTTCTTCAACATTCCTATTTAATCTATGAATTTCATCTATAAATAAGACATCATAATCATTAAGACTTGTTAAAATTGCTGCTAAATCTCCTGCTCTTTCTATAGCTGGTCCTGAAGTAACCTTTAAAGTTCCTCCCATTTCCATAGCTATGATATTTGCTAAGGTAGTTTTACCTAGACCTGGTGGTCCATAGAGGAGTACATGATCTAATGCTTCTTTTCTTTTTTTAGCCGCTTCTATAAAAATCTTAAGCTTATCCTTAACCTTTTTTTGTCCAATATATTCCTTTAATCTTTGAGGTCTCAAGCTATATTCATTATCTCTATCCTCATCTAAATTTGAAGCCGTTACTATTCTTTCTTCCATAACCACCACCACCTATTTTTAACTCATTAAAATCTTTAATGCTTTTTTAATAATATTTTCTACAGACTCCCCTTTATCTACAGAAGCTAGAGCCTTTTGTCCTTCTTTCTCCGTATATCCTAAGGCCATAAGAGCTTCTAATGCTTCTGATATATTTTCTGTATTCTGTTCTATATTTATAGCCCCTTCACCAGCTTCACCTATAAGTTCATCTGGCTGTATCTTATCTTTTAGCTCCAAAATAATTCTTTGGGCCATCTTCTTACCTATTCCCGGTGCCCTAGTAATTGTCTTTTCATCTCCAGATAGTATTGCATATTTTAAGTTATTCACATTGCTTATAGATAAAAGTGACAAGGATGCCTTTGCTCCTACTCCACTTATAGTCAGCAGCAGGTTAAACATATTAAGTTCTTCTTTAGTTAAAAAGCCGTATAAGCCTATAAAGTCTTCTCTTACAATTTGCTGCAAATAAAGAAAAATCTCTTCTCCTGCTTTAGGAGTTTTAGCTAAAGTACTACCGGAAGTATATATTTTATAGCCTATGCCATTATTTTCAACTACTATGTAATCCTTATTCATACCAATGTAGTTTCCCTTTATATATTCATACATAGTTTTCCTCCAAAATTATAAATATCACATATTACTTTACCATTTTGATGAATTTAATTCAAGTAAAGTAAAAGCGCCCTGAAGGCTATTATTCATAGTCTTCAAGGCGTGATTCTGCTTCTTCTCTTGTATCACATTGAAAATAGTTATCTCCACGGGTTAAAAGTTGGATATCTGCTTGTTTAAGCTTATCAATCCTTATATCAGTTATATCTCTTTTATCATTTTCAATAAACATATTTCCATCTTTATCTGTTTTATATATAGCAATACATTGATCTTTTATGCCAAGAACGTATTTATTAGGAGCATATTTGTCTACTTCTCTCATCATTATAACCTCAGATGGAGTCATGCTTTGAACTTTATAACCTTCATCCTTATAAGTCTCTTCTATTTGAGATTTATTTTTCGCAGATATATCTCTAGCTTTTTCCTCTTTATCAATTATAATTTCATTGCTTTTTGCATATTTTGTTTTGAAAATCACATTAGAACCAGTTGATATTATTCCCTCTGCACTGGAGTTTACAGTTAGAGCGTCTCTTCCTTTGTTATTCTCAACCTGATATCTATCCTTCTTTAGGTTTGTATTTTTTAATTTACTTATGCATATATAATAGCTTAAACCAAAAATTGTAATAGTTAAAAAGACTAATAAAACAGTTCGTATTTTTCTTTTATCCATAATATCCCTCCTCAGAGATATTATGGACAGATACCTGTAATATTATACATTCCCATGTGTAAAAAATTTAACTATTAATATAAGAAGTTTATTTTGAGAAAAATATAAGAAAAGAAGAAGTTTCCTATGCAAATAATTTACACTATTAAGACTAATTTAATTATAACATTGATACTAACATATGATATAATAATTTTTACTGTTTAATTTAGTATTAATTAGTAAAAGATATATATTAACTTAGGAGGGAATTATTAATAAATGATTACTGTAATAAATCTTACTATTGTATTATTACTTGTATTTATGAACGGTTTTTTCGTTGCGGCAGAGTTTTCAGTAGTTAAAGTACGAAAATCTAGAATAGAAACTTTAGTACTTGAAGGAAATAAAAGTGCAAAACATACCTTAAAGGTTGTTAATGATCTAAATTCATACTTATCTGCCTGCCAGCTAGGAATAACTTTAGCATCCCTAGGTTTAGGATGGGTAGGAGAACCTGCAATTGCTAAATCTCTTGAACCATTATTTAAACTATTCAACTTATCGGAAGTAACTATGCATTCAATATCCTTTATAATAGCCTTCACAATAATAACAGCTTTTCACATTGTACTTGGAGAGTTAGTACCTAAGTCTTTGGCTATTATAAGTGCAGAAAAAATATCTATGTATACAGCTCAACCTCTAATCCTATTTTACAAACTAACTTATCCTGTAATGTGGGCTTTTAATCACAGTACCAATGCTATTTTAAAATTATTTGGTCTATCAATTGTGGATGAACATGAAGCAGCTCATACAGATGAGGAAATAAAGTTATTAGTTGAAGATAGTTATAAGCATGGCTTAATTGATAAAACGGAACTGACTTTTGTAGATAATATATTTGATTTTTCAGAAACAACGGTAAAAGACATAATGATACCTCGTACTGATATGGCCTGTGTTTTTATTGAGGATTCCTTTGATGAGATAATAGCCTATACATTAGAGGAACAATTAACTAGGTACCCAGTATGCAGAGAAAGCAAGGATAATGTTATTGGTTTTATACACATCAAGGACCTATATAAACAAAAAATCGAAGGTAATACTGAGAACATAAAAGATATTATTCGTGAGGCTAAATTTGTTCCGGAATCACTGTCAATAAGCGAGTTATTTAAAGTGTTTCAGAGAGAAAAAGTACAAATGGCAATAATTGTTGATGAGTATGGTGGAACAGCTGGATTGCTAACAATTGAGGATATCTTAGAAGAGATAGTCGGTGAAATTCAAGATGAGTTTGATGAAGAAAGTGAAGAAATTATAAGAAATAAAGAAGGTAATTACATTGTAGATGGAAAGGTTCTTATTGAGGATATAAATGACCTGCTAGAACCTACTATTGAATCAGAAAATATTGACACCATAGGAGGATGGATATATTCACAATTAAAGTCCTATCCACAAATTAACGACAAAATCCACTATGAGGGTTATGAATTTATCATATTAAAATGTGATAAGAAAAGAATAAACAAAGTACTAATTAAAAAGTCACCAGAGCAAAGCTAAAACATATCTTTGGTTATTGATTAATAGCTAAGTAGGTGCAAATTATTAAAAATTATTTTAAAATATTTATACGACCTTAACTTACGGATATATATTTCTAACACAAACTCTTTTAATACTGACTTTAGTTCCAAAATTGCACTGGCTATTAAGCCAGTGCAATTTTATTGTTTGTTTTAGTTTTATTTTAAATTTAACTGAGCTTTAATTTGTAGTTTATCTCCTAAAAAAGTTAAATTAGTATATAGCTTTTTGAAACTTATATTTTAATTTATGGTATTAAATGGTACAATCTATCTGTAAGTCAATTTAGGCTTATAAACTAATATTTCTTTAATATTAAATCTTTCACAGATAAATGATCAAGATGGGAGTTTTGAATTATAGAAAAGAGAGGATTTGATTTTTATATGAATTTTATTTTAGGTACTCCAAATAAATATTTATATATACTTATTTTTTTATGGATGGCTTTTGGTAATCGTTTTATGGATATGAATAACGAAGAAAAACATGTCTTTTTTAACATATTAGGTAAAACACAATTAGTATCTATATATTTTCTGCTAATAATATCCTCAGTGCATATCACTAATAATTTAAACTTAATCAATTTATCATATTTATATTTTATAATAACTATAAATATAGTAATTGCTTTATTGGTATTCTATTTAAAATTAGATAAATTTATAGACAAGATATTAAAAAAATATGTGACAAATAAATTTATTCATTCTTTATTAGTTATTATTTGTTTCGGAACAATGTTTATACATGAGTTTTTTCCTCAACTTTCCTTCATAAAAAACCATACCACCATTATACTTTCAGTATTCTGTCCATTACAATTTTTTTATGTAAAATATATAAAATAAACCACTCCTCACATGAATTTTTATATACATTCACATGAAAAATGGTTTGTCATAATCATTAATTACTAAAATACCAATGTTTATCTTTAGTTATGATAAACATTAAAGTTTTTTGATGTTTTAAAACATCTGTAAACCCTTTATTCTTCAAATCCTTCTGGGAATTCAGCGTTGTGATAAACGTCTTGAACGTCATCGTCATCCTCAAGCTTATCAATAAGCTTTTGAATCTTCACTGCTGTTTCCATATCTACTGCAGACATAGTATCTGGTATCATTGTTACTTCAGCTGATAGGAATTCAAGTCCTGCTCCTTCTAAAGCTTCTCTAACTGTACCAAAATCTTCTGGAGTAGTAGTTATTTCAAACACTTCTTCTTGAGCATCGAAATCCTCTGCACCAGCATCTAAAGCTAACATCATGATTTCATCTTCATCCATGTTATCTTGTCTTTCAATAACAATCTGTCCTTTAGTTTGGAACATGAAAGATACGCAGCCAGTTGAGCCCATGTTTCCACCTTGCTTTGTGAAAGCTGCTCTTACATTACCTGCTGTTCTATTTTTGTTGTCAGTTAAAGTTTTTACTATAACTGCAACTCCACTTGGACCATAGCCCTCGTAAACTATTTCTTCGTAGTTTACTCCTTCCATTTCTCCTGCACCTTTTTTGATTGCTCTTGTTACTGTATCTTGAGGCATATTATTAGCCTTTGCCTTTGCAATAACATCTCTTAGCTTAGCATTTGTATCTGGATTTGAACCACCATTTTTAGATGCTATAGCTAATTCCTTACCTATTTTAGTAAAGATTTTACCCTTTTTAGCATCCATTTTACCTTTTTTAGCTTGTATATTATGCCACTTTGAATGTCCTGACATATGTACTTCCCCCTAACTTATGGTTTGTATATTATATTGCTGCTTATTAACACTCGTATAATATTATTTAAAATAATTTTTATATGCAAATTTAACACCCAAATTCAATATACTGGGCAAAACACGTTAATTATTATATCATATAAGGGCTTTACAATTCAAATATTAGTATAATAAATTTTCTCTTATTCTAGTTTTCTTTAAATAGTCGGTTTTCCAATTTGAAATAGTAATCTTCATCTCCTATAATAATTTCACACTTACCATTGGTAGTTTCTACTACTCCCTTTTGTACTTCCTCAAGTATATCCAGCGGACAGTACATTGTAAGCTTAACCTTATCTGTATAATCAATATTCTCTATATGCCATAGGTTTTGCTCAAATAAGTATTGCACTTTGCCCAGCATATCATAATCTAATATAATATCTACTATTGATCCCTTAACCTTTTCAACTATGCCACCTTCACTAACGGCCATAGCTGCTCCTTTAGAGTACGCCCTTACAAGTCCACCTTTTCCTAGTAAAACACCGCCAAAGTATCTAGTAACTACCGCAACTACGTCTGTTATTTCATTCTTTTTTATAACTTCTAAAACTGGGATTCCACCTGTACCCTGCGGCTCTCCATCATCGCTATACCTTTGAATGCCTCTATTTTCTCCAATAACATAAGCATAAACATTATGTCTTGCTTCTCTATGCTCACTTTTTATCTTGTTTATAAAGTCTTTAGCTTCATCTTCTGTATAAACTCTTTTTACATGACCAATAAAAACAGATTTTTTCTCTTCAAATTCAGCTTTTGCTTCATCTTTTATAGTAAAATAACCCACTTAATATCACACCCTTCTATGAAATGAAGAATTAAAGTCAGTTACCTATTTTCATCTCTTCATTTCCAATTATATCAAAATATTCTTCTGCTGCTTTTTTAATATATTCTTTTTCTGTTTTACGGCAAATCTCCTTTATCTTTTCTTCAGCCTTTTTGCTTCTTAATTTTATTAAGGTTTTTATAGCGTACATAACTACTTGGGGATTGATGTCTTCTAGTGCCTTTAAAGCTATAGGCTCCATTGCTGAATCCCCAATTTTACCTGCAGCGGATACAGCCATCCGTCTTACATTAACATGGTTATGAACACAGGCTTTAATTAAAACATTTAATACCTCTTTGTCTCCAACTTCTCCTAGTATCCATACTGCATTTTCCTTTTCCTTAGTCTTCATGTCTCCATAGTTAGTCCTAATATAATTAATAAGCTTCTTCTTGCTACTTTCATCTAAACACTTAAGTACTTCAACCTTATCCAGCTTTCCTGACCTAGATATACTTTCAAAAAGTTCCTTCTCATTACTGCTCTTAGCTAAAATACCATATTTAATTTTTCCATCTAATATATGCTTTTGAATAGTTTCTCTGTTTAAATTTCTTATCTTACATAAACTATCAATAGACTTTCCTTCTATAAATAAAAAATATGTTATATCCTCTTCTGTATAGTTGTCAATTTCGCTCCATTCTATATTGAGCATTCCCCCTGGATTCAGAACACTCACCATCCTTTACTCTAGTATATTACCTATTATTTTTACCCCTTTTTCCATAGAATTTTCATCTGCTTGAGAAAATCCAATTCTAAAATATTCTCTTCCATCAGAAGGTACTTTGTAAAATAAAGTTCCTGGGGTAATAAGAACCTTTTTTTCCTTAGCCTTTCTAAACAACTCTATTGAATCAACCTCATTAGAATTATTTATTTTTAAATAAAAATGCAGTCCACCACCTGGACTTATAAAACTGACCTTGTCTCCTAAATACTTTCTTAAGTATTTCTCCATGAGTATATATCGTTCCTTATATACAAGCTTTAGATTATTTATATATTCCTTCCAACGGCCTTCTTTTATATACAAATCCAGTGCTCTCTGCATAAGACTTGAAGTAGATATATCTGTGTTTACCTTAGAGTTTTGAATACTTTCTTTAAACTTTAAAGGTGCTATTAAATATCCTATTCTTATTCCTGGTAGAAATATTTTTGAAAAACTTTTTATATATATTACCCTATCATTTTTATCAAGACTTTTAAAGCTTTTATACTCTATACTTTCATCATAAATTAATTCTGAAAGATAATCGTCTTCTATAATATAAAAATCATAAATTTCTGCTAGTCTCAATATTTTTTCCTTTTTTTCAATACTGTAGGTCATTCCTGTAGGGTTTTGAAAATAGCTCATAGTATAGAAACACTTAATTTTATTTTTTTTAAGTAGTTTTTCAAACTTCTCTACATCAACGCCATCTTTCTCTATGGGCAGCTCAAGTATATCTGCTCTTCTCCATTTGAAAACAGATAACGCACCGCTATAGGTAGGTTTTTCAACAACCACAGTGTCGTTGTTATTTATTAATGCCTTTGATATTATATCAATTCCCTGCTGTGCTCCAGAAACTATTAAAATATCATCACTATGGACTCTATCCTGCCAAAAAACCTCACTGATACTTTTTCTTAGTCCCTCATATCCTAATGCCTCTTGATATACAAGAGCCTCTGCACCGTCTCTATCTAGCACCTCATTAAGTACATCTTTAAAGGATGCCACAGGAAAAAAGTTGCTAAAAGGAGTCTCTCCTGTAAAATCTATATATTCCTTTAATCTTTCACCAGCTATTTTTTTTAAAACCTCAGAGTATTCCTTTTTGAAACTCTTATTTATATCCTTTCTCTTAGCATAGGTTCCACTGCCCATCTTCTGGAATGCATAACCATCCCCTTGAAGTTTCTTATAAGCATTAACTATGGTTACATTATTCACTTCTAGTAGTATTGCAAGGCTTCTTATAGATGGCAACTTCTCTCCATCTTCTAACTTATTTCCATCAATTAGTTTCTTTATGTGTTTTGCAATAGTAATATATTTAGGTATTTCTCCTTCTTTGAAATCTACATAGTATTTATCCATTTTAATTAACTCTCCAAATAACTTATTTAACTAAAAAATAAACGAACCTAAATTTAGTGTACCAAAATTTAAGTTCGCCAACCACAATTATACTTATGAATTTTTAAATAAAATAAACATTTTCTTTAAAAAGAACTTTACCATCTTCTGATCTATAATCTCTGGTTTCTCTTTTTATTACGTTTTTCTCCCAAAGCTTATTTAATACATCTTCCATATTTATTTCATAATTATAAAATAACTTATCGTTTTTTATATCCTCTGCACTTAAGAAACTGTCTTTTTCTCTCATATAATCTATTAAAATGTTAGTTAAATTCCTTATTGAACCATCTACATTTGTTTGTAAATAGTCAAGAGTGTTGTTTATAGCCTTTTCCATTTCTATTTTGTTGAAAAACAAATCATCTACAATCTTTCTAAAGCTATCGTTTAAATTCATTGCCATTGTCATAGCATCTTTACTTATCATATATCCAGAAGAGTTAACATATAATTTTGAATACTCCTGGGTAGCTTTAACTGCAGCTGTGTAGGCTGTATATATTCCGTTATTATATAAATACTTTTTACATAAACCTATGTTCTTTAGCACCTTGCCAAGATAAACCATATTCCATCTTTCTCTATCTAGATCAGGATAGTATCTTCCGTTGTCGTATCTAGCAGTTACCTGGCTATCCTTTGAAAAAACAAGTCTTGATGATGCAAATATTCTATGAATGAATCCCCCTCTTAAATCCTCTTCATGTAATTGCAAAAACTTATTTTTACCCATAAGTTTGATATGAACCGGGACATTTTTCTCCTCAGTATAGATATTTTCTATATCCGGATTTTTTTTGTCCAATATGACAAAAAGGTCTATATCCGATTCGTCCCACAAATCCCCTGTAACCATACTGCCGAATACCATAACTGCTAGAACTGAATCATTAGATTTCAGTCTTTCAATTATACTATTGAAAGCTTTTTGATATTGCAAGATAGTCCTCTCCATATTATTATTTTTCCCCCTTTTTTAAATTGAATGAACATTTAATTTTTTATATTATATAATACATTTTACCACAATTACAATAGTAAAACTGCACTAATGAATTTTTTCTTTCAAATTTTAAATATTTACTTTTGAAACCTCAATTCTTTTTCTATTGTCACAATTATTACACTTATATAAATGAGCACAGTAGTCCTCAGCATCATTCAAGGGCTGCTGAGGTCCATAAGGGTCTGAAAAATCCTGTACTCTCCCTAGGTTTTCCATAGTTCCTCCACATTCTTCACAGTCTGATCTTATATCATTTATTTTATTACATACAGGACATATTTTTCCCATAATTTATTCATCCTTTCCTAATAGACTTTAAGTATGTAAAATTTATTTATATGCTTAATATTATTTTTCCAATAATAAATATATATATTTAAGTTACTCATAATTATTTTTCCATATAAAAAAGGATGTACTAATTAGTTTCTAGTACATCCCTTACATATATTATTCTATTCTACCTTCTCGAATTCTTCTGTTCCAACTCCGCAAAGTGGGCATAGCCAATCCTTTGGAAGATCTTCAAAGGCTGTTCCTGGGTTAACCCCTGCATCAGGATCTCCTACCTCTGGGTCATAAATATATCCACAAACTTTACAAATATAACTATCCATAATATTACCTCCGTGATATTTAACTTTCTATAATTATTTTACTATAAATTTCTAAACCAGTCAACAATAATTATTACTTAAAAATAAATATTAATTTTATTAGTAACTAAAAGAAAAGTTTATAATTTCTCCAATTCATTTACCAGGAGGCATTAGTTGTTACAACTACCAAAAACACCCTAGTATTATTACCAGGGTGTTTTTGATATACTTTTGAAATAAGCCCATAACCGACTAGTTAAATTCAACTACTATTATGCTTTCTACATCGTCTTTCAGCAGTCATGCTCTTATTAAAATAGCTTATTTAATCATATAACTTTCACACTTATTAAATACTTCATCCTCTACCATAGCTCGGATATAAGTTCCTTCATCTCTGTACTCTTCTTCTTTAACCTTTCCGTTTCTATGCAAAAATGCTACCATAGACTGATCACTATAAGGTATAATATACTCTACCTCTTTTAAAGTATAAGGAAGAGCATTTCCTATAACCTCTAATAAAGAATCTAAATTAATTCCCTCTCTAGCAGAGATTTTAATAATCTGTATTCCTGCATATTCTTCTTCAATTTCTTTTATTCTTTCTTCAGAGGCTCTATCTATTTTATTTAGTACTAGTATAGTAGGCTTATCCTTTGCACCAAGCTGTGACAGTACATTGTTAACTGCATCTATTTGTTCTTCTGCAGTATCTGATGAAACGTCAACTACATGTAAAAGCAAGTCTGAATAAAGCACTTCTTCTAATGTAGATTTAAAAGCTTCTACTAAGTCATGAGGAAGCTTTTTTATAAACCCAACGGTATCAGTTATAGTAATTACTCTGCTGTCTGGCAGTGCTATTGCCCTTGTGGTTATATCTAAGGTTGCAAAAAGCATATCTGCCTCAAATACCTTCTCCTTTTCAGAGTTTTCCTTAGGCATAGCAATCTCACATAGTTTATTTCTAAGAGTAGACTTACCAGCATTGGTGTACCCTACTAGTGAAACCTTTGGTATATTAGTTCTTCTTCCCCTTTGGGTTTCTCTAACCTGTCTTATTTTCTTTAACTCTCTTGTTAAATCATATATCTTTTCTCTTATATGTCTTTTATCTACTTCCAGCTTCTTTTCTCCAGGACCTCTTGTTCCAATTCCCCCACCAGTTCTTGAAAGAACAGTACCTAAACCTGATAATCTTGGAAGTCTATATTTAAGTTGTGCAAGCTCTACCTGTATTTTCGATTCTCTACTTCTTGCTCTAGTTGCAAATATCTCTAATATTAATGTAGTTCTATCTATAACCTTTGCTCCTAGATTTTCTTCTAAGTTTCTTACTTGAGATGCAGAAAGCTCATCATCAAAAATAACAACATTAGCATTACAGGACTGTCTTAAAAGTGCTATTTCTTCTACCTTGCCTCTTCCTACATAAAAAGCAGTATCTAAGGTGGATCTCTTTTGTAAAACTGCGTGAACTACCTTAACGTTACAGGCCCTAGCCAGTTCTGCCAGCTCCTCTAAGCTTTCTTCGCTTTCTACTCCAACTAACACTGCCCTTTCACTATCATCATCAATAATATCATTATTTTTCATTAAGCTTTCTATGTGATTTATTCTATCTAATATATTATAGTGAAGAGCTTGCTCAATAGTTATTGGCTCTGTACTTTCTCCAACAAGTAAGTCATCTTCTATGCCGCAAAAGCCTATGGACATATCTATAACTTTGTTATCTTCTACAGCAACTGCCGCTATGCAATCCAATTTCAACTTTATTAAGGCAGAAATATCTATTGCTGAAAGCCTTGAGTTTCCATTTGGATGGGTATGTATTATTCTAACTCCACATAGCTTCTTTTCCTTTACATCGATTTCAGGCATTTCAACAGTACTGCTATCACCTATGGCTACTGCAACTACTGCTCCTTTTCTAGTAACTGCAACACTAACTTCTCTATTTAAATAGGAAGTTGCCTCAGCAATTATATCTATAAGTTCTTCATTACAAATGCTATCCTTAGGAATTTTCATTTCATAAATTTGTTCTAGTTTATCTAATATGAAATTTTTTACTCCCTCTGTATTTCCATATATCATAGAATCATCTCCATTCTTTTATTAATCAAGCTTTCTAAATTCTCTCACTTATACTTAGTTTTATCCTTACCAACCTGTAATAATTTTATGTTCTTATGTAAAAACTTAAACTATAAATTTAAAATGTTTGAAGTTAAAAAAAACCAAAATATGTAGAGTATACTACATATTTTACCAAAAACTTTCTATACTTGACAACTTTCATATAATTTTATACTATAAAACTATTATTGTAAATATGTATGGTTGGAGGCTTATTATGGAGGATAAATCAAGAAACGTATTATTAAGCAAGGAAAAAATTGCTGAAAGAATAAAAGAGTTAGGTAAAGAAATTAGTAATGCATATGAAGGAAAGAATTTATATGTGCTGTCACTCTTAAGAGGAAGCTTTATATTTGCAGCAGATTTAGTTAGAGATATAGATGTTCCTGTAAAAATCGGATTCATGACAACTTCAAGCTATGGCCACTCAGAAGAATCTTCTGGAACTGTAAAAGTTGTAAATGACATACCTGATGATATTACTGGATACGATGTTCTTATTGTAGACGACATAGTGGACACTGGAATTACAATGAATTTTGTAATGAACCACGTAAAATCACTTGGAGCTGCTAGTGTAAAATGTTGTGTTCTATTAGATAAGCCTGAAAGAAGAAAAACAGACATTAAACCTGATTTCTGCTGTTTCCAAATTCCTGATGTATTTGTTGTAGGTTATGGATTAAACTATGGTGACTACTACAGAAATATCCCTTATGTTTTCAACTGGGAAGAAAAATAATAAAAATATAAATTCTGTGTTCATTAATTTGATCACAGATTTTTTTATTAAAAACTCTAAAGTCTACCTTACCAATATTTAGGTTGGTATCTCTTTTGACACCTCTTCTGCTATTACCTAAGAAAAATTCACTACTAATATCTATATTAAGTAGTTCTACCCTTATTTACTCATAATTTTTATGTATTTCATTAATTTCTTAGTTTATGTTATAATAATTTAAAATCGGTAATTTTCCTAAATAAAAAACAAGGAGGACTATTATGGTTAAAAAGCGCAAAAAAGCTCCTTATAAAGCTTTAAAAATTACGCTGATTACTATATTCAGTTTATTTATATTATCTATTGTAGCCTCTGCTGGGGCAGTTTTAGCTATAATAAAAAATGCTCCACCTCTAGACGTAAATCAAGTTTTAACTTTGAACGAGCCATCAGTTTTATATAACGACAAGGATGAATTCATGGATAAAATGCTTGTAACTGAGCAGCGAAATATAATTTCATTTAAAGATATGCCTGAGGACCTAAAAAATGCCTTTGTCAGCATTGAAGATGAGAGGTTTTACAAACATGGTGGTATAGACTTTAAAAGAATTATAGGCTCAGCATATGTGAATGTAAAAAGCAAAATAAAGGGCAAATCCTCTTTACAAGGTGCTTCTACTATAACTCAACAGCTTCTTAAAAATACAATTTTATCTTCTGAAGTATCTTGGAAAAGAAAAATTCAGGAAGGCTATTTAGCTGTTAATCTGGAAAAGCAATTAACTAAAGAGCAAATACTGGAAGCTTATATGAATACCATATCTTTAGGCGGCAGTATCTATGGAGTTGAGACAGCTTCACAGCAATACTTTGCAAAACCAGCTAAGGATTTAAACTTAATACAATGTGCTTTTATTGCAGGAGTAACTCAAAATCCTTCTGTATACTATCCTTATTCACCATCAGCTAAGAAAAATCCCTCTCTTTACTTGAATAGAACTAAAAATGTACTAATGAAAATGAATGAGAATGGATATATCTCCAGTGATCAGTATAATCAGGCGTTATCTGACTTGGAAAGCGGAAAACTAGTATTTCAACCCTATTCTGCACCTAAGAATAAACTTAACTATGAATGGTTTTCAAGACCTGCCATAGAGGAAGTTAAAAAGGACTTAAAAGCTGAATATCATTATACTGATACAGAAATTCAACATCTTGTTATGTACGGTGGACTAAAAATTTATACAACTATGGATAAAAGTATTCAAGATAACACTCAAGCATTGCTTGATGCAGATAGTACCTTTGGCCTTAACTCAAGAAGAGACAAAAATGGCATAATGCAGCCACAGGCTTCTGCTGTAATAATTGATTATCATACTGGAGATGTTAAAGCAATTGTTGGAGGAAGAGGAGATCAAAATGCTTTATCTTATAATAGAGCTGCGTCAGACAACTTCTTAAGGCGTCCAGGATCTACTATTAAACCATTAACAGTATATGGTGCAGCTATAGATTCTAAGCAGATGTCTGCAGCTACTTCAGTAGATGACTCTCCATGGCCAGATAATCTAGTTAAAATGTACGGCTTTAGCCCTAAAAATGACACTCTAGCTTTTGGCCAATACGGCAGTAATGTTACCCTAAGGACGGCTATAATGCATTCCTTAAACGTGCCTGCAGTAAACATAGAGAATCAAATTGGTTTAAGAACCGGTGCTGAATATGCAGAAAAGTTTGGACTAAAGTTAGATCCTTCTGATAAATCAAGTATATCTGCTTTAGCTTTAGGGCAGATGACTTATGGAACAAATCCTTATACAATGGCAGCGGCTTACGGCGTTTTTGGAAATAATGGTGTGTATACCTACCCTAAATTCTATCGTAAGGTTGTAGATAGAACCGGAAAAACTCTTTTAGAAAATAAAAAAGAAACTAAACAGGTTCTCTCTGCTGAAAGTGCCTATATAATGTATGATATATTAAAAGGTCCTGTTAGTCCTGGTGGTACAGGTCCTAGAGCCAACTTTGGCAATATGCCAGTAAGAGGAAAAACTGGTACCTCTGGTGAAAGTAAAGATTTATGGTTTACTGGTCTCACACCATATTATTCTGCATCAGTGTGGATTGGTAATGATGATAATACTATAGTTAGTGGTGCTAACAGTAATATGGCTGCAGGTGTATGGGCAGCTATAATGCAGCCTGTTCATGCAAACTTAGTAGCAAAGGATATTACAATGCCTCAAGGTGTAGTAAGTGCAGCAGTTTGTTTAGATTCTGGTAAATTACCTACCTCTGCCTGCTATAGTGATCCTACAGGCAACAAGGTATCTAATGAACTGTTTTTAGAGGGTTCCATTCCTTCTGATTACTGTAATTTATCCCACTCTTCAGGCTATAAAAATTCAATTTGGGATAATCAGTTTTTAAAGCCTTCTAAAGATAAAAATAATCAAACTAATTACGATAATGGTACAGAGGAAAACCCTGATGAAGATATAGATAATACAGATACAAATGGTGGAACGGATAAACCTGGTGAAAATAACACAAAACCAAACTCTCCGCAAAATAATGAGGATGAGGAAAGTGTTCCAGTTAACAATAAAGGTACAAATCCCAAAAAGTCTACAACAAAAAATCCATAACCTTACTGAAAGACTTAGCTAAGCTAAGTCTTTCAGTAAGAAATTTTAAGATTTTGTTTAACTTAAAGGTATATTCTTATTTAGAGTATGCCTTTTTTATTTAGTCCTTAGTCTTAGGATTAAATAAAAGAGCCATTATATATCCAAATACTATTGCTGCTGTTATTCCCCCTGCAGTTCCCTTTATACCACCTGTAAAAGCTCCTAAAATTCCTTTGCTATCAACTTCTTTTATTGTAGCTTTAGCCAAGGAATATCCAAACCCAGGCAGAGGTATTGTTGCACCTGCCCCACCTAGTTTTATAACAAAATCATATATATTTAGAGCCCCTAAAATTACTCCTATTGTCACAAAACTTACTAATATTCTCGCTGGTGTTAATTTAGTTTTATCCATAAGTATTTGAGCAATTACACATATTGTTCCTCCCACTATAAATGCCATTAGATAGCTCTTCATTGTTAGTCCTCCATCTTTCCATATTCTACAGATACTGCATGGGCAATACCAGGTATACTCTCTCCCTGTAGCGAAGATGTAGTACTTAAAAGTGCACCGGTAGAAACTAATAGTACCCTTTTAAACTTTCCACTTAACATATTTTTATATATATATCCACTATAAACTACTGCAGAGCATCCACAGCCACTTCCTCCAGCATTAGTTCCCTGTCTTTCGCTGTCAAATATCTCTTCTCCACAATCTATATAGTTATCCTTTATGTTGTATCCATATTCCTTTAATAGACTAATTGTTATTTCCTTACCATACTTGCCTAAGTCTCCAGTTACTATAAGGTCATAATACTTTGGCGACCTTTTTGTATCATTAAAGTGTTGATATATAGTAGAAACTGCTGCTGGCGCCATAGCTGCTCCCATATTATTAGGGTCATTTATTCCATAATCCTTTACCTTGCCTATAGTTACATGGGTAATATAAGGATAGTTTCCCTCCTTACCTAAAACCATAGACCCTGCTCCAGTTACTGTCCACTGAGCTGTAGGCGGTCTTTGATTTCCAAACTCCAGCGGAAACCTAAATTGTCTTTCTGCTGCTGCAAAGTGAGACGAGGTTGCCGCAACAACATAATTAGCAAAGTTACCATCCATAAGCATAGCCGCCACTCCTAAGGATTCTGTCATTGTGGAACATGCTCCATACAGACCTAAAAAGGGTATATTCATACCTCTAGCTGCAAAACTTGAAGATGTGAGCTGGTTCAATAAATCTCCTGCTAGCAAGAAATCTATTTGTTCTTCCTTTATTTTTGCTTTCTTTATGCTTTGCACTACTGCATTATATAGCATATCGCTTTCTGCTTTTTCAAAGCTTTCTTTTCCATTTAAATCATCTTGTAGTATTGTATCAAAATAGCTTTTTAAATTCCCTTCTCCTTCCTTGGGACCTACTATACTTGTAGCAGCAATTATTCTAGGCTTACTTTCTATTTTCACAGTATGCTTACCTATTTTTTTATTCAACTAAATCCTCCCCTTTCGTCAACTGACAATTAAGGTTCATATTCTTGTTATGATAAAATAAGCAATACCTACTATAACCGATGACCCTATACCATAAACTAGCACTGGTCCTGCTATAGTAAACATCTTAGCTGCTACACCAAAAATGTAGCCTTCTTTTTTAAACTCCATAGCTGGTGAAACTATAGAATTGGCAAACCCAGTTATAGGAACTACAGTGCCAGCTCCTGCATGGGTTGCTATTTTGTCATATACTCCTATGCCTGTTAGAAGTGCTCCTATAAAAACCATTATTATTGAAACGTATGCTCCTAAATCATCCTTTGGTATTCCTCTATTTAGTAAAAAGTTATTAAAGAACTGTCCTATATCACAGATTAATCCTCCAACGATAAAAGCACTTATGCAGTTTTTCAGTAAATTAGGTTTAGGCTGAGTTTGTGCAGATATCTTTTTAAATTTTTCTCTAACTTTAGCTTCCTTTATTGGCACACAAAACACATCCTTTATAATAAATATAGTTATTTTATTGTGTGCAGTATTTTTATTTTTAAACAAAAATAAAAATAGGATACACTGTTAATGTATCCTATCCACTTAAGGTTTCTCTCATAATTTTTAATACTTTTTTTTCAATTCTTGAAACTTGTACCTGACTTATCCCCAGCATCTTTGCCACCTGAATTTGGGTTTTGTCCTTAAAGTACCTAAGCATAATTATTTGCCTTGACTTAACATCTAAACTTTTTAAAGCTTCCTTTAATGCTATTCTATCTATCATATCGCTGTCTTCCTGTGGATTTTCACTTAACTTATCTATAAGCAGTACCGGAGCTCCATCATCTTGATGTATGGTATCATGTAGATATTGAAGACTATTGGCAGATTCTGTTGCAAAAACTATATCTTCAGTATTTACTCCAGAAAACTCTGACAGTTCCTGAATTGTAGGATCCCTATTAAGCTGCTTAGTTAAAGCTTCTTTATCATAATGAAGCTTTTTAGCAGTATTTTTTACGCTCCTACTTACTTTAATCATGCCGTCATCTCTTATAAATCTTTTTATTTCTCCAAGTATCATAGGAACAGCATATGTAGAAAATTTTACATTATACTTTTCATCAAAGTTATTTACTGCTTTAACTAATCCCATGCATCCTATTTGGAATATGTCCTCGTACTCATATCCTCTGTTTAAAAATTTCTTGCTTATTGTAGAAACAAGAGGCAAGTTAACTTCTATTAACTTATTTAAGGCACTTTTGTCTCCATTTCTAGCGTACTTAATGAGCTCTAGGTTATCTTCATAGTCGTACCTGGATTTTTTTACAGCTTCTTCACTCATACTATTCACCTAACTTAAAGATTTAAATGCTTTTTTCATTATCAATCTTGTCCCTTTATTTTTCTCAGATTCCACTTTTAAAGTATCCATAAAAGTCTCCATTACAGTGAAACCCATTCCTGACCTTTCTAGGTCTGGCCTTGATGTATATAATGGCTGCATAGCAAGCTCAACATTATCTATTCCAACACCTTGGTCCTCTACCACTATTGTAAGCTCTCTATCTTTGATATAAGCCTCAATTTTAACTATAGCTTCTTTACTATTTTCATATCCATGAATAATAGAGTTCGTAACTGCTTCTGAAACTGCAGTTTTAATATCTGCTAACTCCTCTACAGTTGGGTCTAGCTGTGATGCAAAAGCTGCTACTGCTACTCTTGCAAAACTTTCATTTTCTGATCTGCTGAGAAACTCTACTTTCATCATATTCTCGTACATTTCTAATCCCCCCACTAAATAATCTGAGCTGCTTCTTCAGTGCTGTCATAAAGCTTAATTATTTTAAACATACCTGATAGTTCAAAGATTCTTTTTACAGAATCTCTTACATTAGTAATACATATAGTTCCTTTCTTCAAGCTCAATTTTTTGTATCTTCCAATCACTACACCTATACCTGAACTATCCATGAAAGTTACACCAGAAAAGTCCATTATTAACTTACTTATATTTTCTCTATCTAACCTATCATCAATTTTATTTCTAACCTCTTCAGCACTATGATGATCTAATTCTCCTACTATGTAGGCTATAAGTTTTTCATCTCTGTTTTCAAATTCTACATACATGCTATCATTCGCTCTACTAAAACTACATTTATTCTGTGCCCTATAGTCTTAGCGTTAAAGCTATTCCCTTAACATTAATTTACCACTTTTGGCTCTTGGCTAAACCAAAAGTGCCTGTAATTAACTAATATATATTAAATTACAGGGTATGCAGATAGTTTCTGCATAGTCCGAGCCAGACGGTCTTACCCCCCTTCTCTTAATAAATTTTTGTGTATATTATAAAAACTAAAAGAATATAATAGTACATTTAACTATTATTCTATTTTTGTAATATTTTTCCTTCTTTTTCATAAATATTTTTATCTTCTATTTTTACCAATTTGCATAATTTTATACTATAAAATTATTTTTTTCTACAATTCAACAATAATTATTAAAATTCCTTCCTAAAATATAGTGTTATCAACAATCCTTACCTTTTAATTGTCATTTACTAAAATCATTGTTATAATATTATTTGTTTGATTAAAGATATAATATCATTATAAAGTTTTCAATAGGAGGTATGCATTATGGATATGTGGTTAAAAGAAGGTCAGATAGCTGATGCTGCTATGACATACAAAATAAAGGAAACATTAGTTACTAAAAAAACCGAATTTCAAGATTTAGCTATAGTTGATACATATGCTTTAGGAAGGATGTTGGTTTTAGACGGTATAGTTCAAACTACAATTAAAGATGAATATGTTTATCATGAAATGATAGCACACATTCCTCTATTTACCCATCCAAATCCTAAGAAGGTACTTGTTGTTGGTGGCGGAGATGGTGGAGCTATAAGAGAAGTTCTTAAACATCCTTCTGTAGAAAAGGCAGTTTTATGTGAAATAGATGGCGAGGTTGTCAAAGAGTGTAAGAGATTCTTACCAGAAATAAGCTGTGCCTTAGATGACCCTAGATGTGAAGTATTTATAGGTGATGGTATAAAATATGTTCATGAACACAAGAATGAGTTTGACGTAATTATAGTAGACTCAACGGATCCTTTTGGAGCTGCTGAAGGTTTATTTGGCGGTAGTTTCTATAAAGAGATATTTGAATGTTTAACAGAGGAAGGAATATTTATAGCTCAAACTGAAACTCCTTTCTATTTACCTGAAGTTGTAAAGAAGGTTTATGATGATGCAAATGCTATCTTCCCTGTAACTAGATTATTTATGGCTGGAATTCCTACTTATCCAAGTGGTTTCTGGAGCTTTACTGTAGGTTCAAAGAAGCATGATCCAAAAACTGTGGACTTATCTAACACTATAGATATAGACACAAAATACTATACTAAAGAACTTCACCATGGTTGTTTTATACTTCCTAAGTTTGTTGAAGATTTAATAAAATAGTTGATATTTAAGAGTCTCTCTTAAATATAGAGTTACATAAAAAATTAAATAATAAATTCAAGTAAACGACACATGTGGTGCTTTGCACGTAAATCTAATTACGGTACAAAACATCACAGGTGTCTTTTTGTTGTCTAAAAACTGACAGCACTTGCTTGAACAAAAGAAAGGAAGGTATTTTTTATGCCAAATCTGGAAGCCCAAGCTAGCTAAATAATAGTATTCTTAACGCAATAAAAACGCCGCTAAACCATATTTAGCGACGTTTGTATATTATATAGTCTAACTGAAAATCTTATTTTACAGCTTCTTTATTTGATGGAAGAATTACTTCAACCTCTGAATGTGGACGTGGAATAACGTGAACTGATATTAATTCTCCAACACGTTGTGCAGCAGCAGCTCCAGCATCTGTAGCAGCTTTAACAGCTCCAACATCTCCTCTAACCATAACAGTTACAAGTCCGCCTCCAACATATTCTTTACCTATTAAATATACGTTTGCTGCCTTAACCATAGCGTCAGCTGCCTCTACTGCTCCTACTAATCCTTTAGTTTCTATCATTCCTAATGCATCATATTTTACCATTTTAAAATCCTCCTAAATATCCTTTATTTTTATATTTTTATATTTTAATTTTTATTTACAAACTTTTATTTTACTATTGTTATTTTTGAGTTTGAGTTCATGCCCATTGCATTAGCTTCTTCAATATCAAGATGACATTCAAGCTTTGAAGCATCGTTAGCTCTAATAGCTACATTGCTATATACTCCGCCTCTTAGGTCATCAAATTTTATTGATACTACATCTCCATCACAAACCCCTAAATTTTTAGCATCTTCAGGTGTCATGTGAATGTGTCTTTGAGCAACCACTAATCCTTCTTCAATTTGAACAGAACCTTTTGGTCCAACTAATGTGATTCCAGGTGTTCTGCTTAATTCTCCTGATAGTCTTATATGTGGTACTGCTCCAAGCTTAATGCAGTCTCCAGCTAACACTTCAACTTGAGTCTTGCTTCTTACAGGTCCAAGAATTCTAACCTTCTCAATGGCACCCTTTGGTCCGCAAATTGTTACAACTTCTTTGCAAGCATATTGTCCAGGTTGAGATAAATCTTTAAACTTCACAAGTTCATGGTCTTTACCAAATAAACATTCTAAATCCTTTTGTGAAAGATGTACATGTCTATTAGAAATACCTACTGGAATCTCAGATAAATTTTCTTCTACAGCTTTTTTTCCATTAGATTCAACTGTCTCTAACAAAAGTTTTAATACTGATTCAAAGTTGTCCATTAGTTTGCCCCCTTAATAGCAGCAACTATTTGGTTAACTAAATCTAAAAGCCCTTCATTTTTTTCACCTTCATTGCTAGCGCAAGTGTTAGTAGTTGCAGTACACTCATTAGTTTTGTTTAAAGCTGCTGCAGCGGCTGCAATTTGAGCTGGACTCATATTCATAAATGCGTTTTCAAGTTCATGACAGCTTTCAGTAGTTTTCACATAGTTAAAAGTTTTGTCATCAGCTGCTAATGTTGTACAATCCTTTATTCCATAAGCAACTCTCTTAATGTTTACAAGGTGCTCTGGAGTAACGTTCTCAGATACTGAACTTCCTCCCCATGTACCACATCCTAAAGTGAATGAAGGATTAAGTCCTGTGCTTGCACCTGTTCCACCTTGAGTTCCACCAGTATTAACAAGGATACGTGAAGCTGGCTTTTTAGCAAATTTCATAACTATATCTCTGTCTTCAGTATGAATGCTCATTGTATGACCAATTCCATTTTGAAGTAATTCAATACTTAATTCACATGCTTCATGCCAATCCTTTACTGTATAGAATCCAAGAACTGTTGTAAGTTTTTCAAAGGATAACGGATTACCTTCGCCTACTCCATTTTGTCTTCCTATAAGTACTTTTGTTCCCTCTGGAATTGTAATTCCTGCAGCACTAGCAATAACCTGTGGACTTCTTCCAACAAACTTAGCATTCATAGCGTGTCCATTTTTAAATAACAGCTTGCAAACTTTATCAGTTTCTTCTGCTGTCATAAAATATCCGCCTTGTTTTTTGAACTCTTCAACAACTTTATCCTGATTACATTCTTCACAGATTATTGATTGTTCTGAGGCACAAATCGTACCATAATCGAAAGTCTTACTTGCCATAATATTTTTAACAGCTTTTTCTACATCAGCAGTTCTTTCGATATATGCTGGAGAGTTTCCTGCACCAACACCAAGAGCTGGTTTTCCTGAGCTGTAGGCAGCTTTAACCATTCCTGGACCACCTGTAGCTATTATTATAGATACTTCCTTGCATTTCATTAATTCATTTGTAGCTCCAATTGTTGGAATGCTTACTGCACTTATAACATTCTCTGGGGCACCAGCTGCAACAGCAGCATCATGCATTAATTGAACTGCTTTAGTTGTACATTTTGCAGCAGATGGATGAGGTGAGAACACTATAGCATTACGAGATTTAATTGATATCATAGCTTTGAAAATAGCTGTAGATGTTGGATTTGTTGAAGGTACTATCCCCATAACCAAACCAACTGGCTCAGCAATCTCTATAAGCTTATTTATAGGATCTTCTTTAATTACATCTATAGTCTTCATATCTTTTATTGAGTTATATAATATAGTAGATGCTAAGTGATTTTTGAAAGTTTTATCTTCTACTTTACCAAAACCTGTTTCTTCAACAGCCATCTCTGCTAAACAAACAGCATTCTCTTCTGCAACTCTAACCATATTACGTAAAATATTATCGATTTGCTCTTCAGTATAGTCAGCAATTTTATTAGCTGCTACTTTTCCAAGTCTGGCAAGATTTCTAGCTTCTTGTATTGAGCGCAAATCTTTATCAAAGTTTTCCATTGTTTCATACTTCCCTTCTTAGCCTTAACAATAGCTATTTCTTCTCATAATATAGCTTAAATTTAGCAATTAATAAATTTTTATCTGCCTTTGAAATTGCTCTGCCTGTGATTACGAAATCTTTGTATTCACGAGCTAGATTTCTAAGCTTAACAACCTTTAACTTAGATAACATAGAAATGGTTTTCTCAATACCACTTTTCTCTACTAACTTATCTACATCATCTTTGCGCAGATTCTCTAAGTTCACCTTATGTATCTTACTTGAGTCTAAAGAGTCTTGATTTTTTTCAACAGTCTCTTCAGTTTCTTCTATATCTTTTTCTTCTTCCACAACTTCTGCTTTTTCTGTATCTTCTATATTATCCACCTTATCTTCATTAGCCGTCTCTTCATCAGAGACTTGCTCATCTTCGAGATTGTTAGGCCCAATTATGCATTTCAATTCCTCATGAGGACGTGGAATTACATGCTGTGAAACTAAAAATTCTTCATCAAGTTTTGTGACAGCTGCTACTCCAGCTTCTATAGATGCCTTTACTGCACCTACATCACCTGTAATTGAAACTGTAACAAGGCCGCCACCTACATAAGTTTTTTCAATAATACTCACATCTGCTGATTTAACCATTGTATCGGCTGCTTCAATAGCTGCAAGTAATCCTTTTGTTTCTATTAAACCAAGCGCCTGCATAGGTTTATCCTCCTAGTCTTCTATAAAAGATCCGCCCAATTTGCTGGATATGTTGTATAGAATATCCTAGCCTTGTCTGGTGATCCCCAAACTACTTTAGAACCTGATGGTACAAATAATACATCACCAGCATGAGCTGTATATGTTTTTCCATTGATTTCAACTGTTAAAGTTCCCTCAATGACATAGTCAATCTCTTCGTAGGTCAACTCCCAATCAAACTTTGAATCTTCAATAACTAAGAATCCTGCACTCATTTTTGATTCTTCTTTACTTACTAACTCTTGGAAGTAAACTTTGTTATTTGGATTGCCAGTATCAAATACATCCATTTTTACTGAACTTCCTCTAACAACCTTAAGTCCACTAGGATCACTATCAGCTTCAAATGGAAGACTTTTTGTTTTTAAGCATTCAAGCATTTGCTGTAGAAGGCCTTTGTCCATCATTGCTCTAAAGAAGTTAAGCATCTGATCGCAATCCATATCTTCTACATTTAATGGTTTTTTAGCTGCTGCCTGCTGCACCTTAGGTTCAGGGGCCTTTGTACTAAATATTATTCCATTATTTTTTGCAAGATCTTGTGCTGATGGTGTAATAATTTCACTACCATCTATACAAAATACCTTTTCTCCACTTAGTATTAATGCTTCAATATCCTTTGCACATATTAATTTTTTCACTTTATCACTTCCTTTCAAATAACATTGAAATTTGTGTTTTAACCAAAATTACAATCTTCATCAATTATTCCAATAACAACTGCATCTACAGGAATATTGTCATCCCCTAGCATTCTTCTAGCAGATGAACCGGTACTAACTATAACCCTATCACCAATACCTGCACTGATGTTATCTACAACAATAAATCTTCTTCCTGCATCTATTCCACCAATTTCCTCTGCAAGCATAAATTTAAGCCCGTTAAGTGCTTCTGATTTTCTAGTTGCCCATACGTTATCAATAAGTTTTGCTGCTATCATATTGCCTTTACCTCTTTCATTTTTAATTTAATTTCACTCAATGCAGATTCAACTGATGCTGTGTCACCAAAAATACCTAGTAACACCATATGTTGAGGACATGTTCCTCTAATGTCTTCAACGGTAACTCCAACAGCTTTTTCAGCAATATCTGCAGCATAAATCATATCAATAAGTTTACCTTGAACAAGTCCTATTGCATCACTACTATCTATATCTGTTTTACAGTTTCCACCCATTCGTCTTCTTAGAATATCTTTAGTACTTTGGGAAGGTGATTTTATGATTCTAAAATCCACTTTTAAACCCTCTCCTTATTCTCATTACTCTATAATATCTTGAGTGCAGCTTAATGCTATACCAAGTGGTGTGACAAACATAGGATTTTTAGGTTTATGTGTATAAACGCCTGTTTGTTTTGCAATAATTTCTTCTATTCCTGTTAAACAACAAGTACCACCTACTAAAGAAATTTCCTTCACATCATGATTCTTGATATTATAATTGATAATTGATGCTACCTTTTCAACTACCGGCTTTAGTACCGGTAAAATTTCTTTATGATTCTTGTTATCCCTTTTGAATTTATCAGCCTCTTTAAAAGGCATTCCATATGCACCTGAAATAACTAATGAAAAATGAGTACCGCCTGTAGGTTCATCAACAACGTGAATAACCTTTCCATCCTTTAGAATTGATATTCCTGTGGTTCCACCGCCAACATCTACAACTGCACCATTTTCAATTTTAAGCACAGCATTAGCAGCAGTAGGCTCATCTAAAAGGCATGTAAGTTCAAATCCTGCGGCTTGGACTACGTTTTTAATTGCCCCAGAATCTAAAGCGTCAGTTCCAGGTGGGATTGCAGCAGCGGCATAAAGAAGCTCAGTATTTAGTTTTTCCTCGATTTCCTGTTTAAGTTCTCTAACAATCTTTACTGCTCCAATATAGTCAACAACCATACCATCACGAACTACATCTGCATACCTGTAGCTGCCAGCAACAGGCTCATAATTTTCATCTAAAACCGCTAGTACTACACATGCAGTACCTAAGTCTACACCTGTATAGTAAACAGAAGAGTTATTAACAACTGGTTTTTCTATGACTTCTTCAAACTTTTGAACCATCTCATCACAATATTGAAAAGTTAGATTTTTCTCTGACATTGTTTTCCTCCTACTGCTGAACAAATCAATTGAGACAGCGAATTAATTATTGAATTAATATTATTTATAATTCTATCTTTTAGGTCGTCGTCATCATTTTCATAAGTATCAATTATTTCAAAGTGTAACTCTCTTAAAGCACAACGAAGTACATGGATTTTTAATATTGCACTGCTTTTATTAAGCTGCATATGAAATTCTGTTATTTCGAAACAATCCTGAAGCTCAGTTGTGAAATTTAATGAATTCATGCCAGTACACTCTCTGCAGTAAATAGGTTCAAGTGTACCTTTGCCTTCCACAACATTTCTTATGTTTGATATTTTTCTACCCAAACTTATAATATTTTGTGCTAAAATAATGTCTTCTCTTAATATTTCACTGCTGGTAACAAGAAATGTTGCCTCTATAGATTTCAATTTACAACAAAGCTTCTTTTTCAAATTCGAATTTAAATTCAAATTGATCTTTTCCTCTTGCTTTGCGGTCTCTGCCTGTTTTATAGCCTTTACCTGATTTTTTTCATTGGTCTTTGAATCACCATTAATCATTTTTATCCTTTTATCAGACAAATATTGGGCTGCTCCAGGTGTAAGACGCTGTCCTTGTTGTAATTTGTAGGTATTAAAAGGTTCTTTTCTATATAAATCTCTTAAATACTCTTCGGTAATAAATTTGATCATTGACCTTTACTCCTTACCTTTTTCAAATAAATACTTTTTTAAGGCGTCAATCCCTGTTCCCACTTTAAAACTAATATGAAAATATGGCTCCAATACTCCTATGTTCTTTAGCTGTCGCAAACACTTCTCTTCATTTTCAGCCATTAAATCACATTTTGTTATGACTCCAATTACCGGACATCTAAAGGATCTTGCAAATCCATGGGAGTATATTTCAGCACAATTAGACTGATCAACCAATACAAGCACACAGGATGCATCCTGAGCTGCTGCAATTACATGTTTATACATCCATGCATTCTCTATGTAGGAGCCTGGAACATCAATGGTATTCTTACCATAGATCAAATCTGGCGTTCGCCTTAATGGGCCATCGTAATCGTTTAATGCATTAACTAATGTAGTTTTACCGCACCTTGAAGGACCAATTACCATTATGCGTTTTTTTCTCATGTTCTTGTAATGGGAGCAGGAGTAAATCCAAGCATATCTTTAAGCGTATCGTTTACCGCACAAAGTGCCGTCTCAACACTTTGAACATCACCATTTACTACCACAGATCCTGTAAAACGATCAAGGAATCCAATTTCAACATCAGCAGCCTTTGTAGCAATATCTGCTGCAATAATAGCAGTTTCATATGGAGAAAGAGTTAAAATACCTATTGCTCCTCTTTCATCAATTCCAAGACGTTCATATATATCATGCATTGGCGATGCAATAACGTGAGCTATAGTAATTTGTTTTCCTGGAACTGATTCTTGTATAATACGCTGTATATCCTTATTAGAAAAATCTCCCATAAACCTTACCTTCCATCTTAATCATCTATTTGAAAATTATTTAATGACGAATTACTTTTGCAGATAAATCGTATTTTCTAATCCATTCTTCTATTTTATTTAGATCTTCATTAGTCAAACTCGGGTCATTTTTTATAGGATATTCCATTCCCAATTGCTTATATTTATTTACACCCATTTTATGATATGGAAGTAAATCAATTCCTTTAAAGTTTCTATAATCTTTATATGGCTTCAAAAGCTCCATTACCTTTTCAATATCTTCTTTCTGGTCATTTACCCCTTTAAGTAAAGGCATACGAATTTTTACATTATATTTGCGGCGAAGCAATTCTTTAAGATTCTCTAGAATTTGTTCGTTTCTAACACCAGTCCACTGAAAGTGTTTGTCTGAATCAATATGCTTAATGTCAAATAGGAATAAATCTGTGAACTCCGCCACCTTAAGTACTGATTCTAATTTTGCGTAACCACAAGTTTCAATTGCAGTATTTATCCCTGCTTGCTTGCACGCCATTAAAAGACTACTTGCGGCTTCAGGCTGCATTAAAACTTCGCCGCCACCTAATGTAACTCCCCCACCAGAAACTTCATAAAAAGTTCTATCTTCTTCTACGATTTCTAAAAGTTCAGAGATGGTTTTTACTTCTCCAACTATTGATATAGCGGATTTAAGGCAGGCGCTTTTACACTTACCGCATCCAATACAATCAACATCATGATTAACCTCATGCTTCGAAGTTTTACTGCTGATAGTGTGTATTGAAGCAGGGCAAACAGAAGCGCAAGCCCCGCAATCAACACATAAATCACTTTTAAACATAACTCTATTCTTTTTAATCATTCCCTCAGGATTTGCACACCACTTACATCTAAGGGGACAACCCTGAAAGAATACTAAAGTCCTTACTCCATCTCCATCATACATATTGTATTTTTGTATATTAAAAATCGTCGCTTTTCGTTCAATTATACCTAAAGTTCCATTACTCATATTTTTCATTCTCCAATTTTACTCACACTGATTTTTAATATATTTAGATGAAACTCCTTCTCCTTTTAGTCAAATGAGTAAGCGACCATCACAAAATCACAGATTTTGGACGTCTGCTTAACTGATTCACTACAAATCAGCACTCTGTGTAAGTGACTATCACCAAATCAAAGATTTGGGATATCTACTTAACATTTGAGTTCTCTACTTAGAAATGTGTAAGCATAGTTCTGCTTATGATTTCATCTTGAACATCCTTACATAATTCAACAAAGAATGCACTATATCCAGCAACACGAACTATTAAATCACGATACTCTTCAGGATGCTTTTGTGCTTCAAGTAAAGTATTGTTATCTAGATAGTTGAACTGCATTTCTCCAAGCTGAAGAGCACATGCACTACGTAGTAGTGTAATTATTCCTTGTTCACCTTCTGGTGTATCAAGAAGACCAGCTATTAGCTTAAAGTTATGAACCATACCTATATTCATATCTTCACAACTCATCTTAGAAACAGATTTAATTATTGAAGTAGGTCCTTTATAATCTGCTCCTTGAGTTGGACTTATACCATCTGATAAAGGTGTCCATGCTTTACGTCCATTTGCTGTAGCTCCAGTAAGTTGTCCAAATGGAGTGTTATTTGAGATTGATAAAGTACCATGGCTAAGCACTGAATATAATGTTTTATATTTACGATGCTCTTGTTCAGTAAAGTTGATTAAATCTGCAGCAATTAAATCTGCGTAATCATCATCGTTACCATACTTAGGTGCTTCTAAGCAATCTTTTCTTAGTTGTTCATATCCAACAAAGTCAGCTTTTAAAGCTTCGTTCATTTCTTGTAATGTATATTTTTTCTCATCAAATACTAATTTCTTTATAGCTGCCATAGAATCTGTATAAGTAGCAAGACCACTCCATACTACTCCAGGTCCGAAGTTATACATAGCTCCGCCTGCTTCTACTCCCTTACCTTTATCCATACAACCTTCATACATCATAGACATAAGTGGCTTTGGTGCAAGATCCCTGTGAACACGTTGAGAAATTACTGTAGCAACACTTGTCCATTTAGTAATGTATTTAATTTGCTCTTTAACAGCTGCTTCGAACTGTTCATAAGTTTTAAACTTACTTAGATCTCCCATGTCCGGGCATACTTGCTTACCATACCATAGTGGTACCCCATGATTAAGAACAAGTTCTATACATATAGGCCATTGAGTATATCCTGTAGAAGTCCATTGATATAATCTTCCTGACTTCTGTGGCTCAACGCATCCCATTAAGCAGTAGTCTCTTGCATCTTCTATAGAAACACCTTTTGCTAACATCATCTTTATATGAACATCGTCAAAGTGACATGCTGGGAATCCCATACCTGCACGAATAACTTCAACTATCTTCTTAAGGTATTTCTGAGGTGAGCCTTTATGTATACGACATGCTAATGATGGCTGGTATATCTTCACGTGACGAACTGCATCCATTAAAAGATAAGTTAATTCATTTGTAGCGTCACGACCTTCTCTAGTAACACCACCTAAACACATGTTAACGAATGGCTGATAACCTGCAAAGAATTTAGAACCACCCTCACTTGTTATCCACATCATTTCAGACATTTTTATAAGCATACAGCCTGCTAGTTCAAATGCTTCAAAATCAGTCATACGTCCAGCTTCAATATCTGCTTTATAGAATGGGTACATGTATTGGTCAACACGTCCTATAGACATACCTGTTTGATTTTCTTCAACTACAAGTAATGATTCTATAGTCCAAACTGCTTGAATTGCTTCCCAAAAATTACTTGGCTTATGTGCTGGAACCCTAGCATTTACTTCAGAAATCTTTAGAAGCTCTGCTTTACGCTTAGGGTTAGTTTCCTTTGCAGCAAGCTCAGCTGCATAGTCTGACATACGTTTAGCATATATCATAACTCCTTCAGCAGTATCGATTAATGATTTATAAAAATAAATTCTATCTATATCTTCTGGATTTTCATAACTAAGATTAGCTAATTTCTCTTCTGCCTCTCTTTTTATATCAAGCATACCTTTTTTCATTAATATAACGTCATATCCTGGGTTAGAGTCCCCTCCACCATTTACTGCGTGGTAGGAACAATCTGAAACAAAGGATTCTCCTGAAAGTTCCCATACTCCAGCTTCACGATACTGGTCTTCACAGTATTCATCAACGGATTTACCTTGCCAATATGGGAATAATTCCTCACGCATAATTTTCTTATCTTCTTCTGAGATATAAAATGGGTCTTGTGGACGATTTCCTATTGTATCAATTTCATCAACCATCCATCTCCAAGCTATATCAGGAGAAAATGCCCCTGCACGAGGCTTACCATTTGGTGCTCCAACGATAAGTTCGTTATCTTGAATTACTAGTGGTGCAGTTTCGCAGCAATGTTTGAAACACTTACCACGCAAAACGGATTTAGGAATACCAGGGTTTTCTTTAGCTATTTTAGTAATAGCTCTTGCACGGTGAGTTGTTATAGTTGGAACGTGTTTTAAGTAAATTTCCTTTAACTTAACTAAACGCTCTGTTATTCCATCTGGAATTTGACCATTGTTATCACCTGCAACCTGTGTACAAGCTGGTTCTTCTTTTGCTATTTCTTTAGAAACACTAGAAAACATCTTCATTAAACCAGCACGTTCTTCGTCAGACATGTTTTTAGTAGCTTCCATAAACTTATTTGAAAATTCACGAATATCCAATTTATTACCTCTCATTCTTTAATATATTTCATATTTCAAATATGATTTTTATTTTAAATCCCTCATAACTTTTTTCAAAATACTCTCTAATAACTTAATGTTATCTATTTCCTTTGAATTTAATTTATCTTCTTCAAGATCTACTGTTTTAACAAGTTCATCTACATTTCGAACTCCATACCCAACTTTACGTACATATATTAAGTTCATAGGTGAAACGTTATCAGAAGTCATTCCATCCCCTGCAGAACCACTGCCTAATGTCATGGATGGAAATAAATTTGTAGTTGCACCCATGCTTCCAAAAGTTCCTGGAGTATTAACAAGCACTCTTCCAACAGGTTTTTTTAGTGCAAATTGACGAATAACTTCCTCATCCTTTGAATGTATAACAAGTGTATGTCCCTGCCTCTCACTAAGCAATAGTTCTATACATTTTTCACAAGCGTGCATCCAGTCGTCTTCTATATAAAAGGCTAGCACTGGACAGAGCTTTTCTCTTGAATAAGGATTTTTTGGTGAAACAAACTTTTGCTTGGAGATGAGAAGCTTCGTATCTTCTGGAACACTAAAACCAGCATTCTTAGCTAAGAATTTTGGTGGTTTACCGATTATCTCTACATTTTTGCCCCCATCTTTATCCAAGAATGTGGCTGCCAATTTTTCAGCTTCTTCTTCTGTCATAAAGTATGCACCGTTTTTTTGAAGTTCTTCTCTTACTTCAGCTGCAATACAACTATCAACCACAATTGATTGTTCAGCACTGGATACAACTCCATAATCGAAATTCTTGCTATCAATAATATCTCTAACTGCTTGCTTTATATCCGCTGTGCGCTCTATAAAGGCTGGGCCATTTCCATTACCGCCATAAATTATTGGCTTGCCAGATTTATAGGCTGCATCGAGCATTTCTGGAACTCCCGTGTTCATTATCAGTGAAGTATCTCTATGTTTCATAAGCTCCACCGAACCACTTTCAGTTACTGTATGTAAATATGCAAGGGCACCTTCTGGAAGTCCTACTCCCTCCGCAGCTCTAATCAAAATATCAATTGTTTTGCCAATTGCATTTTTAGCCCTTTGATGAGGAGAAAATATAATTGCATTTCCTGATTTAATTGCAATTAATGCCTTATATATAGTTGTAGAAACAGGACTAGTGGATGGACAAAAGGCTATGATAACGCCCATTGGTACCCCAACATCCATTGTGTTTCCAAGCTTATCTTCATCAATGATACCTACACATCTCATTCCCTTAAGCCTATTTTTTAGATATCTGCATACAAAGCGGTTTTTGATATATTTATCTTCCCACTTTCCATATTCAGTTTCTTCATTAGACATCTGGGCAAGTTCCTTTAAATGTTTTTCAATCTCTTCAACCATACGTTCAACTATCTCATCAAGTTTTTCTTGTGGGAAGGTTGCTAATTTCTTTTGTGCCTCACGAGCATTTTCAACAAGAATTCTTGCTTCTTGCATGGAGAGTAAATCATTATCTATAATATTCATTTTTCTCTCTCCCTTTTCAGAAAAAATTTAATACTTTTATTCTGTTACAAGATTTGTAATAGAATAACGTTTTATTATTTTTCCAAGATCCTGATGTGGTCTTGGAATAACTATTGAACTATAAAGGTTTCCACCTTCCATTGCTTTAACTGCTGCAACACCAGCTTCTACTGCTGTTTTGCAAGCACCAACATCACCTTGAACTAATACAGATATATATCCTGAGGCAACGTTTGCATATCCTATAAGTTCAACATCCGCTGCTTTACACATAGCATCTGCTGCTTCTAAAACAAAAACTAGCCCGAAAGTTTCAATTAATCCTAAAGCTTCATATCTTGCCATACTTGTATCATTTCCTTTCTATATTTATGCATCAATATCATGTACTGAAACAATATCTCCAACTTCTCTAATAGGACGTGGCATAACATTGTGTGCTGTTAATGTTCCAACAGCAGCCGCTGCCTCTGCACCTGCTTCCACAGCAGATTTAACTGCACCTACATCACCTTTTACCATTATAGTTACAAGGGTTGAACCAACATTTTCATATGAAATAAGTTCAACGTTAGCTGCCTTAAGCATTTTATCTGCAGCCTCAAGTGCAGGAACTAATCCTATTGTCTCTACAAGACCTAAAGCCTCATTTCCATAGTATCTCATATATATTTCCTCCTTCCTATTTAAACGAATATGTTTTAATTAAACAAAGAACTGTACTATATATATTTGTTTAATATAACCCTGTTACTTACTTTATACTGATTATATCTCTTGCCCTTTAGGGGAGAGTCAATATGTTATTACAATAAATTCTTAAATATTTTTCACTGTGAATTAGGCTATTTACCAAGAAAATTTACTTATATTATTAAAGACAATGCCCTTGTTCTACCATCATCACAGAATATTTGTCTTGTACAAACATTACCCTATGGGCAATGTTAAAAATTAATCTTTAATATATTTATTGATTGTAGCAGCCCCATCTTCATGGGCATGATAGTAAACAGTTAACTCACCATCTCTATCTAATTCAAATCTTGTTTCTTCAATAAGTCCATTTGCTTCTGCCGTCATTAAGGCATTGATTACAGCCTTCTTTTGTAAAGCCTTAAAGCTTCCGTATTCTCCTTTTAATGCTTCTATAACATCATTAGCAGAAGCTTCGTTAACTGTAGTAAAATATTTTAAAATAGCATAATTAAGCGGCTTCATCCATTGAACCTCCCATATCATCTTTTCTTCTAAATAAATCAAGTGGATTCATAGATATTGTAAGGATACCAAACATCATTATTACAGCTCCGATCCAAGCAACTGAAGGTAATGACCATCCATCCATGCCTCCGTATACTCCTAATAGCAATAAGCAGAATAACGGACCAAAGAATGAATATGTACCATTACATGCAGTACCAAGTCCTGCTCCACACATACTGTTTCCAGCGTACCATGTCATAAATGTAACAACTGATAAAAGACCACTTAGTACGAACCAAATCATTGCAGGTCCACTTGTAAATGCTTGCATTGCAAGGTTAACAGAAAGACCAACTTTACCAGCCATAATTGAGAAAACTGGTACTAAAATGAATAGATTTGCTATACCTGAAGTTACTTGACGAATACAAATACCAATTTCATAATCAATCATTGCTGTACCATATCCAGCTACACAACCTTCAAATCCCCATGCAAGAGCTGCGATAATAGCTATAAAGAATCCGATAATTGTTTTTGTTGAAGCAGTACCGTTAAAGCTTGTACTACCAATTAGGAAACTAGCAAATACACATACCGCAATACCAAAAGCCATACGTTTGTCTAGTTTCTGTTTAAATAAGATTTTACCTAGTATTGCAGCAATAGCAGGACAAAGAGCTGATATTGGAACAACTATTGAGCCAGCCATTTGAAGAGCTATAACATAAGCCGTACCAGCTACGGGCCCCCCGATAAGAGCTGCCAATATCATAATGCGTCCTGGAGCAGTGTTGATACATCTTAGAAAATCTCTAAATTTACCTCTAACTATTGAGTATAAAATTGCCCAAACAGCACTACAGGTATCGTTTATTGCATTACCAAGTGCTGCAAGTAAGTATGCTATCACAAATGCTGATAAACCTGCTGTATTAGCACCATACCAGTCACCCCAAACCCCCTTAGTCATACCCATGGTTAATAACGCTGTATACATCCCATAGGTGAGTCCTGAAAATAAAGCTAATGACACACCTTTTTTGAAGAAATCACTTGATAATTTCTTCTTTGCAGCTATTGCTTTAGTATTAGCTGACATTGAAATTTCTTTCATATAATGGATCTCCTTTCGATTATCTTTTGTTCATATATTTTAATAAAAAAGCTCATTTCCAAAAGCTTCACCAATTAGTAACAAGCTTTTTTATTAAATTCAATAGAATTTAAGTATTTATAATCTCATAATTAAGCCAGTTCACTTTCTATTACATCTTTTTTTCTAAATAAATCCATAGGATTCATGGCTATTATGAGAATACCAATCATCATTAATAAAGCAGCAATCCAAGCTATGGTAGGTAAAGTCCATCCTTCCATACCACCTATTAATCCAAGAACTATCCAGCAGCAGAATGGTCCCCAGAAGGAATAAGTACCATTACATGCCATACCAAGAGCAGCACCACACATACTATTACCGTTGTACCAGCTCATGTAGGAAACAAAGGCACAAAGTCCACTTAACGCAAACCATATCATTGCAGGCCCACTTGTAAATGCCTGAATAGTTAAATTAGTTGAAAATTTAATTCCATCACCAAGTAATAAACCAAATATAGGCACTAATATTAATAAATTTGAAAGTCCAGATGTGGCTTGACGAATTGTAATACCAATTTCTGAGTCAATCATAGATGTGCCATATCCTGCTACACAACCTTCAAATCCCCATCCAAGAGCTGCTATAAAAGCAATACAAATTCCAAGAAACATTCCTTTTGGAGCATCGCCACCAATACTAGTACTTCCGATCATAAAACTAGATAAAACACAAATACCAATACCAAACATCATACGTTTGTTTAATTTTTGCTTAAATAATATTCTTCCTAAAATAGCACCAATAGCAGGACAAAGAGCAGTAATTGGAATAACAATTGAGCCTGCCATTTGTAAAGCTACCACATAAGCTGTACTTGAAATAGGTCCTCCTATAAGAGCCGCAAATATCATTACAGTGCCAGGCTTAGTTTTAAGACATCTAAAGAAATCTCCAAGTTTACCTTTAAAAGCTGCATAAAGCATGGCCCAAACAGCACTACAGGTGTCGTTTACAGCGCTACCAAGAGCACCTAATACGTATGTTATAACAATTGCCGATAAACCTACTGTATTTGCACCATACCATTCGCCCCATATTCCTTTCGTCATTCCCAATGTTAAAAACGCTGAGTAAAATCCGTACATAAGACCTGAAAAAAGAGCTATTGAAATACCTTTCTTAAGAAAATTAGTTTTTAACTTATTTTTTGCAGTAGTCGTTTCCCAGGTGATAGCCTTTGAACCCTTATCCATAAAATAGGACCCCTTTCCCCTATACAATTAATAACTTTTTATATTGTGTTCTTAAATAAAACTTCATAATGGGAATGTTTTTAGATTGTTATGATTTGGGATATTTTATCGTTAAATTATTAAACAACTTTTCATTTATATCTTATTAGTTATTTTTTATTCACCTAAATTATATCCCCTTCCCTTTAGGGCAAGGTCAATATATATTTCACATGAAAATTCAAATAAAATTTAAAATTCTACATTTATCGCTATATTACAAACTTTTTAACCGATTACAAATCATCTATTAGGCAGTTTTTTAATTTTTCAGGGTAAAAATATTAGCATTTTTTTCACAATGTAAATTATATTTTTTAGCAATACCTTCCCCTAGGGGCAGTGTTTTTCGATTACTCACATAATAGCTCAAATTCACACCTTGTTAAAAAACACTTACTTTTTCAGCAGTTGTAAGCATATTCTATGGAGTAAATTAGCTTATTTTCATGATATGATTCAAAAAAACATAAGCGGTAAATAATCATCATTCAAGATGATTACTTACCGCTTATGCCTCTTATCTCTTAATTTTAATCATAACCTCTGTTACAAACCTATCAGTGTTTTTAGTAGTCCAATAATCTGTTACATATCTTTCATAGCATTCTTCCGAGCATATATATCCATGTTCTTCAGTCCAGTCTTGTATCTTTTTATATGTTTCATCAATATTTTCATGAGCTCCTATATGATAGCAGGAAGCTGCCATCCAACCACCATATTCAAGGGTTTCTTCTTCTTTACACTTTAAAATGGTCTGCTGCATTATTTTCATCTTATTGCACTTTCCATTCATCTTGTCCTTATAAGATGGAAAATTTATAATCACAGGACCTGTTATTGCATTATTTATACTATCTACATAATTATTAAATTCTATATTAATTATAGAGTCCATATAATCATATTGAAAATCTTGATTTAAGAATATCAATTTTTTGCTATCTATATACTTTATAGCTACATCGCAAACATTATTTTCAAGCACCATCTGTGCTTCAACTATAAGATCGTGCCAGTCCTTCACTGATCTTATTTTTAAATTCACCTCTCTATCAAGCTCTTCTAATTCATCAATCTTTTTCCTAAATCTTTTATCGACGAACTCATAGGTTGTCCCTTCTAAAAAAGCTCTCATTTCCTCCAATTTGAAACCACTCTGTTTATAATATCTTATAACTGGAACAGACAATAAATTTTTCTTACTGTAATATCTATAACCATTTTCATTACATACTTTATCTGGTGATAGTATGTTCATTCTATCGTAGTATCTTAGTGCTTTCTTCGTTATTTTACATATTTCTTCAACTTTCCCTATTGAATATAACTCACCAGCCATAGCTACTCTCCTTTTTCAGTTATATTTTAAACTACATTTTAAACGTTGTATCACAAAAAACCACTCAGTATTGAGTGGTTTAAAATACAATATTTTACCCCAAAACTTTATTTAAAATATTTAACAAGTCTTCACTTGTTGCTTCTCTAGGGTTTGCCGTTGTACATATATCCTTACAAGCTGCACCAATAATTTCTTCTGTACATGCATTGGCTAACTCCATATCAACGCCTTGTTCCTTTAATGTTGTTGGAATCATTAATGTCTTTTGAAGCTCTTTAACACTTTTAATTAGATTGTTAACTCCAATGCTTACATTTGGTGCATGCAACTTTAATAGCTTAGCAAGTCTTTGATACTTCTTAGCTGCTACTCCATATTCAACATTGAAAGCACCTTTATTTAAATTAGCATTGTATTCAATTACATAAGGAAGTATAATAGCATTACTTCTTCCATGAGGAATATGCAATTTACCTCCTACAGCATGAGCCAAACTATGAGTAATTCCGAGTCCAGCTGCATTAAAAGCTATACCAGCAAGGCAGGACGCATTATGAAGTTTTTCTCTTGCTACTAAGTCACTTCCATCAGTATAAGCCTGTGGTAAAAACCTGAAAGCTAAGGTAAAAGCTTTTTCTGCAAGAGCATCTGAAAAATCAGTAGCATTCTTTGAAACATAAGCCTCCATAGCGTGGGTTATTACATCCATTCCTGTATCAGCAGTTATCGCCTTAGGGACAGATTTTACTAATTCCGGATCGAGAATAGCAACCGTTGGAAGAAGAGATTTATCTGCAAGAGCATACTTTAGCCCTTCTTGCTTGTTTGTAATTACTGCATATTCTGTTACTTCTGAACCTGTACCACTTGTAGTAGGTATAGCATAGAACTCTTTTACAGAGGAAACTCCTCCAGTAACCTTTTTTGCATACTCTCTTATTGCCTTAGCTCCATCAATTGATGAGCCTCCACCAAGAGCTATAATAATTTCAGCATTACAACTTTGCAACTTTTGGATACCACTAGCAATAACTTCTACAGATGGATCAGGCACTATATCACTATATATAGCTACTTCACAATCAACAAGTTTTCCTTGTACTTTTGCAGCCATACCTGAAGTCTCCATAAACTTATCGCATACAATTAGTACTCTCTTATTTTTAATTTCACTTAGTCTGTCCAAAGAGCTTTCTCCAAAATAAACTTTTGTATTAATACTAAATTCCTTCATATACATAATCTCCTACCTTTAAAGATTTTTAAGATATGAATGAATTAGTTGCTCTTTAACTCAAAAATAAAAATTAACCCATAATTATAACAATCAATGTAAGTTTATAATAAACTACACGTAATTTATTATATCAACATCCTATTAATAATACAATCCTTTTCAAGAACATGAATAATTTTAAAATTATATTCTAATTTTAATATCTTTACTATTTTAATTAATTTGTTGCTCCGTTAACTCTGATTATCCGTTTGAACTATCTTGTATTTCAGCTAAATTGTACTTCATCTTTATCTTCGTCCCTTACTGAATCCTTTATTAATGGCATGTTATATTTTTCTCTAATTAAATTTTCTATTTCAAGAGCTAAATCAGTATTCTCCTTTAAGAACAGCTTGGAATTTTCCCTTCCTTGGCCAAGTCTATCACCTTTATATGAAAACCATGCTCCACTTTTTTCAACAAAGCCTTCAGTAACAGCTATATCTATTAAGCTGCCTTCTTTTGAAATTCCTTCATTGTACATTATGTCAAATTCAGCCTGTTTAAAAGGCGGTGCAACCTTATTTTTTGTTACTTTTATTCTTACTCTGTTTCCAAGAATATTTTCACCTGTTTTTATGCTATCAATCCTTCTTATATCAAGTCTTATAGATGAATAAAACTTGAGAGCACGACCACCAGTTGTGGTCTCGGGGTTACCAAACATAATACCTATTTTTTCTCTTAATTGATTTATGAATATTACAATACATTTTGACTTGTTAATTGCTGCAGTAAGCTTTCTTAAAGCCTGAGACATTAGTCTAGCTTGAAGTCCCATATGAGAATCTCCCATCTCTCCTTCAATTTCAGCTCTCGGAACAAGTGCTGCCACAGAGTCAACAACAAGTATATCTATTGCATTAGATCTTACAAGTGCCTCTGCTATTTCTAAACCTTGTTCCCCTGTATCCGGCTGGCTGACTACCAAGTCTTCCGTATTAACTCCCAGTTTTCTTGCATAAGATGGGTCTAAGGCATGTTCAGCATCAACAAACGCTGCTATGCCACCTCTTTTTTGAGCTTCTGCCACTACGTGCAGTGCAATAGTGGTTTTACCTGAAGATTCGGGCCCATATACTTCTACTATTCTCCCTTTTGGAACTCCACCAACACCTAGCGCTATGTCTAAGGGAAGACACCCTGTTGGAATCACTTCTATATCCATTGTTGTAGCTGCACCAAGCTTCATAATAGAACCTTTTCCAAATTGTTTTTCTATCTGATTCATAGCTGATTCTATTGCCATAATTTTATCGTTGCTTATGTCCATTTATTTCAACACCCTTCATAAATTCCTCCACTACCCTCTGTTATACTTCGCTTATAGCTATTAAACTACTAACTTTTTCATATATTGCTTCATAAGTAGTATTCAATGACATTGCCAATTCCTTAAACAATGTATTTTGAGTAAACTCTAAAAGTGCGTCATCCTGTTTATAGAATTTAGCCCCTCTAAGTTCAGCTCTATACTTTTCTCTCATTAAGGTATTAATTATCTTAGAAATTTCCTTGCGATCTCCCTTTTTTACAATTTCAAGATACTTTTGAGTACGTTGATTGTATATCTCTATCCAACTTATACCTGGCAGCCTAAAAGAATTTATAATTTCTTCCGCTTCATTCCTATCAATAAGCCCAAGCATTACTACCTTATCATTATCTACTGGTATATTTATTGTTAACTTACTATTCTCAATAGGATGTAAAACATAGTAGTCTTTCGTAACATCCCAATATGTCTTTTCACAAATATCGTCTATACAGCAAATTCCCTGTCCTGAATATATTACTAAGTCTCCAATATTAAACATTTCAATTCATTTGCTCCTTTGCTAAAATTATCACTCTAAGTTAAAAAGATTGTTGTTCCATTCAATTGTTATATTTAAAAAGCAGTTATAATTAATTTTAGGATTTCTTCTTAATGGACCTTGCCGGTTCCTTTTTTGCAATTGATATTTTTCTCATTTGCTCTTGTAGTTCAGCAGCTTCACGTTCTTTTTCTCTACGCTCCTGTTCTATCTGATCTTGCTTTATCCGTAATTTCTGCAGCGTATAATTTTCTACTGCTGGGTTCTCTGCCTTTAAAAACTTTTCAAATGCTTCTGGGTATAAGAATATCTTTGTTCCAATCTCATCTTGAAACTTTACCCATATCATATGATCCTCTGCTTCCGTAACAACTCCAGATCCAAACACAATATGCTCTACCACTTCATTTAACATAGTCATCTATTATACCTCCCTAAACTTATTCAGAAATCTGATTTCCTGAATAATATCTTAATCTTTGTAAACGTTTACATATCACCATGCGTATAATTTACGTATAAATTTCCTATAAAACACTAATCTTAGATTTTACTTTTTCCGTTTTCTAAGACTCTATATTCTCCATACTTTCCAATAGATTTCCTTTGCTCCAAGGCATATAGCCACCATAGTACTTCTTCGCAATATGACTTTGTATTGATCTATCAAGATTGGCTAAACGCTGATATGCATGCTGAATTGAATTAAATTCCTCCTTATGTGTCCGCTTAAATGTACACTCTTCTCCCTTACATTTGCCAATATTTAACCTGGTACACCTTCCAACTTTAGATAGTGCAATACAATCTGGACGTTTAACAACATCTCTTACTCTGCATATGGACATGTTTCCCCCCCTTTCTAGTAAACCCAAAATAGGAGTTCATATATTATTTTAGCACATAAAAATTCATTGATGTAAGTAAAACTTTTAAAGAATTTTTTATAAATATTTATCGCAAGCAAATAAATCCTAATTGTGTAATATCCTTCGAAAGCTTATATTGACTATTTATCTTCATTCCACTTCTTAAGCCGCCTAATACAGTTTAATATACCGGTAACAACTCCTAATAGATTTCCTATAATCATTAATAAATAATTATTCTCATATCCTCCTATAAGAATAATTATTACTGAAATTAATAAGAAAATAATAGTTATAGTAAATAATATATTATTTTTCATAAATCCCCCGTAAACTTACTTATTTCTATATTTATCTTATGTCATAATAAATTACTAAATACCCGCCCCCGTGATTCTAAACTATATAGGCATAATAATTGTGTTACTCCTCCATCCGCTTACCTCCATATATCTGTAACTAAAAATGTAATCTCTAAAAACACTGCAAAATTCAGACTTGATTAGTGCAGTGCTCTAAAAATTTTTTTATAACAGAAAAATAATCTGTGGTTCATCATGATTTTATAGTGTTATGTAACAATTATAGTAGCTTTGCAATGACTACTATTAGTTTAGAAGCAGGAACTAACATAAATTGTGCTAGTATACTTCCCATAATAAGTCCGACAACAATAAAGATTATACAGCGATTAAATTCTAACTCTGTGCAATCTCCTCTTATTACATCATCTGTTACCATAGATAAATATGGATCAATAAATATAACCATAAATATCGTTGAAATGCTGTTTATTACAGATGATAAAGTACTACAGGTAGTTCTTAAATTGGGACTTAAGCACGCAGCATATAGCGCTGATAAAATACTTACACTAGATACAGAAAATGCAATCATATTTAATAGCATTACTTTTCTAGGTGTCTTACTAAAATTTCTTAATTCATATAAATTCTCTTTTTTAGGAATTGAAATACTATTTCTAAACTGTTCAATTCCAGACTTTGAAAATGCATGAAATATTAATTTAGGTAAAGATCTATATACACTAAATGATACAACTAATTCATTAAATACTCTTATAAATGTTGGCATTAGGATTGAACCAGCTATTGTGGCCAATGTAATAGAAAAAATTATCCACCTAAAAATATAAAGCAAGCTACTAGTTTGTCCTGTATTTATACTATTATCAACTGTCTTTCCTAGTAAAGGCGCTTGAATAGTGTTCGCTGTTCTTTGTATCAATACAAAAACATTAAATACAGCAGAAGCTACTGCAATTCTCCCAGTTTTTACTCCCACAATCCTAGCAGAATAAGCCAACGTTCCTATTATATAAATAATAAAAGTTAATATAAATACTAAGTAAATCTGGAGTGTCATTTTTTTACCACCTTATAATTACAGTTTAACTATGGTTATATCTAATGTTTTTCTACCATTATAATTAATTCAAGACCAAATATTGTTATGAATTAAATTACATTTTTATAAAATATACCCATAATTTTAACACTACATTACTCAGCTGTCAAAGAACACCTATGTGTTTGGGCTTATTGGTTAATACATATAATTAAGGATAATGGGATGCAAAGAAAAGGCTGGAAAGTTTTAATTCTTATTCTAAGTCGCTTTTATTTTTACTTAGCAATAGGCAGCCTAATATTTATAGTAACTATATCTTCATTAGATTCTGCCCGAATGTGTCCATTATGAAGTTCTACTATTTTCTTAGAAATTGCTAATCCTAACCCTGAGCCTTCAATTTTACTTGACCTTGAGTTATCCATTCTGTAAAACTTTTCAAACATCTTATCTAGTTTATCTTTTTTAATATCTTTTCCTTTGTTAGATACAGAAATTATAATGTTATCCTCATTTCTATATGCTCTAACTATTATATCTGAAGGCTTACTGCTATATTTTTCTGCATTACCTAAAACATTATCAAAAACTCTAATGATTTTTTCAATATCTATTTTAACAGGAAGTTTAGTATCACTAATATATGTTATAATTCCTAGTCCCTTAGTTTCAAACACAGGAGCATATTCCCCTAAGATTTGTGTAAGAATAGAACCTACATCTGCTTCTACAAGTTCTAAGGATATATCGCTGCTTGATAACTTTGTATATTCGAATAATTCATCGATAAGTTTCTTTAATTTTATAGATAGGTTATAAGCTGAATTTAAATATTCCTTTTCTTCTTTAGCTTTATATTTCTCATTTGTTAAAATATCTAAATAACCTATAATAGCAGTTAAAGGTGTTCGTAAATCGTGAGAGACATTAGTTATTAATTCATTCTTAGTATTTTCTAGTTCTCTCTCATAATCAAACTTTTCTTTTAATTGTTTAGACATGATATTAATATTTTTGCAAAGTTCTGCTAACTCATCATTTCCTCGAACTTTCAGGGACAAACCTAGTTCTTCATTTGCAATTTTATTAACCTGCTTGGAGATGTACTTAATATATTTTATTTTGTTATTTACTAATAATAAAAACACAATCAAAAAAACTGCAATTCCAGTTGCAAAAGTAATAAGAGCCATAATATTATACTCTAGTACAGTTATAGAGTTAGCTCTTGCAAGAAGTTCTAATATATCAAATTCTTTTGGGGTAAGCCTGACTTCTTTATCTCCTATAAACACTTGCCTTGTGTCAGTGTTTATAGTTAAATTTCCAATCTCAATTATATTTTTATCTATACTTTGAACAGGTGAGTACTTTATATATCTTCTAAGCTGAGATTTAACTCTTGCCATTAGCTCCATAGCATTAAAGGGTTTTGTAATGTAGTCGTCAGCACCAGAGGCTAAGCCTTGAATTTTATCTAAGTCTTCTGATTTTGCAGATAGAAAAATAATAGGCATTATATTATTTTCTCTAATTTTCATACAGGTCTCTATACCGTCCATACCTGGCATCATAATATCTAAAAGTACAAGGTCTATCTGAGTTTCAGCTATAATACTTAAGGCCTGTTCTCCATTTTCAGCTTTTATTACCTCATATCCTTCATTTTCTAAATATATACCTGTAACTTTTCTTATTTCAGTATCATCATCAACTACTAAAATTTTGCTTGTCATAAACATGCTCCTTTCTACTAAGAATTATGACATTTTAAAACATAAGCTGGTGGAACATTAATTACAACCCTATCCATGTCTATTTCTTTAAAATAACCAGCAATAAATTCTTTCTTTATAAGAGTATATTGAAATGTTATAAATAGTCCATTTCTCTTTAGTATACTTCTAGTTTTATTTAAAATCTTATTTGAAACATCCTTAGGCAAACTAGCAAAAGGCAAACCTGAGACAACATAATCTACCTTTTTAATATCATATTTTACTAAATACTTATCTACATTTTCAGCAGAATCATTTATTATTATAATATTATCATACCCATTATACATATCTTCTAGCTGTTTACAAAATTCTCTATTGTATTCTAGTAATATTAGTACCGTATCTTGCCTTTTTCTTTCTACAAGCTTCTCTGTAAAAACTCCTGTACCTGGTCCATACTCAATTATACAATTGGCATTTTGAAAATCTATATCTTTGACCATTTTCTTTGCAAGCCTTTCTGAACTAGGTGCTACAGCCCCTACAGTTCTTGGCGATTTAAAATATTCTATTAAGAATTTTATTAGCTTCATACTAAAACCTCCCACTAGTTTTTCAAGTTATCTAATGGTTTTAGTATAAATACCAAATATTAAGAATCTCCGCTGAAAAAACTTAAGAATTCTTAAATTTATTTTAGGTATAAAAAAAGAAGGTACTAAACCTTCTTTATTGGGCTAAGCATTTAAATTTATTAATCAATGTGCTTTTGTAACCAATGCTTGAATACATTCAACTGTTCTTCTGTATGAAAGTAATGTTCCCCTTCGTCCATGACTTCTAACCTACAGCAGTACTTTTTAACGAAATAATTAATATCTTCAAATTCACACAATTCATCCCTTGCTCCATACATAACATCTGTATCTGTATTCCATGTACTAATAGGATGTTGTTTTACATAACAGAAATAATCCCAATATAACTTTTGACCAATTGGTGTTTCTATAGTCATTTCCTTTTTCAAACGCTCTGGTGTTACATTAAACCATATCATCATATTTTCTATAATTCTTTCCATATTAACTACTGGTGATAAAAATAATGCCTTTCTCAACATATCATTTTTATACGCTAAAAGGCTAAAATAAGCCCCCATACTACATGCAAACAAACTCACTTCTTTCCAATGTTCTTTTGCATAGTTCATAATTATAGATAAATCACTAACGCAAAATTGTACTTTGCAAGGTGTACTATCATTTTTTCTTTCACCATGCTCTGGCAAATCAAAACTTAATACCTGATAACCTTTTTGAAGTGCTTCTTCAGCTAAAATTTGAATCACAACATCTTCCTTATTCGACATATTTCCATGCACTGCAATAAAAAGTTTTTTACTCTTTTCCCCCCACAAGACTGCAGGGATATTACTAATATTAAATCTATCCTTAATCATATTTCCTCCATAATTTATAGAGGTGACACCCTCCATAAATGCTCTTTATTTTTCTTCTCTCCCATAATAAAATCCTCCTTTCTCAGTTAATTCTATATAAAGTATGTTAACTGCAAATTTAATTTTTTCATTCTTTTAGACTACTGGGCAAATTCCTGCTCATTGGCAAAATTATACAAATAATCATTAGTTCATAGTTAACTACAAGTGTGAACTTAATATCTTATAGGATAATCATACCATATGAAACATAGAATATTTATCTAATTATGGTAATACACCCCTAATAACGCTTATAGAATTATTAGGGGTATATTACTATTGTTTTATTTGATAGATATAGCTTTTTGTCTTGTAAAACTTAATAACTTCACCCTCATAGTCAAAATAATATAAGGTGTAGATGAATCCATCTCCTTTTCTATTAATCATAATAGTATTTTGACTACTTTTATTGTCTAGTTGTTCTATAGGAAGCATTCTAGCATTTTTTATCTCTTTTCCGTCAAAATCTCCAATAAATGAAGCTGCTTCCATTCTATAGGTTTTATTTTTTGATTCAAGTTCAGCACTTTGTATACTATAGCTTATGATACCTTTCCTAGTATCAGTATGAACATCCGTAAACATACTAGTATGATTTTTTCTACCATTATCCCTATTTTCATCAGCTATCACTGTAACCTTATCCTTCTGTATATCATATTTCACAATGCTTCTTTTACCATTTTTATATATACTATTTAAATATATCTCATTTCCGTCTTCTGATATATCAAATATTTGTCCTCCTACAGTTTCAATCTTTTTAAAGGCACTTTTCTTTCCTAATTGAGTTTTGTATATAACATTATAGTAAGGTGAACTTATATAAAAACTATCATTACTTTTATTATATACCCAGGAAAAAATTCCTTGAGTTTTATCTGAATACGGAAAATACCCTGAATTAGTATATCCCTCAATTGCATCCCCTGTTTTAGTGTCGATAGCCACCATAATAGATTCAATATTACTTACATCAGCTATTACATATACATACTTATCACTTCCGAATACAAAACCAGAATGTATTCTTTTTAATAGCTCTCTAGTATCTGCAGTTTTTAATCCTTCTTTTTGTTTTTTCATTATATCTGACAAGTCATATACTGGTTTTGAAGCATTTTCTATTGTATTATACATCCAGAGCTTATTATCCTTTGTATAAAGAAAGTTTCCGTACATATGCTTTTGACCTATATCTCCACATATGGCTTCCTTTATTGTATTAATTTTAGAAACTTTTGAGGTTTTTATATTAACATTGTAAATATTTATATCGTCTATATGAATACTATTCAAGTCTATTGTATTTTTGTCACTTCCCTCTGTAACTATAATGTTTTCATCATCCTTCCAGCATATAGGCGTGTATATCATATTATTTAAATCTAATTCCGTTACTTTCACTAGTTTGCTAGCATTTTTTTCTTCATCTTTTGTTTCCTGCTTTACATCGGAACTTAACGTAATTTGTTTTTGTCTTTCTCCACAGGATGTAGAAATTAAGGTTACTGAAAACATTAAGATTAACGGTAATACTACTTTTTTTATACTTCTGCTCATCATATTGCCTTCCCCTTTCTAAATTATCAATATAGAATTAAATTTTTTCTTATATAGATAATATCACTTAATATTTTCCAAATTTGCATAAATTGTTTCCAATTTGTTTCCCAGAAAAATTTAACTCTATTAATTTAAAAAGATGGAATTTTTACTGTTACCTTTATTTCATCACCATTTTCTATATGTATCTCTCCATTATGTTCTTTAACTATCTCGCTACATATATACAAACCTAGACCTCTGCTTCCCACTTCTACTACGTTGTTTCCTTTTACAAAGGGTTGAAAAATAGAATTATAAATGTCCTCTGATATTGGGTTGCTTTTATTTAAAATTTCCACTGTATAATTACTTTCATCGTTAAAAGCATATATATATATTTTTTCTTCTGAAAAAGAGTATTTAATAGCATTATCAATTAAATTTATTATAAGTTGTTTTATTTTATTTTCCTGACCACATATAGTTCCCTCTTCTATCTTTGATACAATATCTAATGAATACTTTTGTGACTTAATATTCATATCTCTGCAGATACTCTCTAAAAGACTTTTCATTTCAATGACTTTCTTATCTTCTTGTAAAAAACTTGCTCCCTTAGAAACATTAATTAAGTCTAAAACAAGACCATGAAGCCTTTCACTTTCTAAATAAATTCTCTGAATTGCCCTATCTCTAAATTCCTTATCTTGTACGTTCTTATCTAGAAGTAACTGAGCATAGCCTGAAATAGCCGTTAAGGGAGTCTTTAACTCATGGGTTACATTATTAAAAAATTCTCTCCTGCCCCTCTCCAGTTTTAAGACTTTATCTCTTTCTCTGCCTATTGTTTCAAGTTGATCTTTTATTTTATCCTTCATATTCACAAACTCATTTAACAAAAGTCCTATCTCATCCTTAGACTTAACATCTAGATTTATTTCGTAATCCCCATCCTCAATTTTCTTTATCTGCTTTGTTAGGACTATAATTGGATTTATTATTTTTGATGTAATTAAGTATGCTGCTATAAAAATAAATATAAAAACCACAATCTCAATCATGGTAATAATTCTTATAATTCTTTTATTTTGAGAGTATATATTATCAAAATTTTTACTTATATTAAGTACGCCTAAAAGCTTATCCTCTTGATATAATGGGTAAGATAAAATTCCTTGAACACTTTCTCCACTATACCTTAGATTTATAACAGCTTTTCCTTCAATTGCTGATTTTGAGCCTTTTTCAACTAATTCACTAGAATTTAATCCTATATTGCTTTCCACAATCTTGCCATGAGAATCTCTTATTTCCAATTCATAATTATATGTGAGTACAGAGTTATTAAGTAAATTCCACATACTAGAATAGAAGTCTTTCTTATCAGTATAGGGATTGTTGCTTATCATATTATATCTAATATATTCTCTTGAATTTTTCATAATATCCTTCATAGAAGCTTTTATAGTATTTTCCAGATTAGTGTCAAAGACTTGCCTAATTAGAAGATTTAAAGCGATGGCAGAAACTATAAATATTATTGATAATCCAAAAGTAAACTTAAATCTCACGCTATTTTTCATAGGATTACCTCATAGCATAGCCTACACCGAAAATGGTTTCAATAAATGTCTGTCCATTTTCTAGGTTTAGCTTTGCTCTTAATCTTCTAACATGAATATCCACAGTTCTTGTTTCACCAATGTAATCTATTCCCCAAACTCTATCTAAAATTTGTTCCCTTGTAAAAACTATATTTTTATTTTTAATAAAGAATACTAGCAGGTCATATTCTTTAGGTCTTAGCCTAATTATTTCCTCATTTTTAGTTACAATTCTCTTCTCTAAGTCTACTTTTACTTCTGAATTTATTTCTATAAAATTATTTTCCTCATTATCACTTTTATATTTATCTACTCTTCTCAGGGCCACTTTTACTCTTGCTAAAACCTCTTTTATGTGAAATGGTTTTGTTATATAGTCATCTGCTCCAAGCTCCAATCCAAGTACTTTATCTATAATGTCAGTTCTTGCTGTAATCATTATGATTGGAATCTTATAATTGCTATTAATAAACTTGCAAAGCTCAAATCCGCTTTCGTCAGGTAAGTTAACATCTAATAACACTATATGAGGTTTAAACTTCTCTAGAATTTCTCTTGCTTCCTTGGATGAAAAGCTGCTTTTTACCTCATAACCTTCTCCCTTAAGGGAAAAGGTCAATATGTCACTTATGGAAAATTCATCCTCAATGACTAGTATTCTAAATTTCATGTTACATCCCCCTTTTATTCAATAATACCTATCTCCTCCTCTGTTAGCCCAAAATAATCATACAAATAAGTATCATCTTCATTTCCTGTACAATCCTCTATATAAGGAATTGTTAGTTCCATTAATTTATTAGGATAATACTCAAATAAATCCTCCCCAAGCTTTTTGCCAAAGGTCTTAAAATAAAACTCATACACCTTACTATTCAATATATATAATAAATAGTCATAGGTTAAAACTCCCTTTTCTTTTAACACTAATGAATAAACATCTGCACTAAAATAGCTGCCCTTATCTAAGGCAAACCTATTGCTGCTTGCTTTGTATGGAAATATTATCTTTTCTCCTTCAAAAATCTCCTGTTTTCTTCCCCATTGAAGTTCATACCATTTTCTAAAACCTTTTTTGCATTCTCTTCTATTAGCTAGTCTTTCTTTATACTCACTAATGTATCTAATAGAATTAGGATATTCTTCTTCCTTATCTATTAGATTGGAGTATATTAAGAATTGCCTCTCCCCCTCTATGCGGTTTTGCTGTATAAAACTGCTTTTTATCCAGGGCTTCACAATACCTTTTTCGATATCTTCTTTTAATATTATTTCATCATCTATTACAAAGGCCTTATCACAACCTGTTATTATACCTTGATAACTATTGCAAATATTTCCTAAAGTATCGTACCCCTTTTTTTCAATCTTTCTAATTATATTTTTTTCTTTTTCACTAATGAGACTCCAGCCTTTATCCTCTAAGTCCCTTTCTAATATTGAAAAGCTCTTATAACTGTTGCCCTTATTTATAAAAAGAGAATCATAAAAGCCATTTTTTCCTTTTCCCTTAGTTATTAAAGGTTTTATGACCTCTATCCTGTTCTCTTCCACCTTTTCATTAGATAAAAAAATAATTGTTGGATCTATGCCTACTTTTTTAAAAGGTCTTATGCCGTAAAAATCTACTATTTTATGTATTGTTGTTTCTCCTTTTAATATTCTTCTTAACTCTTCTCCGCTTTGAGACTCTAAAAAATACCTAGAAGTAATAAAGGAAAGCTTACCCTTTTTGCTCATATTGTTTATTGCCTTCTTAAAAAAGCAGTAAGATATATCTCCTTTGTCTTTATAGATTCCTTTATATTTTTCTTTAAGCAGCCTTGAATATTCTCTGTCTACTAGTTTATGACCAACATAAGGTGGATTGCCTATGAAAATGTCAAACTTCTCCTCTATGTTATCCACTAAAAAATCCTTGGCTGCAAAATTGCTCTCTTTAATGTATCCACTTATACTATATAAGTCTATTAGTAATATTTTTAAAGCCTTAACATCTATATCAGTTCCATGTAAATTGTAGTCTATTATATGTGTTGTTATATCTTCTTCTTTTAGTGACATATGGTTTTTGTAGTTTATTTCCTGCAGGTTTCTTAAAAATAATTCTCTCAAATACTTAAAACAAGGAACTATTAAATTTCCACATCCACAGGCTGGATCTAAAATTTTTAAGTAAGGGTTATTAATTATGTCTTCTGGCTTTATTAAGTTTTCTATAATAAATACAGCTATTTCGTAAGGAGTATAGACTACTCCATCTTCCTTATTTATTCTGCTAAATTTATAATATTCATCTGAAAAACTATTCTTTTCCTCTATATTCAGCATAATTCTATAACTGTCTATAGCGGCTAACTTGTTTATGCTATCTGACCGCTGTAGAATTATATTATACAAATCATCAATTTTTTTCATAAAGTTTTCAAACATATTCTCTCTCTCCACAATACACTAAGTATAAAGTCTTAAATTAAGTACATCATAAAGTATATCATATATATTTGGTAGGTGATTTTGAAAATGCATAAAAAAATAATAAGTATCTGTCTTTTAACTACAATCACCTTATGTGGTTGCAGCAGTAGAACTTCTTTTACTGAGGATTCTAATAAAAATATAACTACCTCAACATCTAACAAGCCTTTAGAGAATAATAAAAAAGATTCAAACCCAGAAAATAAGGCTGATAAGATTACTGATATAAAAACTTTAGATGTCTCTAACTTAAAGAGTACAGAAAAAAACTGGTTTTATCAACCAAAAAAGGATGGCACGCCTTCCGGTGAACCACAGGAAATATTAGACCTCATTAATAAATATTCTGGCTATTATCTAGGTGATACTTCTAAGAAAGTAATATACTTAACCTTTGATGAAGGTTATGAAAATGGATATACTGGAAAAATCTTAGATACTTTAAAAGCTAATAATGTAAAAGCAGCCTTTTTCGTTACTACTCCTTATGTTAAAGATAACCCAGAGCTAATTAAAAGAATGGCAGCTGAAGGGCATTTAGTTTGTAATCACTCTGAAAACCATCCTTCAATGGCAGCAGCAGCCAGTGACCCTGCTAAGTTTGAAAAGGAATTTTCAGGAGTAGAAAAGGTCTATGAAGAAGTCACTGGTAAAAAAATGCCTAAGTTTTTCAGACCACCAATGGGTAAATACAGTGAAAAATCTCTATTCTACACCCAAAAGCTTGGCTATAAGACAATATTCTGGAGCTTCGCCTATGGTGACTGGGACCCTAAAAAGCAGCCTACTGCCGATTATGGCAAAAAGATTATAGCAGAAAGGACTCATAACGGTGCTATAGTACTACTGCATGCTGTATCTAAGACTAATACTGAAATACTTGATTCTGTAATAAAAGACTGGAAAAGTAAGGGATATGAATTGGAAAGCTTAGATAAACTTCCTTAAACAAATAATTAATTAATAATAATTTTCCCTTGACACATGAAAACTTTAGTAGTATATTAAAACTGTACCAAACAGGTATACTTTTAACTTTGGAGATATATTATGAAAATTACACAAGAAGCAGATTATGCCTTTAGAGTTGTATTTTATTTGTCTAAATTAGGATATGGAGAAAAAATTGAAGCAAAGGTTATCTCTGAAGAAGAAAATATCCCTCTAAGATTTTTACTGAAGCTTTTAAGAAAGCTTACCCAAGCAAATATTATAAAATCTTACAGAGGAGTTAATGGTGGATATTCTCTTAATCAGATGCCAGAAGATATATCCCTTAAAGATGTTATAGAAGCTATTGATGGCCCTATTTATATAAACAGGTGCTTATACAATCCTGAGGAATGCAATTTAAATAGAACATCAAGATGTCAAATCCACAATGCCTTAGCTAAGGTTCAAAACAAGTTGGTTAATGAATTAGATGGAATAACCTTTAAGGATATATTGGAGAAAAAAATTTAATACATGATTTATATGGGGAAGAACCTTCCCCATATATTTATAAATAAAACTATACCAAATCGGTATACATTTTAGGAGGTTTAATTATGTCAAGTTGTTCAAATTGTAACTTATGTCAATCAGCAGATAGTGCTTTAATTAATTTTATATCAGAGCTAGATGTGGAAACATCTCACCATAGAGTTGAAAGCCAAAAAGTAAAATGTAAATTTGGTTCAGAGGGTGTATGCTGTAGAATTTGTGCTAACGGTCCTTGTAAAATAACCCCAAAATCCCCTAGAGGTGTCTGTGGTGCTACAGCTGATACTATAGTGGCTAGAAACTTTTTAAGATCTGTTTCTGCTGGTTCAGGCTGCTATATTCATGTTGTTGAAAATACAGCTCTAAACTTAAAAGCCTTTGGAGAAAAGAAAGAAAAAATAAAGGGCGCAGATACGCTAAACAGATTAGCTGAAATTTTTAATATTGAGGAAGAAGATGTTCATAAGAAAGCTGTAATACTTGCAGATAAGGTTTTAGCAGATTTATATAAACCTAGATATGATAAGATGGAATTAGTACAAAAAATGGGCTATAAGCCTAGATTAGATAAGTGGGCAGAATTAAATATTCTTCCTGGTGGCGCAAAATCAGAGGTTTTTGATGGAGTTGTAAAAACTTCCACAAATCTAAACAGCGACCCTGTGGATATGTTATTAAGTTCTCTAAGACTTGGGGTATCTACTGGAATATATGGTTTAACCCTTACTAACTTATTGAATGATATTATGCTTGGCGAACCAAAAATAAGAGCTGCAAAGGTTGGCTTTAAGGTTGTAGATAAGGATTATATAAACATAATGATTACAGGACATCAACATTCCTTAATAGCTCATCTTCAGGATAGATTAATAGATAAAGATATAGTAGAAAAAGCTAAAGCTACAGGTGCTAAGGGCTTTAAATTAGTTGGCTGTACTTGTGTTGGACAAGACTTACAGCTTAGAGGCGAGCATTATGAAGAAGTTTTCTCTGGTCATGCTGGAAATAACTTTACTAGCGAAGCACTTATAGCAACAGGAGCTATTGACATAATACTTTCAGAATTTAACTGTACTTTACCGGGAATAGAGCCTATTTCAGATAAGTTCAAGGTAAAGCAAATTTGTATAGACAATATAGCTAAAAAAGGAAATGCAGAACATGTAGCTTATTCCTTCGAGGAAAGAGAGAACATAACAAACTACATTATTGATGCAGCATTAAACACATATAAGGAAAGAAGACCTGATGTTAAGATCAACATTCCTGAAAACCATGGAAATGACACTACAATAACTGGAGTTAGCGAAACTTCTCTAAGAGAGTTCCTAGGCGGTACATGGAAACCTCTTGTAGACTTAATTGCTGCAGGCAAAATTAAAGGGGTAGCTGGAGTAGTTGGCTGCTCTAACCTTATGGCAAAGGGTCACGATGTATTTACTGTAGAACTAACTAAAGAACTTATAAAGAGAGATATAATAGTATTATCTGCAGGCTGTTCCAGCGGCGGACTTGAAAACGTAGGACTTATGTCACCGGAAGCAGCTGAACTTGCTGGAGACAACTTAAAAGAAGTTTGCAAAAGCCTAGGCATACCTCCTGTACTAAACTTTGGTCCATGTCTAGCTATAGGAAGACTTGAAATAGTTGCAACTGAGCTTGCTGAATTCCTAGGAATAGATATTCCTCAGCTTCCACTTGTATTATCTGCTCCTCAATGGCTTGAAGAACAAGCTTTAGCAGATGGTGCCTTTGGATTAGCACTAGGACTGCCTCTTCACTTAGCAATTCCTCCATTTATTACAGGTAGCGAACTAGTAACTAAGGTTTTAACTGAGGATTTAAAGAATTTAACTGGTGGACAACTTATATTAGAAGATGACGTTATGAAAACTGCAGATATATTAGAAGGAATTGTTTTAGAAAAAAGACAAGGATTAGGCTTAAAATAGTATAAACTTTTGGCTTCCATTATATATTAACAATAGACAAGAAATCCGTTATAAACTACAATTATGATAGCTACTAATGGCATAACTTAGTTGTAGGAGGTACAAAACTATGGTAAAAAAACGTATTTTGTCAATGGATATACTAAGAGCCCTAGCAATTATTGCAGTTATACTAATTCATGTTTCAGCATTAATGCTAGGGGAAGCTTCTTTTAACAGTAAAGTTTATATGCAGTCTTTAATTATAAATCAACTTTCCAGATTTTCTGTACCTGCATTTATAGCTCTTTCCGGTGTAGGCCTTACTATGACCTATAAAGAAAATCAAGGATATTTTAAATTTTTAACCAAAAGACTTTATAAAATAGTACCACGATATATTCTTTGGTGTGCTATATATGTATTTTTTATTACAAAAACTTTTGACATATATACTTTATCAAAGGATGTTATCTTCGGAAGGGTTTTTTATCATCTTTATTATGTACCTTTGATTGTGGAATTTTATTTGGTGTTTCCTTTCATATATAGATTTATTGGTTCAAAAGTGGGATTATTAATTAGTTTTATAATAACCTCTGTAATCTTAATAGGAAGTCATCAGTATCTTTTCCCAGAGAATTGGATGTGGTTTTTAGAACGAAAGAATATGTTAGACTGGATTTTTTACTTTTCCTTAGGTACTTTTATTGGTAATAATCTAGAAGAGTTTTCCCAAAGGCTGCAAAAGTATAAGATTGTATTTTCTATAATATTTGTAGCTGCAGTATCTGGCTTTGTGTATGAAGTAATTTTAAATACTAATGCCGGAAAAAACCTTGATTATACTACTACTTTCTTAAGACCTAGCGTTCTTATTTTTACTGTAGCACTTATATTCTTTATCTTTAGTATAGACTGGAAAGATAATCTCTTTACTAAGATTATGCAGTATTTATCTATAAATTCCTACGGTATATACTTATCCCACGCTTTTATACTGTATTATTTTACAAAATACTATACTGATAATAATATACCTATTGCCTCACTAAATTATGGAATTAAAGGCTTTTTGATTACTCTCTTTGGTGCTGTAGTTATAAATGCTAGCAGAAAATTACCTTAGTTAATAAGGTAATTTTCTCTTAATTTCTATAATCTACCTATATATCCTAGAATGCTCGTATACTAATTTTCCATTTTGAACTACCAAAATACCATTTTTAATTACGGTATCAATTGCATTCACTCCAAAGTGATATATTAGATAATCTAAATTATTAGCATTAAAAATAGCTATGTCAGCCTTCTTACCAACTTCTATACTTCCAATCTCCTTTTCTCTACCTATTGCACAGGCAGCGTTTATAGTCATCGCATTTATTATTTCTGCTGGAAGCATTTTTAGCCCAAAGCAAGCAAAGGTCATTGTAGTTTGAAGAGATTCTGTTGGCGATGTACCTGGATTACAATCTGTAGCCAAAGCTACTGCTACACCTTCTTCTATCATTTTCCTTGCTCTCGCAAACTTGCCAAGCATTAAATAGAAGGAAGTTGTAGGCAGCAATACTGCAACTACTCCATTTTCCGCCAAGGCCTTTATCCCCTCATCTGATGCTGCTACTAAGTGCTCTGCTGAAGTAGCTTTAAGTTCTCCTGCCAATTCTGCTCCTCCTATAGATTCTACTTCATCTACATGTAATTTAATTTTTAAACCTAGATCCTTAGCACTACTTAAGATTCTTCTACTTTCTTCTACAGTGAAAACTCCTTCTTCACAAAAGCAGTCAGCGAATTCAGCTAAGTTATTTCTCTTTATATATGGAATTATTTCATCAATCATTAAACTTATATATCCATCTCTGTTGTCCTTAAACTCTTCTGGGATGGCATGTGCTCCAAGATAAGTTGATATTATATCAATAGGATGGATTTTATTTAAACTTTTGTTTGTCTCAAGAATTTTAATTTCATCTTTAAAGTTTAATCCATAGCCTGATTTACTTTCTGCTGTAGTTGTACCATGTAGAAGCATCAAATCCAGCCTTTTTTTACTTTCCCTTTTTAACTCAACTAATGAAGCAGCTCTAGTATTTCTCACTGTGCTCAATATACCACCGCCAGCATTTAGGATATCTATATACTTCATGTTTTGAAGTTTTAAAGGCAGCTCCTTCTCCCTTGACCCTGCATAAACTAAGTGAGTATGACTATCTATAAGCCCTGGCGTTACAGTCTTACCTTTGCCATCTATAACAACATCTGCTTCTTTTAGGTACTTTTTATATTCATCACAGCTTCCTACAGCTTCAATAATATCTTCTTTAATAAATACATATCCCTTTTCTATTACACCAGCCTCTTTAAGTAAATCCTTTGTTTTAGGATAACCTCCAGAGCAAGTTACAAGGTTGGTTATGTTCTTAATTAGTATATTCATGGCGCCATCCCCCTCATTTATTAGTCTATATTTCTATTACCCTGACTATGTTTCTACCATTAAACTTTACTGCTACTGCTTTTATAAATCTAAATTCTCTTATAATTTAGATAAACAAAAGCAATTTATGTCCCTCCTTTTTCTGCAGACTTTATACTATTAATATTCTTTATAAATTTCAAATACCCTTCAATATATTCTAAATATTCAGTGAAAATGCCACGTTTTTGTGTCAGATTATAAACATGTTTTCGAAATTAAGGGTAAAAAAATAGACCTCACTGCTTAAAAAAGCATGAAGTCTTAAAAACTTATTTATATTTATTGTATTTTACTACCTGTAATAGAAACTTAGGTATGGAGGATAGCCTTTTAATTCTCCATGGTTCCTTACAAACTCTGTACAACCATTCCAATCCAAATTTAATCATCCAATTTGGAGCTCTGTTAACCTTACCTGAAAACACATCAAAACTTCCCCCTACTCCCATAAAAACCTTGCAGGGAAGCTTATCCATATTATTGATAATAAATAAATCCTGTCTTGGTGATCCCATAGCAACAAACAAAGCATAGGGATTACCTTCCTTAATGTCCTCTATTATATGGTCACAATCCTTTAAATCAAAATATCCATTATGACTTCCTGCTATATTTAGCCTAGGATATTTACTTTTAAGTTTTTCAATACATCCTTTTAGAATCTCTTCCTTGGCACCAACAAGATATATTCCCTTACCTTCTTTTTCACACTTTTTTATTATTTCTTCCATAACCTCTATACCTGCAATTTTCTCTTTTACAGGCTTTTTAATTATTTTTGAGGCAAGCACTGTTCCAATACCATCTGGAATAATTACTGTTCTTTCTCCGGTAAAGCTTGAGAATAACAGCTTATCGTTAAGCCCATTATGCAAAACTTCAGGGTTGCCTGATACTATATTTATCTTTTCAAAACCTTCTATATAACTTATAAGTTCTTCTTTATTTCCACTGAAAACACTATACTTTAGTATTTTAGTAAACATTTTTACCTCCGAATATAATAAAAAGGAAATTGGAAACCGCATCTCCAATTTCCAATCCCCAATTTATAATTATTAAAAAGCCCCTTCTTCTTTAACTACGGAAAATACTGTTCTAAATAGTATTTTAATATCGTACCATACAGAAAAGTTCTTGATATAGGTTAAATCATAAAATACAGTTTTACCTAACTCGATTTCTCCTCTTCCACTTACCTGTGCTAGTCCTGTTATGCCAGGAGGTACTAAAAGCCTTTGTCTATAGGCTTCAGGATAGTATTTAACTACATCTGGTATCTCCGGTCTTGGACCTACTAAGCTCATGTTTCCTATTAATACGTTAAATAGCTGAGGAATCTCATCTAAACTAGTTCTTCTTAAAAAAGCTCCTGATTTAGTTATTCTATTATCACTCTTGCTTTGAAATACAAAGTTACCTAAATTAGTTGGATCTATTTCTAACTCCCTTTTCTTATCTGCATTCACAACCATAGTTCTAAATTTATATATGGTAAAATCTCTTCCATCCTTACCTACTCTAATTTGTTTAAATACAGCAGGCCCTTTCGAATCCATCTTAATCCATATAGAAAGAATTATAAAAACTGGAGATAGTATAATTATACCTATAAGTGATAAAATTATATCCATTAGTCTTTTTAATAAGAACTGTATTCTTTTACCCTTTATTTCTTTTTCTACACTTATTTTTATATCTTCCGGGTTCATAAACATCCTCCTAGGATAAAATATATCTACAAATATAAAGCATATCAAATATACGGCACATTTACAAGTTATTTGTACAATATATAGAAAATCTTAAGTCTTTACCTAGCTAAATTTCTTTGTGTATATTCACTAACAGAAGCTGTTCCTCCAAATATAATCTGCTCAGTACACTGGCCCTCATCTATAAACTTCTTTTGTTCATTGTTATTTTCCCCTATTAGAATTAAAGGAGCATTAAGCTTCGCTGCGAGAATGCTTCCTGCTAGTGCATCTGGAAAATTCTCTCCTGATGCCATAGTAATAATCTTTCCATCTAGCTTAAAAGTCTTTGCAATATTTACAGATGTACTATATCTGTTTTCTCCCCATATTCTAATTACATTTTCCTCTGAAGCACCGGATAATTTTCTTACTCTATCCTTTACATTATCAGATACTGCACCTGTTCCTCCAATTATATAAATTTTTGAAGGTCTTATTTTCTTAATAGTTTCTTCTGATTCTAGAGGTAAACTATCTACATCTGATAACAATATTGGATAACCTTTAGCCGCTGCCACAGCTGATATACTAAGTCCATCAGCAAAAGCATTACCAGATGCAATAATTACAGGTGTACCGCGGTTTGAGTTAATTTCATCATTTATAGCTTTTACACTTCCGTATTTTTCACCATCTTGTAATATTTTTATATCATTATAACCTAAAGTCTTTAACCTTATAATTATTCTTTCATTTACGTTTCCTTCATTGCCAAGTATATAAATCTTGCCTTTCTCCTTCAGGTGTGCCTTTATGTATTCAATTGCACTTGTGTTCTCTTCATCCATTCCTCCAGATAGAAGTATAGGTGCATTTAGCTTCTTAGCTAGTACACTACCGCTTAATGCATTTGTAAAACTGTAACCTGAGGTTATAACCACATTTTCAACAGTTCCACTATTATATTCCTCTGCTATTTTCTTTGCAGTCTCAAACCTATCTCCTCCACTTAATCTCTTTGTTGAATACTGTTTTACCTGTAAAGGGGCCCAATTTTTAATACTTTCTTCTACTTCATCCGGTTCATCTAAATATTTACCAGATAACTCCTGAGAGTAAGACTTCCATTCTTCATAATTTAATATTTGATCATATCTATTAACCACATATCCGTTATTTTTATAATATGTATTATAGTCAAAAGAATTGTCTACAGAACTTGCATCTGTTAATTGAACATTATAATTATTATATCCTGTTAGAAATAAATTGTTTTTAAACCAATTATTAACTGATCCCTCCAACATGTACACATCTGACCAATTGTTGCCATACATCACGTTGTTACTTACGTAGTTATTAGTTGCGTTAGATCCAATAGCTAGTCCATATGCTCTGTTATTGTATAAACGATTGTTGATTATCATACAATTACTTCCACCATTAGGGTCTCCATAAAGCTGAATTGCTGCACCGGCTGTATCATGAATATTATTATTTTCAAAAGTCCAGTTATAAGCACCATAACCTATGTAAATTCCATGATCCTTTGGTCTATTTACCTTTAAGCCAATGTTATATATGTGACTGTTCCTCACTGAGCAAAAGCTTGAATTTTCTCCATCTATCCCTGAAGTTCCATATGGTCTGTAAATTGGATAATCTAGATCCCAAATAGTTAAATCAGACATTTCTATATAGCTGCTCTTATCTGTTATATATATACCAGCTCCAGTATATTGAGTCATCCTTATTCCTTCAATTTTCCAAAAGGAGCTATTCCTAAAAGTTATAGCATCTGGTGCAGTTTTTCCACCCCAGTTAAGCTTATAATCGCCTGTCATTGTAACTTCTTCCTTTTGGTAATTTTTTATAGTGTACCATGCATTTGGAGAACCACTTTTGTTAAAGACATCTGTAGTTTCATGATACACTCCTCCCCTTATTAAAAGAGTATCTCCCGGTTTTAGTTCATCTAATCCTCTTTGAATTGTTTTGAAAGGACTGGCTAAACTTCCACTATTTTTGTCATTTCCCTTTGTTGAAACATAAAATGTTTTACCATCACTTGCGTATACTGTTGCACTATTACCTTCTATAAAAAACTGAAAACCTAAACATATAACTAAAGTAAAAAAAATGATTTTTAAATATTTCATTTTCTTAATTTTCATCTTTTGCAACTCAAATTCCCCCTCACCTAATATATTATGTTTAATTTTGTGTTAAAGTATGAATTAATCATAACAATTTATAAGCTTCAGATTATCTTTTTAACCTGAAGCTTTATTGTCATTATGATATTTTACATTATTAAGCACACGACGTTAATTATACCATAGTAATTTATTCATTTCATTAACACTATTGCCTTATTTATAAAAGTTTACCGTAAGTTAATATTTGCAATTTTGAAACAGAACTAATATGTAAACCCGATAAATTATTCACTATTCTTTAACTACAAAGTTAAACTAGGAATAAGGTAAGATGTAAACCTTTCCCTACTCCTAGTTTAAAGATTCTATAGCGTCAATGTACTATTTTATTAAGTTAGCCTTTACAGTGTCACTTATAACTCCAGTTCCACCGAATATTACCTGACTTAAATACTCCTTGCTATCTACGTAAGCTTTTTGTTTCTTTATGTCATTACTAACTAGAATTACAGGAGCACTGCACTTAGCAGCATAAACACTGCCTGATAGTGCATCTGGAAAGTTTTCTCCAGATGCAAAGGTAACAGTATCACTCTTTAACTCAAAATGCTTAGCAATGTTTAAAGAAGTTTCGTATCTATCCTGTCCCCATATTCTAGTTATATTATTTTCAGACAAACCTGCAGTAGTTTTTATTTGTTCTTTAATATTTTCTGATACTACTCCAGCCCCTCCTACAATATAAACCTTTGAAGGTTTTACCTTTTTAATTGTATCTAGTGCCTCCTTAGATAAAGTACCAGCATCTGTGAGTACAATAGGGTATCCCTTTGATGCTGCTATAGTTGAAATACTTAAACCATCAGCAAATGCATTTCCTCCTGCAACAACTATTGGTGTACCTTCTGCTGCGTCGATTTCATCATTTATTACTTTAATTGTATCGTACTTGCTGCTGCCGCTTAATCTCTTTACGTTACCGTATCCTAAGTTATTTAATTCTCTAACTACCTCTTCTTTTATCTCCTCACTATTTCCAAGTATATAAACTGTTCCATCCTTGTTTAAGTGGGTATTTACATACTGCAGCGCATTGCTATTCTCAGAAGATGAATTCCCTGCCAGTAGAATAGGAGCATTTAGCTTTTTCGCTAATACACTGCCGCTTAAAGCATTAGGAAAGTTATACCCAGATGTAATTACTACGCTTCCAACAGCTCCATTATTAAATCCCTCTGCTATTTTTCTTGCTGTTTCAAATCTATCTAAGCCGCTTAATCTACTGCTTGTATACTTTTTGCCACTTACCGGTGACCAGCTGCTAATAAGTGCCTCTGCCTCATTACCGCTATTTATATATCTTCCGCTGTATTCCTGTGCGTAAGCCTTCCACTCATCAAATTTTAAAGTTTTATCATATCTGTTAACTGGTATTCCATTAGCCTTATAGTAAATGTTATTGTCAAAGGAGTTATCTATTGAGCTTTCATCAGATAACTGAACATTGTAGTTACTGTTAGCTGAAAGAAATAGGTTGTTTCTAAAATAATTCTTTACTGCTCCTTCAAGCATATATACATCGTCAAAGGTATTTCCATAAAACACATTATTATTTATATAATTGTTTGTAGCCTTAGATCCTATTGCTAGCCCATAAGCATGGTTATTATAAAGATGGTTGTTTTGGACAGTAGAGTTGCTTCCACCATTTGGCTCTCCATACATCTGGATTGCAGCACCGGCATTATCATGAATCTTATTTCCTTCAAAAATCCAATTACTTGCTCCATAGCCTATGTATATACCGTGATCCTTAGGCTTGTTTACTTTTAGTCCTATATTATAAATATTGCTGTTTCTTACTGTGCAGTAGCTTGAGTTTTCTCCCTGTATACCAGAGGTACCAAGACTTCTATAGGTAGGGTAATCTATATTCCAAATAGTTAAATCATTCATTTCTATATGACTGCTATTACCTGTTATATAAATTCCTGCTCCTGTATACTCTGTCATTTTTATACCTTCAACCTTCCAATAAGAGACTCCATTGAAAGTTATGGCATCTGGTGCATTTTTTCCTGCCCAGTTTAATCTATAACCACCATCCATTATAACTTCTTCACCAGGATAGTTTTTAATGGTAATCCAAGCATTTTCAGAACCATCTTTTTGGAAACCTTTCGTAACATCTGTGGTTTCATGATAGGTTCCTCCTCTTATCAAGAGAGTGTCTCCTGGTTGCAGCCTATTGATGCCTTCTTGTATGCTTGTAAATGGATTAGAAATACTGCCCAGTTCATCAGATCCGTATCCACCACTTTGAGAAACGTAGTAGGTTTTACCAGATGTTTCAGCGTAGACTTTTCTTTCACTTACCTTTTCTAGGCTTCCAAAACTAACTGAGCATAAAGTTACAGCTAACACAATTGCAAACCCCATAACTTTTTTTAATCTTTTGTTCAATGCTTTTCCCTCCAATACAAAAGTGAAACCTTATTTGCTAAATATTCTATACATAATATTTAATACAATTTTAACATATTATTTTACATATTACAGCAAATTTTATTCCTTGTAGACTGTAAGCAAATCTTTAATAGTGACTCTTATTATTGCTAGAATCAAAGCACCGCTGCCTAGAATTACAAATAGCATTGCAACGTACTGAGAAATATCAATAATGAAAATAGGAATAAGAAATATAGCTGGAGCTAAGATCACAAAATTCATTACTTTTTTGAATAATGTGATATTTAATAAAACTATTATTTATTTTTAAAAAACTTTGTATTAATCTTTGAAATTAAGGTTATATATCATTCTTTTCTCAAAATTTCCTTCGGAGGCTCTATATCATTAGCTATCGTATGCTCAGTAAGTTCAGATAATATTTTTATTTTCTTATTTATTAAAGGTCGCATACAATTTGGTACATGTTCTTCATGCGCTCTATGAATTGCAACACATTCCTTACAATTTCCATGATATCTACAGGCTTTTTTACACGAGCAATGGTCTTTATCTTTATATTCCTCACGAAATGCAGCTGCAAATTCCTCCTGCAACTTTAATCCTTTTATCCTGTCTCCTTTATGAAAAGCTTCCATAGCTTCTTTCTCTTTTTGATTGCCATCAATAATCATTTTTCTATCTCCTCCACAAATTGAAATTATCTCTAAATGAATTATAACATATTAAGCTAATCTTTGATTTTTCTGCTCTTTATTCCATAAATATATGGAATAGATACTTATTATAAGTATAATAAACGTAATTATAATTACATTGTTAGCAGAAGACATAACACTATCTCCAAGAAAGCTATAAAGTATTATCATTGGTATATTAGCAGCTATTACTGTTAAGATGAACTTTCTATAATTTAATCCTGTAGAACTAGCTAAAAAACAAGCTACATCTGAAGGAGCTATTGGACATAAAATGCCTATAGCTAATATTTTTGTGTTATTTTTAAGTAACAGTTTATAAAGCTTAGGATATTTATTAACAAGATAATTGGTTATATCAGAACTAACTAAAACCTTTGATGTTATATAAAGGATGGTTTCGCTTAATATAACTGAAACAAGAGTAAGAGCCCCCCCTTCTATAGGATTGAATATAATTCCACCTAGAATCATAAATACTGTACTAGGAATTAATGCTACTATTCTTAATGAAGATAAAGCTATAAATATTATAATCTTATAGGTACCACAGTTATTGATGAATTCATTTAAATCATTTATATCTCCTGATAATAAATTTATTCTAAATAATATATATATTAAAGCCAGCCAAACAGTTATTATTGAAATTTTGCTTATTTTTCTCATATGGAATTCCTCCTCTATACAATCTATAAGTATTATTGTATAAAGAAATTCTTAAAAACCTTCGTATATAAATCTTAAGATTTGTTAAGAAATTATATAAGAATAGTACTATATACTGAATTTTGTCTCCAATTAACAAAAATAACATAGGAATATATAATAAAAGATAAAAATAAAATTATAATAAATCCTTATATTGGTATACTATAATAAGTCACTTACTTTTATTAAGTAACTGTGATATATTAATAAAAGGTGGTGAATGGATATGGAAAAATATCATATGTGCCCAAAGTTTGAAAATGCCTTTGAATTATTAGGAAAAAGATGGACTGGGTTAATTATAAGAACACTATTAAGTGGACAAAAGCGGTTTTCTGAAATAGCAGAAGCAATTCCTAATATGAGCGCTCGTATGCTTACCGAAAGATTTAAAGAGCTGGAGAATGAAGGAATAGTCATCAGAAAGGTTTATCCAGAAACCCCTGTGCGTATAGAATATGAACTTACAGAAAAAGGAATGGAACTGCAAGCTGTTATGGATGAAATTCAAAAATGGGCAGAGAAATGGACATAATGAAGATAATCGGAAT